>CAYUXO010000040.1:0-19121 GCA_964448865.1 uncultured Anaerolineales bacterium
CCCTGTGGCTGTGTTGACCCCAAGATTGGTTGTGGTGGAACTGAATAAGCCAAGAAATAATTATCCACCGTTCCATGTATCTTCTGAGCATTCAAGACTTCTGAGTTATCCAACTTCTGAACGTAGTTTCTAGTAGTCTCAATATTTGAATGTCCCATCAGGCTTTGAATATAGATGAGGTTCATTCCTGCTTTGACACTCAGCTTTGTGAACTTTCTTCTAAGAGCATAAGCAATTTAATCACCTTGACGCAGGGCTTCTCCCAGTGTGAAATTGCTATGGTTATCTCAGGTAAACCCAATACTTTTAATAGCGGAGAAGCGATATTTGATTAGTCAAAATCGATTTCCTGGATGGTATAACCACCCAAAGGAATTAGATAAGAAATTACGGATTCCACCTATCTACAGGACTTGCTTTTCTGTGCGCTTCCTCACAATCTGCTTTTGCAATTGCCAGATATTTTTTCACCATCTCTAATGATGAGTGTCCTAAAATCCTTTGAAGCGTGAAAACATCCCCATCATTCCTCAGAAACTCAATTGCAAAACATCTTCTAAAATCATGGATTCCAGGTGTCTTTACATTGGCATCCCCTGCTCTTCTTCGGATGATTTGTCTTAATCCAGAGTAAGTTAATCTGCACCCATCGTTAGTAACCCACAATGGGGAATGAGGATAAACCTCTCTTCTTATTTTTAGATATATCCTAACTTTCCTCGTGCTATTTCTACCTAAATAGACAGTCCTATATTTATCCCCCTTTCCATGTAATATTCTAATTTCCCCATTTATTAAATCCATATCCCCGATATTGATACTTAAGAATTCACTTGCCCTGCATCCTGTATCCAGCAGTGAAAGCAAGATGGCTTTATCCCTCTCAGCCAAACCTGTTTTGCAGGCGGAAACCATCTTCATCACATCATCAATAGATATTCCTTCTATGGGATTGTTGACAACCTTGGGAGGAGAAACCTTATTGATAGGATTTTGATAATCCTCAGATTCACTCTCCCACCAGTTGAAGAAACTTCTTAAGGCTCTGTAGTGGGCGTGAACTCCTCCATTATTGCTGGTCTCCGAGAGTTCTAACAAATACAACCTGATGTCAGAAGTTGAAATATCATCAACCTGCAGGATGCCTTTATCCTGAATGTATTTTCGGAACCTTGAAAGTTTTTCAATCAAAAGAAAAAAGCTACAAGCAATGATTTTTCGATTGGATTTTCTTACGAATCTATGGTGATTGTGATAGTTTGAACGGCTCTCTAAGATTGATAATGGCAAAACCAGCTGGCAGGTAGCGCGGATTGGTTATCAGCGGCTTCCTCTCGGGGTCCAGTCCCTTCATTAGTATACTAATATGTTATCGCCGAGCACGAAGGCCTTTGTCTCAAACCTCAAAAGATAATAACACGTTGATTTTTTCCAGCACTTCAATGATGGTGCTTCTTGACAGTTGACAGATTAGCTCGGCATCCCGGATCTCCCAATCTAAATTCTTAACCTGGTCGGCCAGAATCACCCCCTCAACGGGCAAGCCAGGCGGTATTCTTACTTCAAAGGGATAACCCTTTATCTGATTTGTGATCGGACAGAGAATGGATAAGCCTACTTTGCCGTTATATGCCTTGGGAGACAGAACAACAGCGGGCCGTCTTCCCGCCTGCTCATGTCCTGTTTGGGGATCCAGCGTGATCCAGATTGCATCCCCGCGCTCAGGAATATAGTCCCTGTCCTTCCTTACCACGCTTCTCTACCTATAGCGGGACCTGTGTTCACTTCGCTATGAAGATTCTCTTCTGTCACCTTGTTAAGCATCGCTTTGAGATCTAGCGGGGGCTCTCTCTCGGGAGAAATTACAATAGACCCATTGACGATTGTTAAGTTTACCAAGGAGTTTTCCTCAAGCCCGACTTCAGCAGCAACCAGTTTCGGAATTCGCAGCCCAAGACTATTCCCCCATTTATTGACCTTTTTTCTCATATGAATTACCTCGTTCTTTGTCACCAGTGGAAGGATATACAATGAGTATACATAGCTTAATCGTCCTTGTCAAGTAAGCCTTGGGCACAGTTGTCCAAAACCATTGACTCATTCCGTATTTTATTAAGACTAATATTTATATCTAATTCAATGAAAAATTTGTAACTAACGCTGTTCTGTTTCTCTACTGGACCACGATTAGAATCAATGACATTGTGGAAAATCTCAGACAGCAAGCAAGGGGAAGAGATTGGCAATGAGACCTTATCTCATATATCTCTCTTACCATACAAACACGTTCCCCCTAACGGGTACTATCTTATCGATGATCTTTAGGGAGTTTTCCGCAGAAAGTACCGGTAATCGATACATTTCCACTTTCAAACTGCAACTTTCTGTTCAAATGCCCCCGCTGGTCCTAATTGGTAAAGAAATCATTTTGGCGGGACGCACAGGATGCTGATCGAAAAACCAAGCACTCAAGAAAGGTCCTACCGGTGAAAAACGGGGGCTAGCCACATACTTTATACAATCCAGGGGTTAATGAGGGGGATTCCAGTAGGTTCAAAGTCCTTTGTGTTCCGGGTCACCAGAGTAAGCCCCCTTTGGGAGGCCGAAGCTGCCAGTAGGAAGTCTATCGCGGGCAGCGGAGTTCCTGCCTTTTCTAACTCAGCGACCATTGTTCCCCAGACAAGCATGACAGGAAGATCAATAGGAATGATGCGCTCTCCAAACCGGACCAGGAGATCGTTTTCCAACCAGGAAATCAAGTCCTTTTTCCTCCTGGACCCAGGCAGTTTCTCAATCCCCTTTTTGAATTCCCCGATGGCAACAACACTAAGAAAAATATTTTCCTGATCAATGTTCTCCACCCAGGCGACTACATTGGCATCTGGGTTCTTTGCAGTTAGCTCAGAAAGTATATTGGTATCAAAGAGGTAATTCAAAGAGTTACCTCCCTGGGATGCGTTTTATCTCGTTCCAGATCAAGCTCAACCCCAACCAGAGGTGAGCGCTGGAAGAATTCAACTACCCCCGACTGGGACTTTTTCAATCGCCTGTAATCTTCCCTGGACAGGATCACCACGATCTCTTTTCCCCGCCGGGTGACAATTTGCGGACCCTTGTTCAAGGCTTCATTAACAACCTGGCTGAATTTGTTTTTCGCTTCCTGCAGCTGCCAAACTTTTGTCACGGGCACACCTTCTGTCTAACATAGCTAGCCTGTCTAGTTTATACAACAACCAACTAGCTTGTCAAGGTTGGTTGTATTGCTCCCCAAACTAGTTCGCTGTTGCAAATAGCCTGGAAACTATGGACAGGATGGACACAATGAACACTATACAACCTAATGGACATGTAAATTCTGGAACGTTTGGTTGAAAGTTCGAGTCCTGCCAGGGTTATTTAATTCCGCAGAGATGCGGGATCTTTTATGGATTCTTCAATCTTATCCTAGCAATACAGTAACCCGTGCAATTTTTCCATCTCGTAAATCTCTTGCTAGAAGGTTTTTTACATAGCTTCCAGTTTCTTTGATTTCTCTTTCATCATGATAAACGAAAACATAGGACTGAATTTCAGCAGCATTCTTTCCGAAGGTTGATAATCGCTTTGGATTGTAATAATGGATGAGCGTTGTTCCAAATAATTTAAAAACAAAGCTGTTAGGTTGGAATATAAATTCTTGCAATTTACCCTTAGCATTCATCAGATTAATACCCTTCTCTTTCGTGGTAAACAACCAATTTGGCAGGGCAGGCTGGAGGTGAAAACCAAGTTGGGTGTCATCTATCAAGAAGAATGGTTGCGGACCGACAGTCATCAGGAACCAGATATTCAAGAATTCGCTGGTAACACCACTGAAGCGGGGCTGAAAAGCTCGTCCATGGATGCTTTGATCGGGGTTTGCGCTGCCAGCAATAAATGAGCAATTCTCCAAGATGTTCCTACCATATATTTGAGGATCTAGAAATGGCGGAAAAGCAGTCTTGATTTCTTGGAAGAATTCATTATATAAGCCAGCCCTGAGGAGTTCCAAGAGCCATTTATATTGCATATGGGTATAAATGGCTTCATTTTCAATCCATCCACTAGGATAGGCTTTAATTCTTCCAATTTCGAAAGGTTCTTTTTCCAACGAGGCACAGGCCTTGAAGGTTTTTAATTTTGGATCAAATAGGCCACTTGAGCGCAGATTCTGATAAATTGTGTCAGCCTTTTCTGGGTAAACTCGGATGTAGTGAACTGGACCTTCTAAGAATAGAGATAGCGCCTTCTGGTGGATTTTGGTGGGTTTGATTTGGTGATCAGCACCAGTCAAAGAACTTTGATATTCAACAACTTCATTGATGAAGTATGTATAAGGGATACCATTCTCAGAGGTGATATCTTCTGGAGATCCTGTGAACTTTGTCTCCAAAAACTTTAGGCATTTATTAATGAACTCGACCAAAAAACTGATTTGCATCATTTTCTCTTCCCCTGAAATACCAACCTTCACTTTTTCACGGTAATTCTCGAGGAGTGCGTGACTTTGCTCCCAGAAAGCCAACGCTTGGTTGGGAAGATTGGAATCAGGAGCATTGATCAACGCCTCGTTCAATCCGATAAGCAGATTATGGAGTTCCTCAAAGAGATTAATTTGTACTGGGCCGGAATAATTTGTAGGATCAAGATACTTCAAAAGTAACCGGCACATGCGAACAATCTCCAAGCTCTCGCATATAGAGGAACCAAACAATCTTGGTAATCCATTCAAGGAATCACACCAACCCGGTTTGCCTGCCTCCATTTCAATTCCGATACCATTCGCATCCAGGGAGGCGATTTTATTCGCAAGCAGACAAAGCAATTTTCCTATTAAATTTGAATAATAAACTTTACCGTGTCCATGCTTGGTATGCACTTTATATGGATCATTCTTTCGGGAGTTAATCAATTTCTCTTTTTCTCGATCTCTAAAAACAGCATCTAATTGATGAACCTTTCCATTGACTAGTTTAGTCTTGTTTATTCTGGGTTGAACAATGTCTGGGTTATCGTAATAAGTGTATTGGTAAGTCTCAAATAATTCTGTAACTTTGTCAGGAAAGATCGCCAGGTAGGATTCAATCAAATCAAGGTTGTAAAACCAGTGATCGATCCAAAAACCGGCATGGAGGCTGCCAATTTCACCGGGTTTGCAGTATTGCAGCAGATCTGCCAGAATTTCCTCATATTCCTGCGGGTTTCCAGGTGCATATTTTTCCAATTCCATAATGAAATCCCCTGGAGAAAACGGTGTTTTGGTAAACTCAAGTAATTCTGCTGCTCGATCCCGGTCATTCAGTTTTAAGGTCAGAAGGTCTAAGATATTTTCTTCTTCATGGGCACTGTATCTGACTCCATTGACAACTAAGGGGTTATAGCCATCCATTTGAATAAGATTCATAAAGGTAGTTATGTTATGATCCCCAATTTTGGGAAAGAACCAGTTATCCATCCTTCGGTTTTGGAGTACATTCCGATAGTGTCCATTGCCCTGGGAGAGATAGGTAGGTTCTAATTCAAACCAATGGTAATCTCGCTCTAAGTCACCCCCTTGTCGACCATAAATATAGAAAATAGTTTCCCTTTCATTTGCCGTCAGAAATGAGGGCATACCACCGCGCATCACATTATCAAGATATGTCTGCTGGCAATATTGGTCAAAGGCTGGTTTTTCACTGATTGTGAGTGCAACCTGTTTGACTTTATTTACGACTTGTTGGTTTTCATCCCGTTTGTGCCTGATCAATTCTGACGAATATACTTGGTTTATAAACTTTTTTAGTTGGGTTTGGGATTTAGAAAATCCGAGGATTGAATCAAGTTGTAGACTTTCATCCGGTGCAAGAGATTTGGATAAGATGGTGAATGTACAGGGCGTTCTGTTTTCCCTGATCTGGGAGCAAGCCAACATTTCCTCAATGTTTAAATTCGAATAGCCCCATGGAAAATCTAAGCTCTCGATCTCTCCAAAAATAATTTGGGGATCTACAATTTTATTCTCTTTTGGCGTTTCCTCACCATTCAGTACACTCAGGTAGAAATTCCCGCCTTCTAGTGCCCCGATTTCCTCGATATCAGCTGCAGTTTGTTTTAGTTTGAAATATGGGATCCCGGAAACTTCTGAAACGCCCATCATTCCCTCGATATGTCTTGCTATTGATTTTAGATGTTCATTTGTCACACCATAGGGAATAACTCGACTAACACCATCAAGCAATTCTAGATTTTTTGATTTTTTGGATAAGTTACGAATCTCAACTTGCCTTACGAGACCAGTCAAAGCTAGGTTTACAAGTGGAAAATATCTGATATTTATCTCTAAGCCTAAATCTAAATTTTTTTCTTGCAGTTCTAATTCATGAGAAGAGATAAGCATTTTCTGGTGGATGGTTTTGCTCCTGGTCTTCCTGAAAGCCTCATATATTTCTTGACCATCAATCTTGATAAATGTACGGAATCCTTGTTGGCTTACAACTTGACAAGCCTTATTAAAGGAGAGGAATTCTAAAATCGCATGATCCTTATCCCGGATGCCCATACTGCTGATGCCTTGTCCCCGGTTGACATAAAATGCCCATAATGGGATTCCCCATTTTCCGCCAATGCCAGGTAAAAAATTTGAAAGCGGTGCAGCCCAGTTGTAATTATCAATAATGAATTTTCCATTATTGTCTAAGGAATAGTCTGCCATATTAGGTTGCATGTGGGCTCCTCAAGATATTTGAAAAATTACTCCGAAAATCAAGTGCACTTGATTTTCGGAGTTTTAATTATTTTACTAAAATCTTACTATCCTTTAATTGCTCCACCGAGCATGCCGCGAACGAAGTACCGCTGTAAGGCGAAGAAGATGATCATGGGTACGAGGAAAGAAAGGAAAGCCGCAGCTGTTAGCAAGTGCCATCCGGCGCCAAGGGAGGTGACCATGTTGCTGATCTGGTAAGTCATTACTGGTGTGTCACCACCGAGGAAAATCAGGGCTACCAGTAGATCGTTCCATATCCATAGAAGCTGAAATATTCCAAGAGATGCCAGTGCAGGTATAGACAGCGGTAAGGCGAGTTTGGTGAAAGCTGTCCAGGGAGAGGCGCCATCAAGGTAGGCAGATTCGAAAATTTCCTTAGGCAGCGAACCGAGGAAGTTTCGTGTCAGGTAGATTGCGTAAGGTAGTCCAAACCCTGTGTGGAACAGCCAAACCCCGAGGAATGTTCCTGTTAGATTCAGCTCTACGTAGAGCCTGAAGACTGGAAGTAAAGCCATCTGAAGGGGGACGATCTGCAAGCCAACCAGAATTGCAAACAATACCTGCCGACCTTTGAATTCTAACCAAGAAAAGGCAAAGGCGGCAAAGGCGGCAAAAAAGATTGGTATCAAGGTGGAGGGGATGGCCACAATGAGTGTGTTGACGAAAGCTCTCCCCATTGATGCTTTGGCAATCGTCACGTCTATCCAGAAGTCACATGTGCGCTGACCGGGAAGCAAGTTGCCCTCAGCACAATCGTCTACATAGGTGGTCCGGCCGCGATAACCAGCTAAGACATCTTGGTAGTTCCTCAGCCAAAGCCTGGGCAAGGTTTCCCCCTCCACTTCACCGCGAAGGGTTTCAAGAATTTCTGCCAAATCATCGTCTGTTGGCCGCTGGCTTTCAGGAACATGGATCTCGCCGTCATATTCGTTATTGAAAGTGATTTTTATCTGGATGGAACGGCGGAATTGGCTGATATATTCTGGGTCACTGAGATCAGCCTCTGCAATGGCGTTTCCCGTTTCTCCATGACATTCGGCACAGTATGTTACGTACGTTACATTGCCTTTCGGTTTGGCAAAAACTGTCCACCAACCGGTCTCGTTTACATGTTGGACAGGGCGGAAGGAGGTAACTAACAATCCCAGCGTGGGTAAAATCCAGGCTAAACATAGGAGGATGATCACCAGGTTGAGCGGAATCCGGCCCAAAATTTTGTTCCATTTTGCTTTTGTTCGCTCGTTCACCGAATCGCCTCCTGTTCCTGGAAACGGCGAATATTGTATATTAATACCGGGATGATCATAATCAGAAGCACTACTGCTATTGCTGCTGAACGTCCAGCCTCGAAGTTGATATACATTTCCTGATACATTCGGACAGCCACCACATTGGTTTCAAAATTTCCCCCCGTCATCACATAAATTACGTCAAAGAGCTTCAATGTAAAGATAGTCATTGTGGTCATTACAACTGTAATTGTCGGTAGGATTACCGGGAACGTGATTTTCCAAAAGGCTTTCCATTCATTTGCACCATCAATGCGGGCTGCTTCTAACAGTTCCCTATTGACACCTTTGATAGCAGCAGAAAGAATGGTCATACTGAAACCTGTATAAAGCCAGATTCCCACCACGATCAAAGACAGGTTGTTTATGATCGGTGGCGAAGATAAGAATGGGATCGGTTTCCCTCCTAGTCCCACTATCACGGCATTCAACAACCCGATGATAGGGGTGTTGGGGTTGGCTGGATTCACAGGGAAATCGTAAACAAAGCCCCAAATCACACCTGCGCCAACAAAGGAGATTGTCATGGGCATAAAAATGATCGCTTTAGCCAGATTTTCATAACGAACCCGATCTACTAAAACGGCAATTAAAAGACCTAAAGCAGTCACTCCAGTAACCATGAATATTAGCCAAAGGGCGTTATTCCTGAAGGCTCTAAGCATGACATCAGATGTCATTACATATCTGTAGTTCTCAAAAATTCCCCAACAGGCCTGCCCCTCTCTACAGGCGGCAGTTGCCCAGTCTGAGGAATCACTATTTTTCAAGCTTAAATAAAAGGTATACAAGGTTGGGTAAGCGATGTAGATAAAAATAATAAATAACGATGGTGCTATAAAGAGCCAGGGCATCAATCCGCCCTGGTTCATGATGGATGAGCTGCCAGATTTTTTGCCCTTCTTTCTTTTGCGGGTGCTCATAGCTACCTCCTCAAAAGCGCTTGAGAGTTTGGCTGGGGCATTAAGCCCCAGCCAAATCATTGAATTAAGCGTTATTCGTAAATTTCTATCGCTCGATCTTCTATCCTCTGGAGGATTGTGTCTAGATCGCCGCCATTCACATATTCTGTGATTCCGGCAAATTCATCCATGTTCAATCCACCAAGTAGGAGGTCACCGATATCGAAACTGACTGCAGATGCACCAGCAAGGGCATTTGCTTTGGCAGCAGCGATACTATCGGTGTAGCTCAACCCGGAAACTTTCAGGTTCGGGGCTAGGTCAAATCCAGAGGCAGCCCAGGCTCGCGCGCCGCGACCGCTTGTCAGATAGGCCACTAAGGCTTGAACGCCAGGCGTATTGTTGAAAACTGCCAATGCATCGCCACCCACCTGCATTACTGGTGCAGAGCCATCTTTCTCTGGGATAACAAAGAAGTCAATATCGGTCCCAAAGATCAATTCTGGGTATTGGCCCATTGCATAACCACCAGCAAAGCCGCTCTGCTTCACCATGTAGGCTGAAGGAGGATCGGAGAAGACAGCTAGGATTGCATCCAGGAAACCGGTGCTTACCGTGCCTTCACTACCACCGAGGGCATAGTCAGAGGCTGAAGCCCATGTTGCATATTGCTCCCAGGATTCTTGTACCCCGGGGTCTGTCCAAGCAATATCATGGACTGAAAGTCCGTTGACAAAGTCTAAGCCCTGAGTGCGCAGCATGATGTCCTGGACAAAGTCTGTCCCCGTCCAGCCAGTGGCGCTGCC
This sequence comes from uncultured Anaerolineales bacterium, assembly GCA_964448865.1. GTDB lineage: Bacteria > Chloroflexota > Anaerolineae > Anaerolineales > UBA11858 > B10-G9. Next base: position 9,764 of record CAYUXO010000040.1, read on the forward strand.
GCTTTCCATCCCCATTGAAAATGGAACTTCGCCGTCAGCTTTAATCTGATCGGCCAGGGCGACAAATTCATCCCAGGTAGTTGGAACGGTGTAGCCCATTGCTTCAAAGACGATCGGGCTGTACCATACGATGCTCTTGATATCGCTCTTGACGAAAACGCCATAAACTGTGCCTTCGACAGAACCAAGTGCAATCCAGGATGGGGCGTAGTTATCCAGGTGCGCTCCAACATCCTTTAGCGGTACCAAGCTGTCCTTGTATTTTTCAAGAGAGCCTATACTTGGCATCATGGTGACATCAGGCGGGTTGCCGCCTTCAACACGGGTTGCCAGTACGGCACTCAGGTCTCGGGTGCCTTCATAAGTGAAGGTGATATCGCAGGCATCAATTAGGGGTTGGAAAATTTGGATCAGACGGGCTTCTTCATCTCCAGACCAAACACCTAAGAGGGAGATTTCTTCTCCGTCACCGCCCATGCAGTCAATCACGGCGGTGTCACCGTAGATTTCAGTGGCACGGTCTTCCATCCGTAGTAAAACGGCATCTAGATCGCCGCCGGTTACATATTCTGTGATGCTGGCAAACTCATCCATGTTCAATCCTCTGAGGAGTAAGTCGCCAATATCAAAACTGACCGCAGATGCGGAAGCCAATGCGTCTGCTTTGGCTGCTGCAATTGGATCTGTGTAGGACTCGCCTGTGACTTTGTTATTCGGCGAGAGGTCAAACCCTGAAGCTGCCCAGGCCTGACCGCCTTGTGCGCTGGTGAGATAGGCCACAAAGGCTTGAACGCCAGGCGTATTGTTGAAAACTGCCAATGCATCGCCACCCACCTGCATTACTGGTGCAGAGCCATCTTTCTCTGGGATAACAAAGAAGTCAATATCGGTCCCAAAGATCAATTCTGGGTATTGGCCCATTGCATAACCACCAGCAAAGCCGCTCTGCTTCACCATGTAGGCTGAAGGAGGATCGGAGAAGACAGCTAGGATTGCATCCAGGAAACCGGTGCTTACCGTGCCTTCACTACCACCGAGGGCATAGTCAGAGGCTGAAGCCCATGTTGCATATTGCTCCCAGGATTCTTGTACCCCGGGGTCTGTCCAAGCAATATCATGGACTGAAAGTCCGTTGACAAAGTCTAAGCCCTGAGTGCGCAGCATGATGTCCTGGACAAAGTCTGTCCCCGTCCAGCCAGTGGCGCTGCCGCTTTCCATCCCCATTGAAAATGGAACTTCGCCGTCAGCTTTAATCTGATCGGCCAGGGCGACAAATTCATCCCAGGTAGTTGGAACGGTGTAGCCCATTGCTTCAAAGACGATCGGGCTGTACCATACGATGCTCTTGATATCGCTCTTGACGAAAACGCCATAAACTGTGCCTTCGACAGAACCAAGTGCAATCCAGGATGGGGCGTAGTTATCCAGGTGCGCTCCAACATCCTTTAGCGGTACCAAGCTGTCCTTGTATTTTTCAAGAGAGCCTATACTTGGCATCATGGTGACATCAGGCGGGTTGCCGCCTTCAACACGGGTTGCCAGTACGGCACTCAGGTCTCGGGTGCCTTCATAAGTGAAGGTGATATCGCAGGCATCAATTAGGGGTTGGAAAATTTGGATCAGACGGGCTTCTTCATCTCCAGACCAAACACCTAAGAGAGAAATTTCCTCTCCCTCGCCACCCATGCAGTCAATCACGGGTACTTCTTCAACTTCGGTTGTATCATTCTCGACAACATTATTAGCGTTATTGTTTTCTACAGCATCATTTGGATCACAAGCTGTTAAAATCAGGGCTAACACCAGAAGAAGGGCGAGAAGACTTACTATTGTATTTTTTCTTTTCATGATTATTTTTCTCCTAAATAGTTAGTAATGTTTGTGTTTTTTTATAATTGGTTTGTCAATCAGTACCTCCTTTTACTTTTAGTTGATCAAATATCCTTTAGGTATTCCTAAAGGATATGGTCTATTATCAGCCGAGTGATTTGGGTGATACACCTGTTGTCTTTCTAGCAATGAGTTCTAAGGGAAGGATCTTTTTGTTAATTGTGGCGGGAGGGTTTTCCAAACATGCAAGAAGCATTTGAACGCTCTCAACTCCAGATTGATATAGATTTTGGTCAATTGTGGTGAGGTTGGCATAGTCTGCTTCAAGAATGCCATCGAAGCCAATCACAGCTAGATCTTCAGGTACTTTCAGGCCAAGTTCGTTTGCTTTATCCAAAATTCCGATTCCCTGGGCATCTGAACTAGCGAAAATAGCGGTGGGTGGTTCCTTCAGAGAGAAGAGAGAGTCTGCCATTTTTCTGGCATTCAACCTGCCACTATCACCAAATATCTGGTACTCGGGTTGTTCTGGTAAGCCGTTTTCCCGGATTGCTTGAAGGTAGCCTTGATGCCGGTAGCGAGTGGAGGGGTGGAAGGCGGTTTCTAGAATGTCTCCCATATAACTGATTTTCTTATGTCCCTGGTTGACCAGATATTGGGTTGCTAGTTTGCCGCCTTCGATATCATCAATGGTGACTGAGCATAAATCGGGATGATCTGCATCTACCAGGACGACTGGTACTCCTGATTCCTTGAAACGTTTTGCTTGTTTATCGGTTGGAGGTAGGGAAATGATCAGCAACCCGTCTACCATAGAACTACTCGGTAACGTTCGGAAATAATCATCCCGGTCAGAAATCGTTCCGACACTGAAAAGGACAAGATGATATTTGGTCAATGCTAGGGTTTCTTGAACCCCGCGCAATCGTTCGATATAAGAAGAGCGGGTTAGATTTGGCAAAATAACGCCAATGGTCAGGGTCTTTCCGGTGGAAAGACGCCGTGCGATAGGATTGGGTGTGAAGTCCAATTCCTCAATTACGGCCAACACCAGTTTTCGGGTCTTATCGCTTACTTGAGGGCTGTTATTTAGGACTCGTGAAACGGTGCCAATGCCAACCCTTGCTTCCCTGGCGACATCTCGAATAGTTGGGGACATATAATTACCTTTTTATGGTTTCGGAACCGGTTCCATGCTATAATCAGTATACATAGGAAAGTTACTTAAATCAAGTCTGATTCAAAAACTCATCAATTAATTGTTCAAAAATCACGCTGTAGCTGGGATATTGTTTAGGATTATATTATGGTCAAAGAACTAGATTGGTACCAAACTGCAGTATTCTATGAGGTTTACATCCGTGCTTTTATGGATAGTAAACAGGATGGCAATGGGGATATTGGTGGGCTAATCCAAAAGCTGGATTACATAAAAGAATTAGGGGTTGATTGTATCTGGATTCTACCTCATTATCCCTCACCACTAAAAGACGATGGTTACGATATCAGCGATTATTATGATATTCACCCAGATTACGGCTCCTTGGAGGATTTTAAGTCCCTCGTTGATGAAATCCATGCCAGAGGGTTGAAACTGATTGTTGATTTGGTTGTGAACCATACTTCAGACCAACATGAGTGGTTTCAACAGGCAAGATTGAGTAAAAAATCTACTTTTCGAGATTATTATGTTTGGAGCGATGACAACCAGAAGTATTCAGATGCCCGGATTATTTTTTCGGATACCGAAAGTTCCAATTGGACCTGGGATGAGAGCAGCCAGCAATTTTATTGGCACCGGTTTTATTCCTCTCAGCCAGACCTGAATTACGATAATCCCCTGGTGGAAAAAGAAATATTCCGTGTGGCTGCTTTCTGGCTGGACCTGGGAGTTGACGGCTTCCGTGTAGATGCTGTCCCATATTTATTTGAACGCGAAGGCACCAATTGTGAGAATTTGCCAGAAACCCATGGGTTTCTCAAGCGATTGCGGAGATTCATGGATGAAAATTATCCAGACAAGATAATCCTGTCAGAGGCCAATCAATGGCCTGAAGATGTTCGACCGTATTTTGGGGTGGGGGATGAAGTCCACATGAACTTTCATTTCCCCCTGATGCCCAGAGTCTTTATGGCCTTGAAAAATGGGGATAGTTCCCCATTGCGGGAAATCCTAGCCAGAACTCCTGATATCCCTGAAAATTGCCAGTGGTGTACTTTTCTTCGGAACCATGATGAGCTGACTTTAGAAATGGTCACAGAAGAAGAACGCGAATGGATGTGGCAGATGTATGCCCCGGAACCTCGTATGGTACTCAACCTTGGAATTCGAAGGAGATTGGCTCCTTTATTGGATAATGAATACCGAAAAATATTGTTGGCCAATTCTTTGTTGATGACCCTGCCAGGTTCACCAGTAATTTATTACGGGGATGAAATTGGAATGGGGGACAATATTCATCTTAAGGATCGCGATGGTGTGCGAACCCCCATGCAGTGGAATAATTCCATGAATGCAGGTTTTTCAAAGGCGCCATCAGAAATGCTTTATGCACCGGTAATTAATGACTCAGAGTTTGGGTATAGCGAGACCAATGTCAAAAGTCAAAAAGATGATTCGAACTCTATCTATCATATGATCAAGAATATGATCGCAAAGCGAAAAAAATACCTGGCTTTTGGGAAAGGGCTGTTAAATTGGGTTGGAGATGGTGAACATGATGATATGGTAATATTTTGGCGGACCTACCAGCAGGAAAAGATGCTTATCTTGAATAATCTCTCGGGGAAACCAAAGAAGGTGGATTTAGTAGATCTTACTGGATTTGACAGGTCTCCGAAGCTGGCCTTAGCGTACTCAAATCTGAATCAAACGATGTTAGATCTTGAGCCATATGGTTTTGCATGGTTGGATTATTCAAAGTAATGAATGATAAAAAGGATTTAGAGCATAGGTATTAATCCCTAGGCGATAAAGATTTTGGGGTAAAGAAAGCTTTAGAACTAATCCTTGTGCTTATAGCGCCCTCGGCAGGAATCGAACCTGCAACCGTCGGATTAGAAGTCCGGTGCTCTGTCCATTGAGCTACGAGGGCATGATAACTGGGACTCCACCTGGTTTATTTTTGAGGCGAGGGCCGGATGCCTTTATACACCCTGGTACCAGATATGGTCTGCAATATTTTACCAGGCTGCCGGTCCAATTCTTCCGCCAATTCAACCGGCGAAAGGGGTTGATTGCCATTCGAGAGGAATAATCGGAACAATGCTTCTGTCAAAGTAGTATGCTCAGTTATGAAACCCTCATCTTTGGCACAATGAGAGATCAGGGTATGCTGCAGTCCATCTACGATCTGGACTTCAGCGGTTTCCGGATCGATCCAGTCAACTTTCTCATCCCCGGAAAAATCTGCATACATTTCCTGATGTTCTTCACAAAGACAGCTGCGCAGGTGTACTCGCCAGGAGCGGTCATGCTCCATCCACCAGTCAAAATCTATTTGAAACGGTGTTTCAACCGTAGGTTTAAGCAAACTTGACAGTTTGGGTTTAGACACCGGGTTTCTCCTCTCTCCAAATCAGGTTAATCTCAGACACCTTCTGAATCATCAAATCGAAAATGTAAATCGCCAACATGGACAAACCAGGGTCTGGTTTCAAGCAGGGAAAGCAGCGGACCCGGGGGACAGCGCCAGACAGTATTCACAGCCGCGTACAGTTCAGTCACATGGACATGTCCCTGGGGATTAAGCTTGGCTAATTCCCGAATAGTATCCACCACAATTTGTTCGAATGGCGGCGGCTCTAACTGGTTTTTTTCCCAAACGCGGTCTACTGGTCCAATATCCGGGACGACAATCGCCATCCTGGGATTATAATCTGACGAAATAATCTGTTTAAGTGTCGCAAAGACCAATTCTCCATCTGAACCAACCAGAATAGTACGTATCCACTCCTTAGTAGAGCGGGAGCTCTTGGTTTCGACGATGACTTCACCCGGTTCTACCCCGGGTTTAATATACACAATTCCCCCGGGGATCAACCCATTCTTGTCATACCAATCTTTTAACCCCGACACATACCGTTCATTACGAACAACCCAGCCTGGAAAACGCTCCCCTGAGTTTCCGTCTATTAATGTAAACCGGATCCTGGGGGCTTCATATGCAGTAGGGAATAAGGGCAAAACCCGTTCTGAAAGAGGCAGAGTGCCTGCACGCCAGTGAGGGAAAATCAATTGTATTTTAACTTCTTCTACTGGATATTGATCTTCGTTCTGCCAGGGAGTTAGTTCATCGTCCAGAGATTTTTCTAGAGTTACCATTTCCTTGGTTAAAGAATCCGGATCATATTCAATGGGCGCATAGCTCAAAAACAGCGGTGTGTTCAAAACATTTTCCGGTTCCAGGGATTTTAAATACCAGGATACTATGCCGGCCGGACCAACTTCGTCAAAGCGAGGATCCTCCTGTAGAGCATGATCCAGGGAAAATTCTATCAAATTGGGATGAACATCTCCAGGAAGATCAATTTCCTTGACCAAATCGCCAGTGGCCAGAGGTCCTCCCTGGTTCATATCCAGGACAGCCTCAGCCAGATTCATATGGCCAGTGTTCACATCGACCAACAGCGCTTTTAAGAACCAGCGGCCGGCGATCTGGACAAAATCGTCATTAACACTTAAACCCAGCTCGATCTGTTCTATCAGGACATTCTGGTAATTGGAGGTAACTGAGTCCAGGTTTAGGGAATCAGCCTGGGCTGCTTCCGGAGGGATATTCAAGACATGATCCTCTATCCCGGCGGCAAATTCCCGTTGATCTCCATTTTCAAAAGCAACCTGGATGACACTAAATTGGCCCGTGGCAGGATTCTCACCATCGCGGGTACCTGTAACTTCACCTTTTTGCCAATCATAAGCCGGGAAAACCAGTTTATTACCAACCTGGTAGTTATCTTTGGGATAATAAATATCATTACCGTCCAGCCGTTTTTTCTCCAGTTGGATCTTTTCACGCTCGATACGTTGAATTACCAAGATGGGCATCAGTTCTTCTGATGTCAGAGGTGTTTCATGTTCCAGTAGATAATCATAAAGGAAAGAAATATCATCTCCTTCCAGTTCGTACTCCTCCCAGTAATCTTCTCGGAGGGATAACACAGCAGTTGTCATAAATAAGCCTCAAACAAATCTGGATATTCAGCCATTTTTCAGGCAGTTTTCAAGCCTGTATATTATACTCTACTCTCTCAAGGGCACAACCACAGGGGACGGGTAGTCAGGGATAGGTTTCTCTAACCCAATCCAGCGGGTCTACCTGGACTCCTCCAACCCATACTTCCAAATGCAGATGAGGTCCTGTTGACCTGCCAGTGGATCCCACCCGGCCAATCAGCTCACCGGCGCTGACTTGATGACCCTTCCCCACCAGATACTCAGATTGGTGGGCATAAAGTGTGTATACGCCCCACCCGTGATCGATCATGGTGGTATTGCCGTGCAGCAGCAGAGTCCCCTGATATACTACCTTTCCCGGGGCCGCAGCATAGATATTTCCCCCTATGACACCGAAGTAATCCAGGCCAGAATGAAAGTATAAATATCCGCTGCCGTTGTAAGATCTTCGGCCTCCATAATATGCAGCCCAGGCAGCGCTTAATTCCGGGGGAACCGGGCTGACAAAAACTCCAGTCCAGAATTTTTTACTTGTTGCCTGATCTGCAAAGTCCTTTAAAAAAGCAGTTTCTTCTTCAGTGATCTTCACGCCAACGGTATTTTGAGGAACCCCCACGATATCTTCATAATGATAATTTCCACTGACAACTGATACCAACTGAGTATGAGCAAATGGTGTTCCATCTGGAAGAGTACCCGAGATTGAAAGAGGTTTCAAACCAGTGTTTTCTTTGGCATGCAGACCCTGCAGAGCCAGGTATGTTCCCCCGTTTTCTGTAAAAAATGACAATGGGTAATCACCCAGAGAACCAATTAAAGTACTTCCTTCACTGGCGTTAACTTTGAATACTGACGTATGCCCCTGAACAAATTTTTCCGGGGAAAACTTAACTAATGTGACCTCTCCGGGAAAACCACCCGGACCTTCATCTTCAGTTTCGGGGATAAAGAGCACTTCACCAGGGATCAGATCCCATTCACCCTCTTCGCCATTGGAAATAATCAGGGTCCAGGGATTTAAATTTTCTAATACCGCCAATTCCAGGGACGACTGCCCGGGAGCCATTGCAACCCGTTTGTCCGCTCGGTCAGTTACTTCCTCATCACCAACCAGAACCACAGATACTCCCACATATAGTTCGATAGGGCTGGTGAGCCGGTTCAATCTAATGAGGGTTTCTAGTGGCACCTGGTAACGGCGGCTGAGGCTTTGTAATGTCTCACCATAAGGAACTCTAGTAGTTGAAAGGACCCCAGAGATCTCACTCAATACCGGTATGGTAAGCTGGGTTCCTGGAATGATTGAACTGGACTCAGTTAAACCATTCACTGCCAGCAACTCATTAAATGAAATATGGAGATTTCTGGCAATCGCCCATAAGGTATCACCTGCCTTGACAAAATATACCGCCTCACCAGAGCTATCACCCTGGGCATAAACAGGTTTTACCATAAGCAGGATCAACACAAGCATCAATGCAATCCGCGAAGTTTTATTCAAAGCTAAGCCTATCTCCTATTTCAAATTCAGGAAGTCTATCCGGGTGAACTTCCAGGATAAATCGGGCTGGAGCCTGGGGTGTGTACAGGGGTGCCCAGCTTTTTGCCCTTATTAAATCCACAATTTCCCGATCATTATTCAGCCAGATCACTCCCAGATCCATGCCAACAAAAAACATGTGGATGGCAGCATTTGTTCGGCTCTCGTTTTTATGAGCCAGCAGTAAACCATCATCCAACTCGATGTCACTCGTGAACATCAAACCCTTCAACCGGCACAAAAATGTCTCACAGTTTTTTACCCGAAGCGGTTTTTCCAAACTTCGAGTATGGTTGATAACTTTAATTTTCATTTTATAGAAATGGGAGTGATGACAGTTTATATTAGAGCCTGTTTATTCCCCTGTTTGCGCAAGAACGTACTTAACTCTTTCTGCCAATTCTTCAGGACGGAAGGGTTTGGTTATATAATCATCAACTTTTGCCACCTGTCTCCAAAGAACAATATCAATACTCTGCACCTTCGCGGTGACAACGATGACCGGAATCTCGCGGGTCTTCTCATTTTCTTTTAATCTCTGGAATACCTGGGTGCCGTCCATTTCCGGCATCATTAAATCTAACAGGATCAGATCGGGGTTTGTTTCATTGACGAGTTCTAAACCTTCTTCTCCACCATTTGCACCAAGTACCTCATATCCTTCTCTAGCCAGAATCAATTTCATCAGATTCGTGGTTTCTGGTTCATCCTCAATGCAAACGATCAGTTTTTTGTCCCTCATTTTTTACTTTCCCTTACTAATCTTCTGTAAGTTTACCATAATTTAATAGGCCTTTACAGCCAGTCGATCA
>CAYUXO010000040.1:19221-20861 GCA_964448865.1 uncultured Anaerolineales bacterium
ACTAATCTTCTGTAAGTTTACCATAATTTAATAGGCCTTTACAGCCAGTCGATCATCCTCGGACGGGTACTATTTCACTCGAAACTATTATAGATCCAGGGAGTTTTCCGTTTTTTGACACTTCCTTCCTGGTAAATGGCCTGATCCTGGGACACTCCCTTGTCACCTAAATGGGAGTAGAATATAATCACCTCGCTGAGATAATCACTAAAACTGAATAAGGGCCAAATTTATGATTGATGTAAACGAATTGAGAAAAGGGGTGACTTTTGAGCTGGATGGCAACATCTACAAAGTACTTGAATATGATCACCATAAACCCGGCCGCGGAAAAGCGACTATCCGTGTTGATGTCCGTGATCTTCGTTCAGGATCACGCCTGAAGAAAAAATTTAATTCTGGCGATAGCGTTCAGGACATAAGGCTCACTTTTCGAAACGCCAAGTACATGTATAACGATGGCGAATTGTACTATTTCATGGATGTCGAAACCTTTGAACAACCGGCTTTGCGGGGAGACGTTCTGGGTGATAGTACTAAATATTTGGTCGATGAAATGGAAGTCAAATTGACTTTTTATAAGGGTGACCCCCTGGATATTGATCTCCCTACCACGGTAGACCAAAAAGTCGTCCGGGCCGATCCATCGGTCAAGGGAAACACAGCCACCAGTGTGACCAAGGCTGTGACAACCTCAACCGGCCTCGAAGTTTATGTGCCAAACTTCGTTGAAGTCGGCGACGTTATCCGAATTGACACTCGAAGCGGAGAATATGTTACCAGGGTATGAAAACACCTGCCGGAATTGAATGCCGATACTTTTTTAGTGATTACCACCGGGGCAAGAACCGGGAGGAATGCCGGTTGTTAATTTCAAACTCGCCCCCGCTGCCCTGGCATGAAAAGCTTTGTTTTAATTGTCCGGTACCGGGAATTCTCAGGGCAAACTCCTGTGAACATATGGTGCTGAAACCGGCTCTTACAAGGCCATTCCCTTTCCTATCTCAGCAGGTACAAGTCCAGGCTTACTGCCGGAAAACTCACCAGGATGTAAAAGAACCCCAGATTGGCTGCGGAGAGTGCCATCAACTTCCAGAGGTATTTTTAAGGGATTGAAATTCTATTGGATCTTGAATTTAGGACACGGTATCCTTCGTGGTATGCACTCTGTAAACCGGACAAATAAATAGAACCCTCTCTGAGCATATTATACAAACTGACGTCTGAATTCAAAAGGCGTCAGTTTTATTTTTGAAATAATTAAGCTAATACCGCTCAAGGGAGAGAGCCTGTCCTGCCTGTCCTGAGCAAGGTCGAAGGGAGTGTAATCGAAGGGCCAGCTCTCCCGGGTTTGATATTCGCAGGAGCTGAAGCCAGTCCTGAGTGCAATCGAAGGGCCTGTCCTGAGCCCTGTCGAAGGGCTCCTGCTAGAGCGTAAGGATCCCACCCGGTTCACCCTTTCTGCTCATTGCGCCAGTCCACAGGCGCATTTGGAAATCTGTACTCACCCGAGGACGGGTGAGAGAGCATCTTAAACGAACACACCTCCAATATTTATCACTAGGAGATGTCTTTAGTTTTGTGTCCGGTTCTTGGGGGTCAGTTCATGGAGGAAACCGTGTCCTATTTTTTTAAATATA
>CAYUXO010000041.1:0-8109 GCA_964448865.1 uncultured Anaerolineales bacterium
ATTGAGCTTCATCCAGTATAAAAAAATAGAAAGGTCCCGGATTTATCACTCATTCCGGGACCTCCATTATTCACCAGTAAATCCAATTTGAATTAAAACTCGTCAAAATCAAAAACTTCGGATTCGACCCCGCCTTCATTGGGCCAGACAGACAGTTCAATTGACAGGCGGTCAAAGAAGCTTTCTTCTGGAAGCGGTCCTTCGCCATAACCCATATCCATCACCCGGCCGATGACCCGCAAATTATTGGTCGCCAGGACAAATTCCACTCCAGCGTCAGCGAGAACAGGTTCACCCTTCTTTTCCAGTTCAGAGCGGATGGCATCATCATAAAAGGCATGGCCGCTCATGAGAACTTTGGTAACGGTTTTAATATCATTCTGATCAAACAGCCAGACTTCAAAAGCTGTCACCCGCTTGGGTTCACCTACACCGATCGCCTCTGAAATACCCACACCGCATTCGCCTAAGAATTCGCCGGAAGCGGATTCAACACTGAATGAGTCATCAAATAGATTATCACCCAACACGTATGTGGTAACAAATTGGTGCATAGGTGGTGACTCGCCCCGATCACTGTAATCAGTAGAGTCCATCTTGGCAGTGATTTCCTCTGCCATTTTAACTGCGCTCTTGGATACACTGCCGCCGCCAGCGCGTTTGCCGAGGAAATATCGGGCAGCCAGAGCCCCGGCTAGAACTACCGTGACCAGCAGCGCCCACCGTAGAACATTGCTCCCTGATGTTTCTTCAACAGGCACCCCATCCACCAGGGGTGCTGTAAAAATGGTCATTTCGACGACATCACGAAATGAGTATATATCGCTGATCAATTGACCTGAGGGATTGAATTCAATGTCCGCTAAATAGGACGAGGCCTCATCTCCCACTTGATCGTAACGTTCGCCTGCCTGGGCGGCATCCTGGTTGAGGGCATAGGAATCAATCGCCATCCTCAGGTATTCAACCTTCAAGTCTTCCCGGAGATGACTGACTGAAGCATCCACATATTTAACCGGACTTATCACCCAACCATATACAAGACCCAATATGATCCCAAGCACAAGGCCAACTGCGGCCATGATGGGAGGACTATTGAGACCTTTTTTGAAACTATCCCTTACTGTATCCATAATCAATCTCCATTTGATGTTGACAGTTGAAGCGTTTTGGAGGCCAGATAAAGATATTGTAGACGAGAGATCATTTTCCTGCAATGCTCTCAACTACGCTGAACTCTGAGTTTATTAGATGCAAGGTATGTGCCAATCCACTGAAAATTATTCTTGGAGTAAAAATTGATACCCCGGGGCGGGTTAGGGTCTGAAAAAAACAAAGGGACTGTCTAAAAAGTTAGCCCCTTTTCATGTAAAATGAAATTGGGATTTATATCGTGAAAAACAACACGGCAATAAGAAATATAACAAACAGGAAATCCATCCGCTTGAAGGGCTATAACTACAGTCAACCAGGAGCATATTTCGTCACTATATGTACAAACAAAATGAAAGAAATATTCGGCCAAATCGATGATGGCGTGATGAAACTTAACTATCTTGGAGAAATAGCCCGAAGAGAATTGCTCCAGGTACCAAAGACATATCCAGATCTGGAGCTATTTGACGATGAGTATGTCATCATGCCCAATCATATCCATGCCATTATCTGGAAATTTGATGTAGGGGCGACCGATCCGGTCGCCCGGATATCAACCAGAGGACCAAATCCCAAGACTCTGGGAGCAATCGTGGGGCAATATAAGTCAAGGGTTACCAAACAGATAAACCATCTTAGGGAAACACCCGGGGGACAAGTTTGGCAGAGAAATTTCTACGATAGGATCATTCGGAATGACAAAGAGCTCCAGGCAATCAGGAAATATATAGCGGATAATCCCCTTCAATGGGAAGACGATCACGGTAAAGGGGTGCACGATTTCATTTAAATGGCTCGGGCGACTCGTTTGAGTCGCCCCTAGAATTCACACACCAAACTGGGATTATCCCAGTTGCATCTAGGACAGCCCACTATGAATATCGGTCCTGGTGGCAGCCCTCAGGCAGTTTCCTTTTTAAGATCACTGATTATATATTCCAGTGAGCAGGAGCTGCAGCGGGCATGTTTTTTATTGGCTTCTACCAGTAATCCCCCGCAACTGGGACAGGGGTGCGGCAAGGGTTTTTTCCAGGAGGCAAATTCACATTCCGGGTAATTTTCACATCCATAAAATAACCTGCCCTTCCTGGTCTTCTTTTCAACCAATTCACCGCCATCATCGGGGCAAATGACACCGATTTTTTCCAGCCAGCGCTCTGTATGTTTGCATTCTTTATTGCTGCACCCTACATAAAGGCCATATCGGCCCCACTTTTGCACCAGGTCACTCCCGCAATCCGGGCAGGCTTTCCCAACAGATATAAATGTGGGTTCAATATTGGGCATCTCCGCCTGAGCATATTCCAATTGCTTAGAAAAAGGTCCGTAGAAATTCCTGACGCTGTCCTGCCATCCCTCAGCTCCTGATGCCACCCGGTCCAGTTCTTCTTCCATGCGAGCTGTAAATCCGACATCGACAATGGAGGAGAAGTATTCAGATACCAGATCGTTCACGATAAATCCGGTTTCGGTCGGGACCAACCGTCTGCTGTCTTTTACTATGTATCCCCGTTGGACCAATTTACCCATAATGGGGGCATAAGTTGATGGCCTGCCGATTCCATTCTCTTCCAGGGTACTAACCAGGGAAGCCTCAGAAAATCGGGCAGGCGGTTTTGTAAAGTGCTGTTCAGGAAGGGTCTTGAGCAATTTCTGGAGTTGGCCCTCAGCTAATATATCCGGGATGGATTCAAGGGCTTCTTCAGCCCGGGATCCGTTACTGTTTCCCCGGTCATAAACCTTCAGAAAGCCCGGGAATTTGATCTTTGATCCTGATGCCCTGAAAACATAGGCGTTTTCATTCCCATCGGCTCCAACAATTACGCTAAGCGTATCATAAAGAGCTGCTGCCATCTGGGAGGCAACAAAACGTTTCCAGATCAATTTATACAGGCGATATTGATCATTTTTTAGATAAGCTTTAAGCGCTTTTGGCGTCCTGGAAATAGCTGTGGGGCGGATTGCTTCATGAGCTTCCTGGGCTCTTTTCGATTTTGTCCTGTAGTGAGGGATCTCTGCAGGGAGATACTCCATTCCATATACATTTTTGATGAACTCACGGGTACTCTCTTGAGCTGCCTCAGAGACATTGGTTGAATCTGTGCGCATATAGGTGATCAGTCCGGTCTCACCTCCATTGCCGACATCAATACCCTGATATAACTGCTGAGCTACCGCCATGGTCTTCCTGGCTGAGTAATTAAGCTGGCGGGAAGCATCCTGCTGGAGGGTACTGGTGATAAACGGCGGGTAGGGATTCCTTTCCCGGGTGCCGCGCCGGATTTTTCTCACTTCAAAGCGTGCCTCGTCCAGATCTGATATAACCGGATCCAGTTCAGCCTTCGAACTGATCTGGAGTTTGTTTCCGTTGAGATGCGTGAGTTTTGCCAGGTATGACTGGGGTTCAAGGGCACCTTCATCAGGGGTCAACTCCGCTGTGATGGACCAGTATTCCTCAGGAATAAAGGCATTGATTTCTCTTTCCCGGTCAACGATCAGGCGCAAGGAAACCGATTGCACCCTTCCGGCAGTTAATCCTCCCCGAACTTTTTTCCACAAAATGGGGCTGATCTGAAATCCTACCAGGCGGTCTACAATCCTTCGGCCCTGCTGAGCATTCACCAGGTCCATATTGATCGCCGCAGGTTTGGCAAAAGCCTCTTCAATTGCAGAGCTGGTGATTTCGTGAAACACAACTCTTTTGGTTCTTTCAGGGTCCAGCTCGGCAGATTCCAACAAATGCCAGGCAATTGCCTCACCTTCCCGATCCAGATCAGTAGCCAGATAGATCTCTTCCGCTTCCGCTCCCAATTTTTTGATCTCCTTAACAACCTCGCGCTTCTCATTGGGAATGCGATAAGTAGGCTCAAAGTTATTCTCAAGATCAACAGATAATTTGGATTTCAATAGATCTCTGACATGACCAACCGAGGCGACCACTTTGTATTCTTTTCCGAGATAACGGCCAATTGTCCGGGCTTTGGCTGGCGATTCCACAATAACAAGTTTCCCCTTACGGGGTTTTTCTTTCTTCTTTTTCCTTTTGGTATTTTCCGGGGGGGTTAACCCAGCATGGGCATCTGTTTTTCCCATCCGAAACATATTCGTCGCGCAAACCGGGCAGACTCCCCGGGTACCTGGTGTGCCGGTAACTGTAAACACCGCCTCAGGCGTGACCATTTCCCTTTTTTCTTTACACTTTACACAATAGGCTTCCAAAGCCGGCCTCCCATTTCATAAACAAATCAAATATATACCACTAGTTTTAGGAAATAAATATCCAAATAACCTTCAGATCAAGTCGGTTCGCCCGGTCTCTTTTAACTCTTTTACAACCTGGCGGACCTGTTGAGCTTGATCACGGCTGCAAATCAAAAGTATATCACCAGTGTCAACCACAATTAAATCCCTGACACCGATTGTCACAATTGTCCTGGGCTGTCCAGTTCCAAAGATAATGGATCCTTTTGTATCCAGAGAATAATGCTGGACATCCTGGACGATGTTACCGTCCTCATCTGCCGGCAGCAGGTCAAATAACGCTTCCCAACTGCCTACATCGTTCCAATCCAGCCCGGCTGCGGGAATTACCGCAACTCGCTCAGCACCTTCCATAATGCCGAAGTCAATCGTCTGGGGTTTAATGTCCGGCCAAATTTCACGAATTGTTTTTTCCTGGTCTGGTGTATCCCAGGCATTCTGAATGGTTGCCAACTGTGATGATAAATCTGGCATCTGGCGGGATATTTCCCTGAGGATCTGATCGGTACGCCAAATAAACATTCCTGAATTCCAGGCATATTCGCCGCTGGTAAACATCCTTTCTGCTTCTTTTAAATCAGGTTTTTCAGTGAACTCAAGGACTTGATAAGCGTCAAACTCTTGATACGTACCAATTACCTCACCTCTGCGGGTATAACCATATCCTGTGGCTGGAAAGGTAGGTGTCACACCCAACGTCACCAGATAATTATCTCCAGCAACCTCGTAAGCAGTTGTCAATATAGACTGGAAAAGCTTTAAATTACCAATAATATGGTCAGCTGTCAAGACTGCCATGACAGATTCTGGATTTCTTTTATTTAGAACTGAAGCGGCATATCCAACCACTGATGCTGTTCCCCGGGGCATTGTTTCCAGTAGAAAATTCTCAACTGGAATCTCAGGACACTGATCCTGTAAAGCCGCTGCCTGCTCTTCCACGGTAACAACCAGAATTCGGTCCGGAGTGAATAATCTCTCCAGGCGATCAACCGCTACCTGAAATAAGGAACGTTCCTGCCCAATGCTGAGCATTTGTTTGGGTCGGCCTTGCCGGGAAAGAGGCCAGAGTCTGGTCCCTCCTCCACCCGCCATAATGACAGCATAATAGTTTTCATACATAATCGAACCTTCCCTTTTCGAGAACTAATTATGTCCCATAACCAGCCTGAACTTCTTGCACTGCAACATATTTCATGCCAAATGTTTTCCGAACCATGCCTTTTAATTCCATTAATGCCAATGTTGAAGTAACCTGTTCAATAGGCATTTTCGTTTGAGTGCTGATCTCATCAACATGCAGTGGTTCATCTCCCACAACTTGATATATTTGCGCCTCTCGGGGATCACCCGGTAAAGTTTTCCGGACTATTTTCTGTTCCGAAAGCAAACTCAGGTTCAATAGATCCAGTATATCCTGAGGTTCGAGCAGGGGGTGCGCTCCCTGCTTGATCAGCAGGTTTGTCCCTTTACTCATAGGAGCGGTAGTTTTACCCGGTACAGCAAACACTTCTTTTCCTTGTTCGGCTGCGTAATTCGCTGTAATTAGAGCTCCGCTTTTTACTCCAGCTTCAATAATGATAACTGCTTTTGATAAACCTGATATGATCCGGTTCCTGGGAGGAAAGTTGGATCCATCAGGCGGCGTTCCCAACGGGTAATCACTTATCAGTGCGCCATGTTGGCTGATCTGCTCGGCAAGATCTTTGTGCTCCGGCGGGTAGGTTTGATCCAGCCCGCAGCCGAGCACTGCCAATGTCCGACCACCGGCATCCAGGACAGACCGGTGGGCGATGCCGTCAATCCCTCTGGCTAAACCACTTACCACGCTGATTCCATGATTTACCAGGACCCGGGAAATTTCCTCGGTCACCTGACGTCCGTAATCAGTGAACCGGCGCGTGCCAACGATCCCAACAGCCCAGGTGTCCTCTTTATCCAGCGTTCCTTTAATATAGAGGACAAACGGTGATTGAGTGATTAAGCGCAGCCCTTCAGGATAATCCTGGTCATCCCAGGTTAATACCCGGATCCCTGATTTCTGGATTTGTTCTTCCAGCTTACCAAGCGATACCTGGTTGCGAACACGAACCATCTGCTGGCTCAATTTCTGACTCAATCCTGCAGATTGTAAATGATATTCAGGAGCCTGCCAGGCAGCCTGGATATCCCCAAAATAAACAAGAAGTCTTTCTAGGCGAACCGGGCCAATCCCTTTTACCAGGTTGAATGCAACCCAATAGATGGTCTTATGATTCATATCTTGCCCCCAGGTTCAGCCTGACTGGTGTTCTTTGTCCCGAACCGGGCAAAGAATACCATATTATTTTTGAATGTGTCAAGGGAATTATTCCCCGACAGGAAATATGATTCGCTCTCGAAGAATGGATTTATGCATAAATCAGCAAAATATCTCAACTTGAATGATCCCCCCATCAGCATCCAACAGTAAAACTAGATATCCAACAACCCGGGAATGATATGGACCAGGACAAAACCCTCATCGTGGTTTATATCAAGCACAACTTCGTCAATTGCCGGCAGTAAAATATCCTTTCCAGACCCGGTATCCACCAGGTATACATCATTTGCCCCGGTAAGGATAATCTCTTTAATCACTCCCAGTTTTTGATCCTGGTCTGTGATCACATCCAAACCAACCATCTGGTGAATATAATATTCCCCCTCGGTCGGTTCAGGAATATCTTCTCCCTTCATATATACCATAATATTCCGGAAGATTTCTACGGCTGTCCGGTCTGGAAGTTCCTCCAGTGACACCAGCATATCCTCTCCGTGCCAGCGGATACCTTTGATCGTATAGGGCTGATAGCGCTCTCCGGCATAGATGGTCTGTTCAGGCACGATCAGTTCAGGAAAATCCGTCAATACTGTCATCCTGATCTCGCCCCGAATCCCATGCGGTTTTCTAAATTTTCCGACAATAACAAACACAGGTTCATCGCCGGGCGATGAACCTGTGTTTAAATTTCCATTGGTATTTGATCTCATTGCGGTTCTACGATATCAAGATTCACTTTTTTACCAATCCCGGAAGCCGGGACATTTAATAAAGTGCGGATCGCGTTTGCAACCCTGCCGTTTTTCCCTATGACTCTGCCCATATCTTCCTGGGCCACTTCAAGTTGAAAATTAATGCTTTCCCGGCGGCGTTGGTGGGTTACCTTTACTTGGGTGGGATCCTCAACCAGGGAACGAGCAATATAGATGATTAAATCGATCAACGTAATCCTCTTTTTGTTTATATCAAGGACCAATGCCTGTTTGGCTGGTCAGTCCTTGATCAGTTTTGTGATATCGGACTTTAAAATTGTACCGTCTTTGCCTGTACCCTTAACTTTCGACAGATCTAAACCAGCTTCATCGGCCAGTTTTTTAGCTGCATCAGTTATTTTTACATCTACTGCTGGCTCCGGTTCAGGTTCCGGTTCCGGTTCTGGCTCCGGCTCCGGTTCTGGTTCTGCTTCCGGCTCCGGTTCAGTTTCTACTTCTGCTTCCGGTTCAGGTTCTGGCTCCGGCTCCGGTTCAGGTTCTGGCTCCGGCTCCGGTTCTGGCTCCGGCTCTGCTTCCGGCTCAGGTTCTGGCTCCGGCTCAGGTTCTGGCTCCGCTTCCGGCTCAGGTTCTGCTTCCGCTTCCGGCTCAGTTTCTGCTTCCGCTTCCGGCTCAGTTTCT
>CAYUXO010000041.1:8209-20850 GCA_964448865.1 uncultured Anaerolineales bacterium
TTCTGCTTCCGCTTCCGGCTCAGTTTCTGCTTCCGCTTCCGGCTCAGTTTCTACTTCTACTTCCGCTTCGTCAGCTGCAGGTTCTTCTACTTCACCTGCGGTAGCTTCAGAGGTTTCCTCTTCAGCTTCGGGGGCAGCTTCTTCCACTTCTTTCTTAGGTTTGGAAACCTTCACCAGATCGTCCCGACGAGTGCGGGGATCAACATTGCGTTCCTCTTCAAGTTTCTTGGCTTCAGCAGTCAGGGTTTCAATATCTTCGCCATCTTTAAAGCGTTGATACCGTTCCATTAATCCCACAGTTCGGAATATCTGTGAAACAGAATCGGATGGCTGGGCGCCAACGCTCAACCAATAAAACACTCGATCTTCCTTGATGCGGATCGTCGAGGGTTCAGTCCGGGGATTATAATCTCCCAGAATTTCAATAAATCTGCCATCCCGGGGACTTTCTCTGTTAGCAGCCACAATACGATGGGTGGGCTGTCCTTTTCCTCCGGCACGGCGTAAACGAATTCGAACCATAACTTGTACTCCTTAGTATTTCTCGTGCGTAGTCCACTGGGGTTCTCCCACAGCGGAGACTATTATACACTATAAGTTTGATTATTAAGAGAATCGGGGCAGATTCTTCAACCCTGATTTCTTAAGCTCCTTAAAGAGCTTTTTTGTGTCCCGGTACTGTTTGATCAGCTGATTTACATCATAAACCTCAGTACCTGATCCGGCAGCAATCCTTTTCCTCCGGCTGGCATTGAGAATTTTAGGGTTTTCCCTTTCGGCGGGTGTCATCGAGTAGATGATCGCCTGACTGGCCCGCACCTTCTTCTCAGCTTGCTGAGGGTCAATGGATTGGGATATTTTACCAAATTCTCCGGGAAGCATACCCATTATTTTCCCAATCGGACCCATTTTCAAAACCTGGGAAATCTGTTTGGAAAAATCTTCCAGTGTAAATTCTCCGGATAACAACTTTTGTGCCTGAACCTGGGCACCTTCTTCACCAAAAGCTTCTTCAGCCCGTTCAATCAATCCGATCACATCACCCATGCCCAGGATCCTGGAAGCCATTCTCGAAGGGTCAAAAATCTCAAGATCGGCAAGGGTTTCACCAGTTCCCAAGAATTTGATCGGCACGCCGGTTACTGATCTGATGGAAATCGCGGCTCCACCTCTGGCATCTCCATCCATCTTGCTCATGATCAAGCCGGTAAGAGGAACGGTCTCCTGAAATCCGGCGGCGATATTAACTGCTTCCTGTCCGATCATGGCATCAACAACCAGCAATACTTCATCAGGTTGAAGGGCTTGTTCTACATCCCGCAGTTCAGCCATCAAATCATCATCGATTTGAGATCTACCGGCAGTATCCAGGATTAAAACATTGGCGCCAGATCTTTTAGCTTTCTGAACGGCCTTCTTTGCCAATTCAGCCGGCTGAAGTGACCTGTCAGCGTAAACCGGAATGGCTAGCTGATCTCCCAGGCTCTGCAACTGGTCTACTGCTGCCGGACGGTAGGGATCGGCCGCCACCAGTAAAACCTGCTTTCCGGATTTCTTTAACAATCGCCCGATCTTTCCGGCAGTTGTGGTCTTTCCAGATCCCTGCAGTCCGGTCAGCAGGATCACCATAAGCTCATCACCCGGGTCTACCAGGGGAGCTGGTTCACCCAGGGTTTGAATGAGTTCTTCATGGACGATCTTTACAACCTGCTGTCCAGGGTTCAGGGCTTTGGATACTTCCTGACCTACCGCTCTATTATTAACGCGTGAAATGAATTCTCGCACAACGCCGTACTGGACATCTGCATCCAGCAAGGCCAGGCGGATTTCACGCATAGCGCTGTCAACATCTTTTTCAGAAAGCTTTCCACGCCGTTTTAAAGAATGGAATATGCCATCCAGACGATTTGTTAAATGATCAAACATAACCAGGTATTCCTGAACGATACATAAAAACAGCGGATGACAGGCTTAATAACTAAGCCATCCGCGGAAAGTCATTTTAGCGTGCCGGCAGTTTTCAGTCAAGGGGACAGACCCCTTAATTGCATTGCCTCACATTCTCAGCTATGGTAAAATCTCTCCGCTCGGAGAACCATTTACAAGGGAGGGATGGCCGAGTGGACGAAGGCGGCTGTCTTGAAAACAGCTGTGGGTGTTAAAGCCCACCGGGGGTTCGAATCCCTCTCCCTCCGCCTCAATGATCTCCCCGGGGAGGTGCCAGAGTGGCTGATTGGGGCCGCCTGCTAAGCGGTTGTCGGGAATAAAGCCCGACCGTGGGTTCG
This sequence comes from uncultured Anaerolineales bacterium, assembly GCA_964448865.1. Lineage (GTDB taxonomy): Bacteria > Chloroflexota > Anaerolineae > Anaerolineales > UBA11858 > B10-G9. The sequence continues at coordinate 10,495 of CAYUXO010000041.1, forward strand.
AATCCCACCCTCCCCGCCAGAATTTATACCCTCGTAGCTCAGTGGATAGAGCACTTGCTTGCGGAGTAAGGGGTCGCGTGTTCGAATCACGCCGAGGGTGCTTAAAGGAGCGGTCCCGCCGCTCTTTTTGTTAAGGGTGAATAGATTATGAAATCCGAACCTCAAATACTTTTAACCAATGACGATGGCATCCAATCTCCTGGCCTGTGGGCGGCAGCTGAAGCCCTGGATGAATTGGGCTATGTAACTGTCATTGCCCCACGGGAACAGGCCTCTGGTACTGGCCGGAGTTTTCCATCCACCTATGACGGCCAGATAATACAAGAACAATTAGTTGTCAATGGAAAAGAATGGACTGTGCATGCCATCGGGGGAACACCGGCGATGGCAGTGCTTTATGGGATGTTTGAACTAATTCCAGGAAAACCTGATCTGGTTGTCTCCGGGATCAATTATGGGCTCAACGTGGGCAGCGGGGTCACTATTTCAGGCACTGTTGGCGCTGCCCTTGAAGCTGCGGCGAATGAGATCCCTTCCCTGGCCATTTCTCTGGAAACAGATAAGGAATACCACGCATCCTATTCGAGGGAAATAAATTTCAGTACTGCCGGTTATTTTACAGGTTATTTTGCCAGTCGTTTATTGTCAAAACAAATGCCCCCTGATGTCCAGGTGCTCAAGGTTGAAATACCTGCTGAAGCAAGCCCGGAAACACCCTGGCAAACAACCAGATTGTCCAACCTTAGTTTTTACCGTCCTATGCCGCCGGAAAATGATCAGGATTCGGGAATAAGAGACTTTGGTTATGATCTTGCCCTGGATTGGGATCAATCCCCCCCCGGAACCGATGCCCATTCAATAGTCAATCAAAAGCTGGTCTCTGTAACCCCTCTAAGCCTTGATCTTACCTCGCGTGTTGATCTCAAAAAATTAGAAAGCCTGCTTAGAAATAATTAGCTGTTCTCGCCCTTATACCCATCATAATCCCCGATTTCTTTCATCCAGCCATCAAAGAATTTCACCATCAAATCGTGGCGCTCAGCTGCCAGCGATCGTCCGGTTGACGTATAAAGACGATCCTTGATCTGGCAGAGTTTATAGAGGTATTCATGGGCCACTGTCTGAGATTCATCAGGCGCAAGCACACCGGTTGCCAGATAGGTCGGCGATGGCGGAGCATACACATCCATACCCGCCCGCACAGCGTAAGATACCGCCCGGGCAACCCCAACAGCACCAATTGCATCGATCTTGTCAGCATCAAAAAGCACCTGTGCTTCCAGGGTCTCTGGCTGATCTTTTTGATTGCGAAATCGGTGAGCCTTGATGCAGTGAGTTACCGCTTCAATTTCTCCCTTCTCCCAACCCTCTTCTTTCAAGGTTTGTTCCGCGAAGCTGGCGGCAGCCAGGTGATGTCCCTCCCGGACATCTACGTCTCCATCCACATCATGAAAAATGGCAGCTGCCAGGACGATTTTAAGATTGGCCCCTTCGGCTTCAGCTATTATTTCACAGAGTTTATATACCCGCAGCACATGCGAAAATCCATGAACGGGATCATCATCCGGGTAATAAGCCCGGGCTTCTTCAATAGTTGGCATGAATATATCTCCAGGAGATGTAACCCCCTAAGGGTGCAGATCTATCAAGGTAATCCAGCGGTACCGGGAAATAGATACTGGGTGATGAAAAGGTAGGCAGCCACCGCCAAACAAACCATTATTCCCAGGGTAAGGATCTTTTTTGTAACCTTAAGGATGAAACGCAATACGAATAACCCTACAGCGGCTATGATTATCCAAACCAATAGTGAATTATCTAAAAAATCCACTAGTCCTCCTCTCCCCTAAATATTTGACCATTCTTAATAACTGTATTAACAAGGTTAGTGCCAAAGCGATATCCGATCTGTCGGTAATCCGGTATATCCAGGATAATCAGGTCCGCACCTTTGCCTGGTTCCAGAGAGCCAACTGTATCCTCCCTGCCAATAGCAGTCGCGGCATTGATCGTGGCAGCAGCAATGGCTTGTTTCGGGGTAAGTTTCAGGTACCGGCAAGCCAGGGAAGCGGCAAACTGCATACTTTCACACCAGGCTGTCCCTGGATTAAGATCAGTGGCAATTGCCAGTATTGCTCCGGCATCCAATAAATCCCGAGCCGGAGTGTAGTCAGCTTCAGCCAATCCAAATGGTGTGCAGGGTAAAGAGACAGCAACAGTGTCCGATTTCCCCAGGGCTTGAATATCTTCCGGAGATGTCACTACCAGGTGATCAACTGATGCGGCGCCTAATTCAACAGCGAGACTGACGCCACCCAGATTCTCAAATTCGTCAGCATGAATTTTTATAGGGAATCCATATTGAAGAGCTGTTTCCAGTATTCTTCGGCTTTGTTCCAGATCAAAAGCACCTCGCTCACAGAAAACATCCACAAATGGCAGGGGTTGATCGGTTTGCTCCGGCCACCAGGCTGCCAGGCCAGGAATTAATTCCTGGCAGAGATGTTCCGCATAACCAGAGGGATTATCATTATATTCCGGGGCTACTGCATGCGCTCCCAAATAGGTTATGGTTATATCCACTGCTTCTTGGTCATTCAGGTCCATCAGGGCTTTAAGCATGAGATGTTCAGTATCCCGATCCAGACCGTATCCTGTTTTGGCCTCCAGGGTGGTTGTGCCGTGTTTAAACATACGTCTAATTCTGGACCTGGTTTGGTCCATGATTTCTGCCATGGAAGCGCCCCTGGTAGCCCGAACCGTTGAAAGAATACCTCCTCCGGCTTCAAGAATTTCCAGATATGTTTTCCCCTCCAGCTTAAGCTCAAATTCAGCGGCCCGATCACCGGCCCAGATCACATGGGTATGGGGATCTACAAATCCCGGCATAAGGACTCTGCCACGGACGTCCAGAGTTGTCTCCCGGGGATATTTCTTTACCAGTTCAGAAGTCCTGCCTGTTTCCAGGATCTTTCCATCCTGAATGAGGACCGCACCATCTTCAATAAGGCCCAGGTCTCCCAGGCGATCACCTCGCTGTGGTCCTCCTGCAAGGGTTAACAATTGTGAAGCTGAATGAATTAACATAAGCTGTCCATGATCATAATCAATATTTTAACATTGTATCATTACCAGCAATACAACCATCGGTTACTGATTTTAATCATCCCGGGCAATAGTTTGGAACTCGAGCTAGTTCAATAATTGCAGATCAGTAACGAAATCAACAGCTAACTGTTTAATGGTATACGGGGAGGCAAGTGTCTTCCTTAAAATATTCGCAGCGAATCTTAACAAATTCATTTGCCTTTATTCACCATTCACGATATAATTGCACAACCATCCAGACAGAACTGGATGATTTTCCTGCAGGTGGACCTTCATGACTCAAAAATCAACCCGAAAGACAAGAATACTCTGGGCTGGCAAAAGAAGAGCAGACATACCAACTTTTGTGCCAGACCTGGAAGCAAAAGGGTACAAGGTCACATTTGTCAGTACAGGAAAAGATGCCCTGCTTAAGTTAGCCAAACACAAACCTGATGTGATGGTTGTTGACGGGGCTTCGATGAGAACCACTGGTTCCAGGATCTGTAAATCCGTTCAGGTAAAATATCCCTCCCTGCCGATCATCTTGATCAATTCCAAAGACAACCTGCCTACAAACGAAGTTGTGGCAGATGTTCAGCTTGTCCATCCTTTTACGATAAGGAAATTAGAGAACCGGATCATCCCCTTCTCACCAGGTGATGGGAAGAATACCATAAAAATAGGACCGATCCTGATGGATATGGACCGGCAGGTCATTCGCTGCAATGGTCGGGAAGAACATGTCACTCCCCGTATGGCAGAGTTATTAAAAATGATGATCAATTCCAAAGGCATTGTGTTGGACAGAAGAAAAATGTTCAGCAAAATTTGGAGAACCGACTATACAGAGGATACTCGCTCGCTGGATGTGCATATTAACTGGCTCAGGAAGATCATTGAAAAAGACCCGGATCATCCCAAACTTATCCTGACAGTCAGAGGAAAAGGCTACAAACTCGATTTGTAGTCGAAGTGTTATTTTTAGGATAAACTTGTTTACCCTGCATAATCTGCGGGGTAATTTCTTTAATTTTTTTGATTTGTTATAATAACTCATATAATCAACATTTCTACCTTACACAACCACATGAATAAAATCTTTTTTGGCGACAATCTTAAAATATTAAAATCCCTCCAATCCGAATCGATCGATTTAATTTATATCGATCCGCCATTTAATACAGGAAAAACCCAAAAACTCACATCAATAAAAACAATTAAATCTGAGGATGGTGATCGCAAAGGGTTTTCAGGAAATTCATATAAGTCGATCACATTAGGCACAAAATCATATGACGATACTATTGACGGTGATGTTTCTCTATCACCAAATGAATTGGAAAGTTTCCAATTAGTAATGCCTGATACACATATTTATTATATTGAAGGTTTCCTGCGACCCAGATTAGAGGAAGCTTATAGAATACTTAAACCAACTGGCTCCTTGTATTTCCATATTGATTACAGAGAAGTTCATTATTGTAAGATACTTCTAGATAATATATTCGGAAGAGATTCATTTATAAATGAAATAATATGGGCTTACGACTATGGAGGGAAATCAAGGACAAAATGGCCTGCGAAGCATGACAACATTCTGTTTTATGCCAAAAATCCAAAAAACTACATTTGGAACATAAATGAAATTGACAGAATCCCTTATATGGCACCAGGCTTAGTTGGACCTGAAAAAGCAAAAAAAGGGAAACTACCAACAGATACTTGGTGGTATGAATATGTGGGCGGAAAGCGTCCGACTGATACTTGGTGGCATACAATTGTTGGAACAAATAGTAGGGAAAGACTAGGCTACCCCACTCAAAAACCAGTAAAAATTATTGAGAGAATTATTAAATCATCAACTATGGAAGGAGATGTAGTATTAGACTTCTTTGCCGGAAGTGGTACAGTAGGTCAAGGATGCCTTAATCTTGATAGGGAATTTGTATTAATCGATAATAACCTTGAAGCTATGGATGTAATGGCTCAGCGTTTTGCTGAATATTCAAACATAGACTGGATATACTATATCCCGCTAAATGCTAATTCCAATCATACTAAAACCAACTTCCTTCAAGATTTTGATTTAAATAATTCCATAGATGTAGAATTAAGTGTAGCTTTCAAAGAACTCGCAATAAAATCAAATTATATACGTGCCAAATTACAGGTTCAAAACGATCAATGGAAAAATAGTCCGTTTGAATGGGTTCAACAACTACCAGCAAGAACAAAAAGCAAACTTGGTAAACATTTAGTTACGACTTATTTATCCAGTAATGGTTTTATTGTTGAAGAAACTAACAATATATCCGGAGTAGGGTTACTTATAAATAATTCAATTGTCTCGATAAAGTTTTCATCCCTTTGGGACAGAGGATATTATAAATTCCAACAAATTAGGAGTTCAGGATATGATTATCTATTATGCTTTGGTTTAGCACCATATGATGCACACTGCTACATCTTTGAGAGAGAACATGTTTTATCCCACGCTAAAGTGCAACATAAGGGTACAAAGGGTGACGAATACTGGATTTCAATAGATCCCCTTAATCCGCCCTCATGGGCAATTGGTCACGGTGGCTCAATAGATGATGCTATTGATATTATTAGAGGTACCCTAAAATAGGAATGCAGAAGATAAGGATTCAAGGTTTATTTTACTTGTAGCAATTGGTTCAGTTGCCATACTCAATTAGGTTCACATAGATAACATGATACGATCTCTAAATAATTTTCAAACGAACCTGAAAGATATTACTGTACTACTAGACTTATCCTCAATAATCGATAGTTCTAAACAACGACCGATTTTCCGTAGCTCGGTTGTTTTGTTAGTAGCTTTATGGGAACAATTTATCGAACAATTAGCTGAACGTTCGGTAACAGTTTTGACGGACAGGTTAAGGGATTCAACCCCTTTGCCTGATAATGTTAAACAAAAAATTGCTTTGGTTTCTGTAATTGAGAAACGAAATAATCCACAGAAGTTCAGCGAATCAGTATGGATGTTTGCAGATAAAGGGTGGAAAATTGCATATATTAATTACTGTGAAAATCTAACATCAAACTTTCACACTGCATCCCCAAAAAATGTTAGAGAATTGTTTATGAAGATTTTAGGAATACGCGACATAACAAAGTCATGGAATTATCTTGGATTACCACCTAGTACATGTGTTGAAAAGCTGGATGATTTAGTTTCATTAAGGCACGATATAGCTCATGGTGCAAATGAAAGATATAATGTATTGGAAGAACATAAGATTCGAGAGCAAACAAATTTTATTACATCAATAGCTCAAAATACATATAAAATAGTATTCAACCATACCGCTGATTTATCATTTACACAGGCATTAGAATATTCTCTTGCTCCTTCATATTTCTCAGCAATCATAGAGTTTGCAGCAAGGAAAGGTGATAAGATTTTAACCCTAAAAGAGATAAAAAAAATCGGTAGTAGTGCACAGGGAAATCACAATAAATTATGCTATGAACCTTGGGCTCTTCTTGAAAAGATAGACCAGAGTACTAGACGCATACCTGACAGGTTGATTCAATTCTTTAAAAATGAGATCTCATTACCTCTAGAAATTCTAGTATTCGACAACAAAGAGGCCATAGCAAAACCTGGAACCCGTGAAGTATTGTTTTCTGAACTTCAATAAACCCTACTCACCATTAACTTGATAGAGCTTATTTCCCTAGTTATTCAGGGGTTTGTTTACTATTTCGGGATAACGAATTAAAGGTGGATTTTCGTATTCGCCCTGCTAGTTATACTATCCCATATCATAAATTTAATATTACCCAAACTTTTCCTTCAACAAATCCTCCAGGGTCGGCTGACCGATGATCTGAAGTTCATACCGCACGCGCTGGGTCGGTTTATTGATTTTCATCAAACGGGTCAAATCAATGGGTGTGCCAATGATCACCAGATCAACATCAGCGTTATTAATAGTCTTTTCCAGTTCACGGATCTGGGCATCACCATAACCCATGGCAGGCAGCACATCTCCGGTTGTAGGATATTTCTGATAAATTTCCAGAATCGTTCCTACTGCAAATGGCCGGGGATCAACTATCTCGGCTGCGCCAAAGCGGCGGGCTGCTACCCAACCTGCTCCGTAGGCCATTCCCCCGTGCGTCAGGGTTGGCCCATCTTCAACTACCAGTACCCGTTTGCCGCGGATCTGGGCCGGGTCATCAACAAAGAGCGGTGAAGCGCCTTCTAAAATGACCGCTTCAGGTGCCAGTTTGCTAAGGGAATCATGTAAATACATCACGTCCTCACCGTTAGCAGTATCAACTTTATTGATCACAAACACATCTGCCGTGCGGGCATTTGCTTCACCGGGATGATAAGTAGTTTCGTGCCCGGGGCGGTGCGGATCAGCCACAATGATCTGGAAATCAGGCTTATAAAAGGAAAGGTCATTATTTCCACCGTCCCAAAGGATAATATCCGCTTCTTTTTCAGCTTCCCTAAGAATTGCCTCATAATCCACTCCGGCAAATACCAGCACATCATCAACAATGTGGGGTTCGTATTCTTCTCTCTCTTCAATAGTGCATTCGTATTTATCAAGGTCGGCCAATTCGCCGAAACGCTGAACGGTTTGTTTTGCCAGATCACCATAGGGCATGGGATGGCGAATCACAGCGACTTTCTTGCCGAGCCCTTTAAGAATATCAGCCACACGACGTGTGGTTTGACTCTTACCACTGCCAGTCCTAACAGCGCAGACAGAAACTACCGGTTTGGTGGATTCTATCTGGGTTGCATTTAATCCCATTAAGCGGAAATCAGCGCCTGCTGCTAAAACCTCGGAAGCTTTATGCATCACATACTCATGTGTAACATCACTGTAAGCAAATATCACCTGTTCAACCTTATGTTTATTGATCAGGTCAATTAACTCTGATTCCGGGAATATTGGTATGCCTTCTGGATAAAGTTCCCCTGACAAAGCAGCCGGGTATACCCGGCCTTCAATATTGGGGATCTGTGTGGCAGTAAATGCCACCACTTCATAATCAGGATTTTCCCTGAAGAAAACATTAAAATTATGAAAATCACGCCCTGCGGCGCCCATGATTAATGTACGAACTGGCATTGATTTCTCCTTAATTATTTTATTGGAAGTCCTCTTCCGTGACAAACAGATTACTATCTGTACAAAATTCGGTTTAGCTTTCCAGTGACAAACTTCGTGTTAAGGGATCCGGTCCCTACTGACGATCACATCACCAGCGGTGCTTCAATACCCAGCAATCCCAAGCCTGCCTGAAGAACTACTCTGGACCCTTCAACCAAGCCTAATCTGAAATCTCTCACACCTTCTTCAGCATTGAGCACGGGAGCCTGGCGGTAAAAAGCGTTAAAGGCTTTAGCGACCTCAAACAAATAATTCGTCAGGTGCAGAGTCTTTAATTCCCTGGCTGCATTTTGAACTATCCCCGGGAATTGAGACAGGTTTTCAATCAGGGTTATTTCTGTTTGATCGAGCTCATGGTCAGGTTCAGAAACCGTCAATGGGGACTTGGTGGTCTTTTTAAGTATACTGTTTGCCCGCACATGGGCATACTGGATATAGGGAGCTGCCTGACCGTTAAAATCAAGGGCAGTTTCCCAGTCAAAGGTAACAATTTTGGTGGTCTCTCGATCCAGCATTGGGAACTTAATCGCTCCCAAACCAACAGCTTTGGCAATAGAGCCCTTTACATTTGTTTCCAGATCAGGGTTCTTTTCTTCTACGATCTGGTAAGCCCTGGTCTGAGCTTCTCTGATCAATTCCTCCAGCCGCACAACGGTTCCCTCCCGGGAGGCCATCACCACATTGCCAGGTAAATTCACTAACTCATAAGCCAGATGTTCACATTTTTTTGCCCATTCATATCCTGCAATTTCGAGTGTTTTCCAGACCTGCTGGAAATGCAGCGACTGCCGCACATCCACCACATAAATGGACCTATCAAGGGAATATTCCTCGAACTTCAATTTTACCAGTGCCAGATCCTCAGTTGCATAGAGTGCAGTACCATCAGACCTGAGAACTACCAGAACACGATATTTTTCTTTTTTTAATCCCAGTAGATCATCCAGGCGAACGATCACTGCATCGTCTGGACGCAAGTCCTCGGCAATGCCGCGGGAAATAAGATCGGCAACGATTTCCTTACCCTGGAATTCCACCTCACTGTTGGAATAAATGCGATCATACCGAATATCCAGGATCTCATAAAGATCCTGAAATCCTTTGACTGACCACTGGCGGGTCTTTTTCCAAAGTTCAACGATCTCAGGATCCTGTTGGTCCCATTTTCCATACAGCTGCCTGATTTCGCTTTCCAGGGAAGGGTCTTCTTCCAGGCGGCGGTTGGCTTCGGCGTAAATCTCGCCCATCCATTGAGTAGCGTCCTCGGGAGGAGTTTCACCGTCATGATGGTTTTGATAATTCCAGAGCCATTTAATGACGTGCAAGCCCATATCCCCGTAATAATTGGCTCGGATCACTTTGTAACCAGCATACTCCAGTATACGGCAGAGCACATCTCCCAGGATTGTGCTGCGCAGGTGACCCACATGGAAGGCTTTGTGGGTGTTAAGATTTGAAAATTCCACCATCACGGTTTCTTTTTTGTCCTCTCCCTTACCGAAGAAGTCTGCTGACAGGATGGAATTGACAACCCGGGAGCTAAAAATCCTGGAGTCAAAATACAGGTTGAGGTAACCCCCGACGGCTTCAATCCGGGGAAAATAATCCAGGGCAGGCAACTTGTCAGCTACCAGAGCGGCAAGTTCCTCAGCACGTTCAGGCACACTGCCTGTTCGACCATCTTTGGCTTCCTGAGCAGCTAATTTAAAGAATGAAGTGGCAATGCCCCATTCCCCCGAAAATGGAACCGGGGCCCAATCCAAGTCATCCTGGACCGTAATATCCTGGTCCTGGAGGGTTTCCACGATCTGTTTTTCCAGCTTCCTGGTCTCTTTTTGGAACATATTATCCGCACTTTTAAGCAAACTTGAGTTGAATTTCAGGCTTTCACCGAGATTATAACATGGGGCTCTTTGCGTTGATCTGAGCTTGAGTTGTTCCCAATACGAGGATGCGTGATTCTGGGGAAGTCAGAAATTAAGATTATGAGATATGATTAGTGAATATCCTCTATTAGGGATCACGCATTCTTTTTATTATCACAAGATATCAAAAAAGGGCTGTCCTCAGTGATAGGAACAGCCCTGATTTTTTTAAA
>CAYUXO010000042.1:0-3534 GCA_964448865.1 uncultured Anaerolineales bacterium
TTTGCTTGAGGGTCTCTCAGCAGCTCAATACCTGTAGTGTACCCAAAGATGCTGTATTTTTGCAAGAGAATGATAATGGTTTCCCCCTGGAGAACTTTGATGCTGTCGAGTTTTGGTGCCAGGTTCCCCACAATGCAGGAATAAATAAGCTGGCCAGGAATTTTCCAATGCCAGATAAATAGAAGTTGTTCAAGGCAGAAAGAGATTTCATGGCGAGCTGCGTCCGTTTCTGGGAATGCATAATATTCTCCTCTCACTTATAGCAGTCGTGGTAACCACGTCCAATCTCTCAGATCCCCAACAGTTGTTAGTTTTCTTTTCCAGCTCGAGACTTCTTCCTTGAGGGCTGATCTCATGAAACGTACATGCGGATTTTTTAGATGTTTTTAAGTCTCGAAAATGATCTGAGGCATGAGAACCGTCATAGCTGCCTCTAAATGACCATGCCAGTTCTTCGTTGCGGCTTCGCCATAATATGTGTTGGTAAATGGCAATCTTCCAGCATATAGGTAAACATATATTTTTGCGTTGATCGGTTTTTGTAAACTTGCACTATTATCCTGCGCGATTCTGCCCTGCCCGTAGAGATAAATGTTCGCTCTATCTGCCAGCACCTGCGTCAGCCCAGTGTTGATGTCCAATGTGTAGTTGGTCGGCACCCCGTCGATCGTCTGCTGCAGCCTGTCCCCTAGTCCAGAATAGGTGCAGCTAACTCTAGCGAAGCATTGTTAGCTGCTCGCGGATGCGTGAGATGAACTCTCCAGGTCTTAGTACAATCACATCGGGATGACCTGGTTGGTAATCGCGAATATTGAAAGTCACCAGCCAGGCGCACTTTTCACGAACAGCAGAAACCAGGATGGGCAAATCTTTAGGATCGGCTAATCCTTGATAAGCTGCCAGTTCTTCAAGCTCGGGGTCCGGTACCACAGTCAGGCAGCGGCTGACCAAATGTCGAAAAACAGGCAGGACTTTAGGGATCTTAGCTTCCAGATTTCGTTCTGCTTCTGTTATCACCTGTTCTGAAACCAAAGCCCTGATCAAAGTGACTTCTGAAAGAGTTAATATCATCAAGCTGGCGCTGTGTTCTAAAGGTGATGCCGACCCCGCAAATAATACATCAGCATCAACGAACAGGACTGGTTTGTCCGCTTCAGTCGCCACCATATTTTCCCTGGTAGTAGCGCTCACGCTCCTCGCGCAAACCCTGCATGAGTTCTTCCATGCTCACCTCTGATTCCTTTCTGAACCGCTCAATCTCTCTGGCTAATTCGGGAACCATGGGCACCATCGGGGTGAGCACAAAAATTCCATCCATGTCTACCAGTTGAAATGTATCCCCTTCCTTAATACTGTATTTCTCTCTCAGTTCCGAGGGTATGGTCATCACTCCCCTCTTCCGTACCTGAATGGCGGATTCCATAGCATCTCCTTGGGTGATTTTCTGCATGCGCTGATTATCTGCATTGTATATCAAAACAGGTGCTTTGACAACACCTCTTGACCCAATTAAAGCCGTCCAATTGAATTACTTACGGTAAGGGGAATATACGCAAGTATTAGAGAGGGTAAAAATAGGTCTAATAATGAGCGAAAACAACACAGGGGCTCTATCGGAAATCACTGGTTTTCACGAGTATGATCCAGGAACTTTTGTGATCCGGGCCATCCAAAACGACCCCACATTGCAGCCGTCCACTAAACACCAGTACATCAAGGCCATTGAAAACTACCTGGCAACCGGCGGCAGCCTGACAGATCTGACAACCCTGGCTGAGTATGCTCTAACTGTTGGCAATTCCACACGTTCATTCCTGGCGCGGCCGTTACCCGCATGGCCCAGGAGCTGGAGCTGCTGGCCAAAGGGAGCGCCACACCAGAAAACATATCCACCATTCAGGCAGCCGTATTTAGAGCCCAGGCGCTGCAGAGCGCGATCAAGACCAAACCCTCACAAGGCGAAAAAGCCCATGCCTTGCTGACCTACCATGAAGTGGAACGGTTGATGGAGGTTTGCTACCGAAGATCCAACGGGACTAAAGGAATATGCGATCTACTCCCTAAGGGACCGGCTGGCCATCGGGTTGATGATGGCTGCGGGTCTTCGCCGTGAAGAGGCGGCTAGCCTGCAGTTTTCCAATATCGTCAAACAGGACAAGCGCTGCGTGCTGAACGTGACCGGAAAAGGCGCCAAAAGCCGCGTGTTGCCTATCAGCACAAAAGCTGGCCGAGGCTATTAGCTGGCCAAGGCTATTATTGACTGGCAGTACTTAATCGATGCAGAGGGATTGATTTTGCGGAGTTTAGGAAGAAACAAGGTACCCGGGATAAGCATCAGCATAAGTCCGTCTGAGGTCGTGGGGTTGGAGTTCTGGCTCATAAAAGAATGCGAATCTGGTGATTCTAAACCTGAGGATTGAGGTGGATCCAAGAATTTGACAAAAAATGGGACTAAATTAAGGTGGATACAGTATTCTAATGAGATCTGGGCAACGCTTTTTTCTTCTTTCAGCAGCTCCAGGATTATCTGAGCTTTTTGCTTGGCGGTGTATCTTTTGCGCTTTTTCATACTTTTAGTTTACACCTTAAACCAGCCCTTCTTACTGTCAAGTTTTTGGGGGCAATCATTCAGACATTAAAGCCCTGAAAAACTAAGGCCTAGACCATTACTCGTGATAACGGAAATGAATTTGTGGTCATCAGCAAATTATAATGAAGACCAATCTTTAGAGCTTATGCCCACATTCCCGGCAGTAAAGGTCATTTTTTCTGGTTTTGGACCCGCACTTCGGGCAATAAAGAGCTTTCTTAGCAGAATTTCCGCCAATATTGAGGGCTTTTCTCAAGTGGACCGAACTCCCACCCTTCTCAGAACGCCAATAGAGAAAGAGTCCTGTCCCAATCATCAATATCCCAATCCCTCCTAACACCCAGGGGGCCAAATCGCGCCCGCGAGCAGAGAGGATGCTCTCTGGTTCGATGGGCGGCGTGCTGGATTGCTCAGAGGCATTGGTAACACTTAATGCTTCGTTTTCTTTTTGATAGTTGAGCTGCAGAGTGAATACACCCGGGTCTAATAGTTGTACATTATCAAAGTAATAAACAAAACCATCACTCCCCTCAAAGACATCCTCTAGTTCGGGGATAATTGACATTTCATAAGCCCCCTGAGGCTGCTGCACCTGGACGTAAGCGCTCTGGACCAGATGACCATCAAGCCAAACAAAACGATAGCTTCGGGATTTTCCATCGCGTTCTAACCCGGGATCGTAATACTCAAATTGAATCTCCCGCGCTGGGCTGAGAAAGCTGATTTCCGCCAAATCTCCACGGACTATCCGTTCAAACTGAACAGACATTAACTGACCTTGTTCATTCCGGATGGCAACCGCATTCGGCTGGCCAGCTTCAACGGGTATCTGAAAGGTCACTTCTGCCGGGAGTGCTTCAGTTGAGGACAATTTACCTCGATATATCACCAGTACACCAGGTTGATCGTATTCCGGCCAGATCTCAATCAGTAACTCTTCGAAC
>CAYUXO010000042.1:3634-20416 GCA_964448865.1 uncultured Anaerolineales bacterium
TATTCAGGTTTTAGACCATGAATGAGCGTTATATTCGCTTTCATTTAGACGGCTAACTGGCCAGCCAGTTAGCCGAACTATTTCGCACCTTGAGTGATCCAAGCAAAGTACAGTCAAACATTGTTTCGAAAGGAGGGTAGTTCAATCTGGAATATGCCTTCTTGGAGAGATATGCAAAAATACCCGAAATGCTCCACTGTAAGTTGCAGAATACGGTATGGTACATTTTTCCTTATCCTTATCTAACATGTCATAGGGGCCAGTACAAAAGTAATGTGTTCCAGGGGAAGGTTGTGGTGTTCCCCAACAAGGCGTTGTTTGCCTGCTTCTATGAATTCCTTAGACTACATGTAGCAAGAGTTTTGATTGAGAGGTCTCTACTAAATTTTCACTTGATTGGTTTCAGTAAGCCCTGACCTTGTACACCAGGCAAGTATTATTGCAGAACTTGGCCTGGGGGGCATCTGAAATACCCCATTTTGGGGGAGTATGCAAAGATATTCAAATTCCAGGTAGACAATAACAAGGGCTATTCTGATTCCCGGACGGGCCAGGTCCCATCCATAAACTCCCCTAATAGCGCTTTTATGAAGCCGGGTTCTTTTTCAAGCCAGACAAATCCTTCCCAATCAGGTATATACAACTCCTCTTTGGGAATTCGGCCAAATCTTACATCGTCCAGATCAGCCCTGGCCGCCAGGCATAAAAACTGACTGATCTCCGCTAAATGCATATCGGTGAGCACATTGCCCTTATATATTCCGATTAGTTCAGGTATTTTTGGAATAGTTGCAAGACTGAAGATTGATTTAAATAAAGCTTCCAGGACAATGGCCTGGCGATCAACCCGGTCATTGACATTACGGGGGTCACGATAACGGGCATATGCTAACGCATCAATTCCTGAGAAGAAATAACCACCTATCAAAACCTTGGGCTTATTCACCTGTTGGTAGGAGTAAACCGGCGAAGGATTATATACCTCAATTCCCCCGACTGCGTCGATCACATCCCGGAATGTGCGCAGGTTTATGACAATATAATGGTCAATTACAACACCCCAGTTGAGTTCCATGGTTGCGGCCATTAAACCCGCCCCATATCCCTCGCCGCTGAAATAACCCATTCCAGCTGTACCAAAGTGATATGACTGATTCAGCTTGCCATGAGTTCTTCCATCATCCTCCAGCACATCAGGAATCTCCACCCAGAGATCCCGCAGGAAACCAACTACGCTTACATCTTGGTTCTGAAAATCAACCCGTATCAACATGCTTGTGTCACCTAAACCCCATAGATATCCAGGACTCCTAGTATCTGTGCCAATTACCAGGATAGTCATAACTTTGTCAGGAC
Source organism: uncultured Anaerolineales bacterium (assembly GCA_964448865.1). Taxonomy (GTDB): domain Bacteria; phylum Chloroflexota; class Anaerolineae; order Anaerolineales; family UBA11858; genus B10-G9. The sequence goes on from CAYUXO010000042.1 coordinate 4,991, forward strand.
CATTACATATGCCGCCAAAAGATGGTGCAGCCTGAACAGTTTTAACACCTAGAATGGGAAAAACAAGACTGACAATCAGCAGGGCATGAAAGATCTTTGTTTTAGACATAACTATTCACCAATCAATGCAATATTAATAAATTCTTGAAGAAGTATTAGAGGATCGGTTCCTACCCCGGGTTGAAGGAGTTCAAACCCGTGATTTTCGATATACCCGTAATCAACCAACGTCAACCCGTCAATATCAGAGCAGGTCTCAACCGAGGCGTCGTCTCGTAATCCAATCAGGCAGTAAACCGGCACGGGCGGTTCCTGATTTAATAAATCTCCTGCAGTTGAATCAAATGGAATAGTTAATGTAGAACCCGGTGATAGCAGGAATGATCCCCGACAGGCACCCTTCTCTTGATCATTCAACCAGGAGCAGCCATAAATCGCTCCATCGGCCCCGATCGAGGCCCCGGCCGTGATAATTAGATTCCGATCTACACCCTGCAAGTTTGCAGCATTATCCATGGCTGCCTCGACATCTGCAAGCCATTCCATCGGCAAATAGGCTTTACAGCCACCCTCACATTCCCTGAAATTAAAGGTGAATATTCCAATTGATTTATCTAATATCCGCTCCGGAAACCAGACTGATGATTTCCAGGAACGGTTGTAATCAGGCGTTGGTTCCAACAGCCCCCTGCCCTGCAGCCAGGCAGCGATCTCATCCCACTCAGATTGATCTCCCCTGGCCCAATGCATCAACACGATCAGCGGAGCTGGATTGACATCTGCCGGATAATATTTTCCTGACAGCATAACACCGTCTTCTGTTTGAAATTCAATTTGGATCGGACCTGGGTCGAGGATAACTATCGGAGTGACTGTCGGTGTAAAAGTAGGCGCAGGTGTTGGTGTGACAGAAGGTAAAAGCGTTGGTGCTGGAAGCGTGCTGGTGGCCGCTGGCGATTTCTGAACCGTTTCCCCAAGGGAGATCTCCCCTGCTCTACCCTGGCAGGATGCCACGATCACTATTAGTACAAATGCTAATGATAAAACTATTAATTTTCTCATGCTATTTTTTTGTTGCAGATTGACTTAGCAGGATTATACAACCCGTTATGTCCATGCTCAGTTTTCAATTCCGTTAAGCTGATTAGAAAATAAAACCAGACTTACCAAATATTTAATACCATGTCCCGGAATGAGATTGTCAAACCGGGGCCTGATTTATGGACAGTTTTCTATTCCTATTTCAGCAGATCCATATAGGGCGGTTGTTCAAAGTTCTCATCGTCATTAAAGTTGATATCGATGGTTGCTCCGCCGCTCACTTCGACATTATTTCCGATCAATTGAGTATTAAAAGTAGGATTGGTTCCTGAAGAACCCGAAAAATACAGATCCCCATCTGGGACATATACTGTGCCAAGATAAAATGATGTACTGTTGCCTGTCACTCTGATTGTATTGGCATTGCCGTTGGCCAGATAGAGCAGTATACCCGGAATTGCAGGCGCTGGATCTGGAGATTCTTCAGGCGCTCTTAGATCAACCGGGGACACATTCCCATTAATAGTGACCCCACCTGACTGCACAAAGATGGTCACTCCATTCCCGATAACCGAACCTCCATTTATATTAATCCCTTGTGATGCTGTCACACAATATAACCCCGGGTTTAATGTTAACGCTCCTCCGGTCCATTTTATCTTATCGTAAATCCCTGGCTCAAGAGTGGCATCACCGCTATTGGGAACTGTCCGGCTGGGTAACCCCGAGCAGTCAGGTTCCGCAATAGAAGTAGAATAATCAGGCAGAGTACTGGGAATATATTGGGGGGAAGGATTAATATTTGTCAGCGTGCCCGTAGACGATCCGGCAAATCCCACACCGCCATTGTTCACTGTTACATTAAAACTGGATCCATTCCCGGTCAGGCATCCATTGGACCACACTCCCCCACCGGTTACTGTAGTGTTACTGCTCCCCGAAAATATCACCCCATTAGTATTACCTGAGCAGCCAGCTTTATTCAAGGCGACTATCGCTTTGCCAAAAGCCAAAGGCGCCGGAGGGTAAACCCTGGTTACGGCTTCAACCTCATTTCTTAAGGGCCCACTATAGACAAGATGAGCGAAATTGGAGGTTGTATCTCTGGTGATCTTAGTTGTTACATCAATATGTTTATCCTCATAACTTAGCATGTCTGTGATTTCACACTGAACACTTACACCATGATTGTCGCTGATATCATTATCAACCACATAATCATTGCTGGCAGCTCTGTTGATTGCCTCAATTTCCGCGGCTGCCGCAGTATAAATTGTGCCACTAGTCCCACAAATAAACGCGTTGTAATTTACGTTATTGGATCTCATATAGTAGGCTGCCGCGCTCGCACCTGCCAGAGAGGCAGAATCAGCTGCATTTTGAGCATGTCTTCGATCTGAAAACAACATGCCACCATCCAGAGCCAGGGCGGCAAATCCCATTAGACCAACCAGTACGAGGGCCAAGAAAACCATCACCTGCCCTTGTTCTCCTGATCTACGAATATTTTTACTTGAGCTTGTCATTATAAAATTATTCCTTTATTTACCTGATCTCAGGGGCATATAGGAGTTAAAATTGAATCCTCGGCCTGGGCTGATAAAACAATATTTTGTTGTCCAATCATTGCACCCAAAAATGGCATTGAAATTGGAATTGAATAACCAACCTGGACCCGGACACTATTCCCGGGCGCAGCGCAGGCGATTCCAAGCACATCAACCTGGACACTCATTTTAGTCAGGTCAATTGGTGTTGTTGAAGGATCAGCTGGATCAAGGAACGCTAATTCGACCCGGTCAGCGACGGCGGTCTTAAAACCAGCCAGATCACTCTTTGGAGCAATTGAACCATAAACCGCCCCTTCCTGAGCTGCATCCCTGATAATGATGTAAGCGAAGATAGCTCGACCTATATCAAATACACCCGCCAATAAAGCCACAAGGAACACCAGAATCAAGGCGAATTCCGTCAGACTTTGACCGGCCTCTGATCTATTCCGAGAGAAGTTATTATTTTTCATATTTACCTAGTGTTTTTGAAATACTTCTGTTAATGAACAGGTTGTTCCGTCAGCCGCGTTTTGGAAATCCCCTACAAGAGTGTGAACGCCTGTACCTAGTCCGCTGGCAAACAAGAATGTGACATTTGTGGTATCCAACTGTACAAATGGTTCCCAGGCAAAGTATGAATAATAAGTTGGTTTTTCGCTTCCGGAAAAGATTGTGTTACTTGAAAATTGAATTTCTTCCAGCCGGGGTTTATTCGGGGTTGCTTCCGGCCAGGTTATTGATCCACCGGTAAAATTCAATGCTTCTCCCTTATTTGTGATCGACCAGGCAATTGAATTAGTCCCTATTGTTAGCAGGTGCGTTCCTACATCACAAATAGGCAGCTCATCATCCTCAATATTTACCGTATAGCGAGTATTGGAACCAAGGACAGCATTAACAGGAGTTCCTAGATCTATGATGATCTTTTCGCCAGGATCATAAACAGAATCGTTAATGATCGTAATATTAAAGGATTTGCTGCTGGATCCAGCTGGAATTACAAAAGAGGTTGTTGATATTGTGTAATCAATTCCATTTGTTGCAGATCCAGAAAGATTCAAGGGAATTGTGACATCTTGTGTTGCTTCCGATCCTAGTGTGACCAGCACAGAAAACGTTCCAGATGTCTCTAATTTATTAACCTGGTCAAAAGCGAAGTTCACTTCGGGGGGAGAGTCGTTATCTAAAATTTGAATTGTGTGCACAGAAGGACTGCTGGCAGTGCCATTTACGACTGTACCCATGGTAAAGATAATTTGTTCGTCCGATTCGTCGAGGTTATCTTCATTTATCTGAACCTGGATCATTCCCTGGGTATATCCCACTGGGATCGTTAATGGATCACTTGTTACTTGATAATCCTGACCACTCCCTTCAGTCGCAGTTCCTGAGACAGTGAAGGGTATAACAACATCTGAACTCCAGGCATTGCTCATCTGAACCAGCACGTTCACTATGGAATCAGCCTCAGGCGTGTCTTGAGTTGATGTGGAAAAATAAACGTCAGGCTCTGCAGAAGTTTCAGTGATCACAATCGTTTGGGCTCCTGGTGAGCCAACACTTGCATTAAGGGGAGTTCCCAGAGTGAGTATCAGGGTTTCGTCAACTTCCCATCCGTCACCTTCCAAAATACTCATATTAATATCCATCGTCTGTATACCAGGAGGAAACACTATAGGTGATGGATTGTGAATTATATAGTCAGCCGGAATAGTTGTACCAGAAATTGAGTAAGGAACGGAAATCGATATTGTTGACTCTGAAGATAATGTTAATTGGGTGGTAAATATCCCAATTTCCTCTGAAACGATCTGGACTGGAGTGAAAAAGAATACTTCAGGTGGATCATCATTATCAACTATAGTCATCAAATGCATTGGAATCGCTCCCAGAAGTGCATTGGTAGGAGATCCCAGGCCAAGGGCCGCAATTTCCTGATCCTCATCAATTAAGTCATCATAAATTGTCACAGTCAGCAGGGTGGCTAACGACCCTGAAGGAATGACCACAGGATTGGGATTTGTCTGATAATCATCTCCCCAGGTCGCTGTTCCTCCACTCACGATCGGGACTGTCACATCTTGAGTGCTTGCTTTCGACAAAACAATGTTTAAAGCTGTAGTGGTGTCAGCTTCAGATTTAATGCTATCTGAAATAGTGAAACTCACAAAGGGAGGATCGGTGATTGTTACCATGTGGATATTTTGAGGGCCCCTGGTTGCGTTTGTTGGAGTTCCAATCCCAATGAATAACGCTTCAGTACCCTCTGCAATGGCATCGTTGATTAGATTGATATAAATAGTAGTGGTAGTCGCACCCGGGCTTATCGTTACTGGGCTGGCAGAAATTGTATAATCTGTCCCTAGAGTTGCCGTACCCGTTACGTCAAATGGAATTGTGACCAGGTCAGCTGCTATTTGATTTAATTGCAGCACTGCAACCAGGGTTCCTTTGGTTTCTTCTGCAGTTTGGGAGGTTGTGACAAAGTTAACGTCTGAAGCTAAACCAGAGAGGGACCCAGCCCCTGTTCCACTTTCGCCGAGTCTGATCTTTTTCATGATAGTTCTAGTGGCACTGGAAGAAATGGGAATCGATGTAAAAGATCCCATGGGAGTGATCGGTGATATCGAAGCATTTATCGTAACCGATATGGAATCTGCCAGGCTTATTTCCTGGGTGGGAGGACATGAAGTTGAAAAAACACCTGAATCATTGCTATATTTGATCGTGATATCCCCATCATCAATACCAGCAAATTTTCCAAACCTTTTAGCAGCATTCCGGATTCCCTGGCAATCCTCATATTGAGAGATCCCCCCCCCAATATCCTGGGTAGCAGCACCGTACCTGGCAGCTTCTCTGCTCGCCGCAATTGCTACTGAATACGTGAACATCACTCGGCCGAATTCGAAGATTCCGAGAATGAGAATCAAGAGCAACGGGAAGACTATTGCAAACTCCACCATTCCTTGCCCGTTATCCTGGCGGGAAATTGGTTTGTTAGACACAGGACACCTCAAATAATGTCTGAATAAAGGTCTTTCAATAACAAGTTATGTCCTAAAGATATATCCTGAGTGAGTAATTAACAAGGTAAACTAACAAAAATGATGGCCCGAAGCATTTAATACAAAACCGACCTAACAATCCTGTTAGGTCGGTGGTGGTTATTCTCGTTATCTAATAATAATTTGCCAGAATAAACATAAATATCGTACTGATCACTATAAATGGCCCATACGGCAGTGCCTGGAATGCCTGATACTTCTTCCGCAGAAATTGAATTAGCAGGAAGAGTCCACTGATTATTCCTCCCAGAATTATTGCTAGAAATATCCCTCCGGCAATACCGGGCCAGCCCAGTAACAATCCAACCACACCAGCCAAATTCACATCTCCAAAACCCAGTGCAATTTCAGTGATCTCCTCACCCCGGGATTTTGATAATGCCCGAACAAATAATTCCCCCAAGAAATAAAATACCAACATTATCCCAAATCCTGCTGCCCCGCCCAAAAGTGTATTTACAAAGCCGTGATTTATGATGCCGAAAAATGCACCCAATATTGCTCCCGCAATGCTGACCGGGTGAAGGATCAAACGATATTCCAGGTCAATAATCACAACCAGGCTAAAGAACACTAACCAAATAAGCGCACCATAATTACCAAGACCCTCTAGAGGGAAGAAAAACAGGGTGCCCGCTAAGATCGGACCCAGTATCAACACTATCAGATGACGGACCCCTGGTTTGTTTCCACAATTCTGACAGGCTGTTATCCACAGGAAATGCTTCCAGGATTTCTCGTGTTTGCATTCCGGACAATGAGGCCGGATGAATTTCCGGTGAAGGGGAAGGACATCAGCCAGGTAATTCACAAATTTCGCACCAGCCCAGCCCAGAACAATGTTGATAAATAAATTAATCATGCCGGTATTATAATTGATTAGAAGATCAGAGAAGACCCTATTCATTCTATGAGTAAAAAAATTATTGCCCTATTAACAGATTTCGGAATTGACGATCCCTATGCAGGGATAATGAAAGGGGTTATTACGGGCATTAACACTGATGCCCGGTTGATCGATCTCAGCCACCAGATACCTCCAGGGGATATCCAGCGGGGAGCTTTTGTTCTCTGGCAGGCAGCTCAGGATTTTCCCACAGGGACAATTTTCTTATGTGTTGTAGATCCGGGTGTGGGCACCAGCAGGAAAGGGATCATTCTCCAATGTAATGGTCAATCCTTTATCGGACCAGACAATGGACTATTCAGTTATGTGACTGTGAATAAAACGTTCTCTGCCTGGGAACTCTCCGATCCAGAATTCCAACTGGATAATCCAACCAACACTTTTCACGGCAGGGATATTTTCGCGCCAGCGGCAGCTTATTGTTCGTTGGGTACCTCCGGACCTGAATTTGGCAAAAGTATCCAGAACATTGTCCAGTTACCCCCACCGGAGATTTCATTCAAAAAGAACAAGTTGGTCGGAGAAGTCATTTCTTTTGACAGGTTTGGAAATACATTCACCTCGCTGGGCCAATTTTATTTAGCAGACAAGATCCTTAAATTCTCCTCCTGGATTACCTCCCTGGAGGTCCAAATAAATGACCCTACAAACCTGAATATTCAAGTGAACGATCAATATCTGCCATTCGTAACCACCTTTGGGGCAATCCCGAACGGAGCATGCGCAGGCCTGATCGGCAGCACAGGCTTATTAGAAATTGTCGCCAACCAGCACTCAGCCAGATCACTTCTCAATCTTGAGCTTGGGATCAGGATCATTTTGGAATGGAAATAATCACACCTAACAGACTTTTAATAGTATGGTAAAACTAAGAGCGATCAAATTTAATCCTGAAAGGAAAAGTCATGGATAAATTTATCATTCAAGGTGGCGTACCACTTAAGGGAGAGGTAACTCCGTCAGGAAACAAGAATGCCGCCCTGCCCTTACTGGCAGCCTGCATCCTCGCAACAGAACCGGTTATCTTGCATAACATGCCTGACATCAACGATGTCAGAACCATGCGGGAGCTTCTGGTCAGCATTGGTGTAGAGGTCACGCATCTTGGCGATCACTCCTGGGAAATCAACGCTCAGAACATCCAATGTTCCAACCTGGACACAGAGCTCTGCAGCAAAATCAGGGCATCTGTCCTTCTCGCTGGACCAGTATTAGCCAGGACAGGCGAACTCAAATTGCCGCCTCCCGGGGGAGATGTCATTGGCAGGCGCCGGTTGGATACTCATATTCTGGCTTTGCAAGCCCTTGGTGTTCAGACTGCCTACAACAGGGAAGAAAACGTTTTTGAATTCTCAGCGGCTAAACTCACAGGATCGGAGATCCTGCTCGACGAAGCCAGTGTGACCGCAACAGAAAATGCCGTCATGGCAGCTGTTACAGCTGACGGCAAAACTATCATTCGCAACGCAGCATCAGAACCCCATGTCCAGGAAGTTTGCCAGTTCCTAAATATTCTCGGTGCAAAGATCTCCCAGATTGGATCTAACACCCTGCATATCAACGGAGTTAAAAAACTTGGCGGTGGTGAATTTACTATTGGTCCAGATTATTTGGAAGTACTCAGTTTTGTGGGAGCAGCAGTTGTAACAGGTGGTGAAATTACCATTAAAGATGCCGGACCTGAATATTTATCAATGATTGAGCAGGTATTTAAGCGCCTGGGTGTGGAATGGCTGGTCAACGGTCAGGACATTTTCGTTCCATCTCAACAATCAAGAACCATCCAGACCGATTTTCGAGGAGTGATACCTGAGATCAGTGTTATGCCCTGGCCAGCATTTCCATCGGATTTGATGAGCATTGCCATCGTAGTCGCTACCCAATCTCACGGTAACGTGTTGTTTCATGATTGGATGTATGAAGGCAGAATGTACTTCACTGATAAATTATCCAGCATGGGAGCTCAAATAGTGCTGTGCGACCCCCATCGTTGTATCGTAAATGGACCTTCAGAGTTATTTTCCGGTAATGTTGACAGCCCAGATATCAGAGCGGGGTTGGCCCTGGTTCTAGCAGCCCTGGCAGCCGAAGGAGAAAGCATCATTCGAAACGTTTCTCAAATTGATCGTGGTTATGAACGAATAGACGAGAAACTTCGATCCCTGGGCGCCAATATCATCCGGGAAAATTGAGCCATGTCACTCCGCGATGAAATACTTGAGCAACCCGGTGTAATAACAGATCTCCTTAAGAAACAGTCAGAAAATATCAAGAGGATCGCGGGTGAAATTCAACTGCCTTCCAGTATATTTATTGCTGCCAGAGGGACATCAGATAATGCGGCCCGTTTCGCAAAATACATCTTTGGAGCAATTAACAGGATCCCTGTTGCACTGGCAGCTCCATCATTATTCAGCGTTTATCATACACCCCCCACCCTAACAGGACAGCTAGTGATTGGCATCAGCCAATCTGGGGAATCCCCTGATTTAATATCAGTCATCCAGGAAGCCAATCAACAAGGATGTCAAACATTAGTTATAACAAATCAAGCAGATTCTCCCCTGGCTTCTATGTCAAATTATGTTATTGATATTCAAGCTGGTCCCGAACTGGCAATAGCAGCAACAAAAACCTACACAGCACAGCTTACTGTGATAGCCATGCTTTCGGCTGCCTGGAAAAAGAAGTCAAATTTATGGGATGAGATCAAGGTTATTCCTGAACAGATGCTCGAGGTCCTTAATTTAGAAAGTCAACTGCAAATATTTTCTTCACGATACAGGTATATGGACCAGTGTGTGGTGCTTGGCCGGGGCTTTAATTATGCGACCGCATTTGAATGGTCACTTAAAATGAAAGAACTCAGCTACGTCGTGGCTCAACCATATTCTTCAGCTGATTTTCAGCATGGACCAATTGCGCTGGTCTCTCATGGATTTCCTGTATTCGCGATTGCGCCTAAGGGTGCTGTTTACCAGGATATGGAAACATTATTAAAGAAAGTAAAAGGAGAACATAGTGCAGATTTGCTTTTGATCTCAGACAGTAAAGATTTATTAAGTCTGGCGGATTGTCCGGTACCTCTCGTTGAGAATATACCTGAATGGATCTCACCAATTATCGGAATTATTCCCGCTCAACTGTTCACCTATCACTTAACAATTGTTAAAGGCATGGATCCAAATGCCCCCCGAGGATTGAGTAAGGTCACTCTCACCAAATAACTGTCCAAATCATGAAACTAATGGCAAGCCAACCTGTATAGGATTTTTATAGAATATGCATAAACTCTGTGATTTGATTTCACTTATTGAAGATTCTCCAACCCTGGCGCTCAATGAAAAGGCTAAGAAATTACATCAATCTGGAGCGGATGTTATCAATCTTGGCATTGGAGAACCATTAAATGATATTCCCGAAAGTGCTCTCAAGTATGCCAGAAGAAAACTAGATACCCGGCAACTAAAATATGGTCCAGTTGGAGGAATTCAATCTCTTAAGACAGCCATTCAGGAATATACCCGTATTCATTATGGCATAACTCCTGACCTTCACAATATCACCATAAACGTAGGTGCAAAACAGGCTCTTTTTAATCTCCTGAATGTCCTGTTGAACCCAGGCGATGAAACTATCCTATTCACCCCCTACTGGGTCAGTTATCCGGAAATCATTAAACTCGCCCGGGGAAAAATTGTCCTGGTCGATACCAATGATAAGTTTTTACCTGATATGGAACGGGTAAAGGAAGCAATCACAGGCAACACAAAAGCAATCATACTAAACTCACCGAACAATCCCACTGGAACTGTTTATCCACCTGAACTTGTAGCTGCTTTAGTAGACTACTGCGAAACCAAAAAGATCTATTTAATTATGGATGATATTTACCACCAGTTAGTATTTGATCCAGCACAATGGGTTCCTGGTTTTGTATTCACATCCAAGCCAATAGATAAATCATACTTGATAATCATTAACGGAATTTCCAAAACGTACGGTATGACAGGTTTTAGGATCGGTTGGACAATTGGACCTAAGCCCGTCATCGCTGCCATGGAAAAAATCCAAAGTCATTCTACTTCAGGTGCCTCTACACTGCTTCAAGAGGCAGCCCTGGGCGCCTTGCTCGGGGGAGAATCCGTTATCCAGGATATAAAACTATTAATCCGAACCAACCGCGACATTTTGATCAGTGAATTAATGAAAATTCCAGGCATAAAACTTACCAAACCCCTGGGAACATTTTATTGTTTTCCAGATTTTAGCGGTATAAATCCGGATTCTCGTGAACTGGCAACTCTCTTGCTAGAAAAAGCTTTTGTCTCAACAGTTCCAGGGATCGCCTTTGGCAAAGATGGTTTCTTGCGATTGAGTTTTACCTGTTCCACTGCTCAGATAATTGAAAGCGCGGCCAGAATTCGCTGGGCGGTAGATCCCACATCGCCAAATGAGATCATTATCAATGGGGAAAAACATCAACGTGATTGGGAGATTTAATATTGATGAACAATTCTAAACATTCCCCCTTTGAACAAATGGCTGAGGACCAAAAAAGCATTTTCAGCCTGGATTACCTGGGAATTTCAGGATTCAAAAAAGCATATTGGAATCTATCAACCGATGGATACATCCAGGAGTCTCTCTACCGGAACGAGGGGCTCACCTCAAAACATGGAGCCCTGGTTGTCTTGTCTGGTGAACGGACTTCCCGTTCTGCAAAAGATAAGTTTATCGTCCGGGAGCCTGGATCAGAATCTGATATATCCTGGGGAGAATACAACACCCCTTATGATAGTGCAGATTTTGAAAGAGTCTACAATAAAATGAAGGCTCATATAATGGATAAAGACATCTTCATTCTGGATGGATTTGCAGGAGCCAGCCCCAATCACCAGATACCTATCCGTGTGATATCCACGCAGGCCTGGCAGGGACTATTTGCAAGAAATATGTTTATAACTGATTGCTTGCCATCAATAGCTCCGGAATTTACAATATTATCCCTGCCGGAATTCGCTGGAGATCCAAGTCAGGATAAATTAAACAGCAAAACCTTTATTTTGCTGAATTTTGCCAGCAGATTGGTGCTGATCGGGAATACAGGATACGCAGGCGAGATAAAAAAATCTGTTTTTACTGCCCTGAATTATTATCTGCCTAAAAAGAATATACTGACAATGCATTGTTCAGCAAACATGGGAGTAAAAGGTGACTCTGCTTTATTCTTTGGTCTGTCCGGAACTGGAAAAACCACCTTGTCTGCAGATCCCAATCGGAAACTTATCGGTGATGATGAACATGGATGGGACGAGGAAGGTATCTTTAATTTTGAAGACGGATCATATGCGAAAGTGATCGACCTCTCACAAGATGCTGAGCCAGATATTTATGCCTGCACAAAAACGCCAGGCACCATTCTTGAGAATGTGATCCTTGATCCGGATTCTGGTGAAGTGGATTTATTTGACGATTCCATCACTAAAAACACCCGGGCATCCTATCCACTAACTTGTATTCCGTACGCTGTGCCATCAAGAAGGGGATCACATCCAAATAATGTCATTTTCCTGACCTTTGACGCAAATGGTGTAATGCCGCCGATCGCCCGTTTATCTCACGATCAGGCCTTATACCATTTCATTTCTGGTTATACCTCCAAAGTTGGGGGTACTGAAGCAGGCGTTGGAGATGCACCTGAACTCACTTTCAGCGCGTGTTTTGGCGCGCCATTTATGGTCTTCCATCCTGCTCATTATGCAAAATTACTTAAAGATAACCTGCATAAATACCAGGTAAGGACCTGGCTGATCAATACAGGATTGGTTGGAGGACCGGCTGGAATAGGAAACCGGATCAGCATTCATCATACAAGAGCCATATTGACTGCAGTACTAAATGGAGAACTGGATCAGGTCAGGTACGAAAAGGATCCCTGGTTTGGATTTGATATACCAGTCACGTGTCCGGGTGTCCCGGATGAAATTCTCAACCCTGGAACCGCCTGGGAAGATAAAGAAGCATACACTGTTTCAATGAATATTTTGGTCAAGTGTTTTCTGGATAATATGGAAAAATATCACGGATCAACCCCAGCAGAAGTTCTTGAGGCAGGTCCGGTTATGATCTCTGATTGAACTTAACCCCCAAAACAGGACAAAAATAATAAGGACACCTCTTGTGATTTATTCCCTGCAGGAGGTGTTTTCGTTCCAGGATAAGAATTTCCGATCCCCCTCCGCCAGTCCTCCCGTAAGTGCTCCCTCACCCGTCCTCGGGTGAGGACATAATGCAAAATGCGCCCGGGGACGGGCGCTTGGAGCATCTGCGGGTTCTATTTATTTGTCCGGTTTACAGGGTCCATACCAGATTAGAGAGGGTCTTTATTGCGGCACGAGACCCTCCACGATATATTTTTTGTACTTGGAGAGATAACGAATTGGCATTCTTCCCTGGATAAAAACTCCCGCATATTGATTTTCAATTACATTGACCTGTCCCTCATCGTGGAAAAGAGAAATTAGCCCACCCTCACTGTAGGGAAGTTCTACGATAATCATCTCGAATGACTCAAATAATTTATTCTGGATAGTTTCCAGTAGATCATTTATCCCATCACCCCGCAAAGCTGAAATAGCCACAGCGCCAGGAAATGATTCCAGGCTTTGTTGAGTAAGCCCGGCTTCAGACAAGCGATCGATTTTATTCAATACCGGTATCACGGAGATTTCGTCTGCATCAATATCAGCCAGAGTCGCGTGAACAGCTTCTGCCTGCGATAACGCATGAGGATGGGACACATCCACGACGTGAAGCAGTAAATCAGCCTCAGCGATTTCCTCCAGCGTTGCACGAAAAGCAGCCACCAATGTGGTTGGCAATTTTTGGATAAATCCTACAGTATCTGTAACCAGGATCTGCTGTCCATCAACGAGGTTCACCCGGCGGGTGGTTGGATCCAGAGTAGCAAATAACTTATTTGCTACGTATACATCTGCATCAGATATTTGATTCAATAAAGTTGATTTGCCAGCATTGGTATATCCAACCAAAGACACAATTGGAATATTAGATTCCTTACGCCTGGCGCGGTGGCGCTGGCGATGGGCTCTCACTTTTTCCAGTTCCTTTTTAAGATGGCTGATCCTGCGCCGGATATCCCGTCTGTCCACCTCAAGCTGGGTCTCACCCGGGCCTCTCAGTCCGACTCCAGCAGTTCCTCCGGTCCGTCCTCCTCCACCGCCTGCCTGGCGAACCAGGTGGGTCCAGGCTCTGGTCAGGCGGGGTAGTCGATATTCGTATTGAGCAAGCTCAACTTGCAGAGCTCCTTCGCGAGTATTAGCATGCTGGGCAAAGATATCAAGTATCAATGCTGTCCGGTCAATAATCCTCTTATCCTTTAAGATTTCTTCCAATTCACGCTGATGCCGCGGAGAAAGTTCATCATCAAATAAGATCACATCTGCCTTAAGCTCATCCGCGATTGATTTGACCTCTTTCACTTTCCCTGTCCCGATAAACGTTTTCGGGTTGGGATGATCCAATTTTTGAGTTACCTGGCCGACAACTTCAAAGCCAGCTGTATCAGCCAATCTCTTTAACTCTGCCAGGGAACGATCGAGTGTCAATATCTTTCTATCATCAGATATATCCACGCCGACCATGATTGCCCTGTCAACTTTCAAACTCTGGGGAAGAATACTACGATTCATGCTTTGTTTAATCCTTCAAATAATTCAGGTGTCATTTTAGCGAAATTATCCAGGACAGCAATGTTTGCCCTACTGCTTCCAAACTTTCAGCTGAAACTTTGTCTACCGTATCTTCGGTAGTGTGCCAAAATGGATAATCAAAATCAATGATATCTACTGCTGGTATACCTGCCTCGATAAAAGGAGTATGATCATCCAGCATGGAATGTTTGAATTCTTCCTGAAACTGGCTGCCGTATCCCAGATCACTGGCTTGTTTCCAGATCTGGCCCATGATCAATTCATCAGAATTGTGTTCATAGAAGATATTTAGATCTGCATCGCCGATCATATCCACAATAATGGCAGCAACGGGCAAAATATCATAATCGTGAACAAACGCCCTTGATCCCATGATCCACTGCCAGTCACCAATCCCGCCGTTATCCTCGCAATCAAAAAAGACCAACCTGATCGGGACCTTTAAATCTTCTGGAAGAACTCTGCCTAATTCTAATAATACAGCCACCCCGGAGGCTCCATCATTTGCGCCTGGGACAGGCAAGTATCTTAAAGAAGGATCCTGGTCCTGATCTGCGAAAATCCTGGTGTCGTAATGAGCTCCAATTAGGATATATCTCCCCCCCTGCTCCCTTTGCGCAATAATATTCTTAACAGGTTTTCCCTGATATTCAGTTTCTTGAACTTCAACCTGCCAGCCGCTGATGGATAATTCACTCGTTATCCATTCAATTATCCTCTGATGTCCAGCCTCACCAGGTATTCTGGGACCCAATTCCACCTGGTAGATCACATCCCCATAAGCCCTTTCGCCGTTGAAATAATGGTCATCAGGCCCACTTTGGTATAAATCCTGGCAACCGGAAGCTGCTAGAGTTATCAGAATCAGCCAGAGTGTTATTGTTATAGCTTGAATAAATAACCTTCTATCCATAATGCCTATGCGCAAATATATTATTTTGATGTTAAACAAGCCGGTTTCCTATTTTACCACCCTATAAATCCCCTAGAATACGCCCAATTACATCAATTAGCACTGAAAAACGGTATAAAAATTGCATCTTCTTTGGCATATATCTTGCAACATATAGACTTAACCGCTATACTTTAGAAGGAGAACATCATGTTCCAAGTACAAAATC
>CAYUXO010000043.1:0-20379 GCA_964448865.1 uncultured Anaerolineales bacterium
TCTTGCAATAAGACTTATCCAATCCTGGATGGAATTTACGATTTCCGGAATTAAATAGGGCCATTGCGAAGGGATTAATTAAATTTAAGGAGAGTATGGTAACATTGCCCCCAATTTCTTAGTTTTTAAAAATAAATTATTCAAAAAAGGATATGCTGATCTTAAAAACAAAAATGTTCTTACAAAAAATAAAATATTATCCATTGTTATTAGTTTCTTATCCAATTTTTGCTTTGTACAATCATAATATTCAATATGTACATATTTCAGGCATCCTGAGGATTTTGTTCATCGCCCTCACAATCATTTTGCTATTTCTTGTGATCCTTGGATTAATTGTCAAGGATTCGCAAAAATCGGCTTTGTACATCAGCACATTTATATTCCTCTTCTTCTCCTATGGACATATCTTTGCTTATCTTGACCAAGCATGGCCCGAAATCCGTCACCGGCTGGTCTTACTAAGTTGGTTCTTGATCTTGATCCTGAGTATATGGCTGATCAGGAAACTAAAAAATACGGATGAATTGGTCAAATTTATCTCGGTCGTATTAATTGTCTTGTTTGTTTACCAAGGTTTTTTGGCCGTCCGATATGAGATCAACCGTATGATCTTGAACAGCGGCAACACCGGCCAGGTTATCGACTTGCCGGAAAATCTACCGATTGAGGAATTGCCGGATATTTATTTTATTATTTTGGATGCGCATTCCAGCTCAGCTGTACTTAAGGAGGAATTTGGTTATGACAATGCCCTTGTGATCGCGGAGCTTCAAGAGATGGGTTTTTATCTGGCTGATTGCAGCCAATCTAATTATACGCGAACAGAATTCACTCTAAGCTCAACCTTGAATATCAATTATTTACAGGATTATCTGGAAACTCCTAATCAGCTCCCTGATTATGAGAATAGCTACGTCCTCCAATTTCTTGGTAACTATGGCTATCAGAAGATCAAGTTTGAGACTAAGGCTGACCATAATTTGTCATTTGGGGAAGATATATATTTGGCGCGCGAATATGAAATCCAAAACATGTTCAATGTTTTTCCTTTTACCAAACTGAATGATTATGAAGCCGAACTGATCCAAACCACTTGGCTGCAGCCAGTGCTGACTCTCATATTAAATTTCAATGAACACCTACCCGCTAATTGGGTGTTAGACGTTAAAACTGCCAAATATTACGAAAACTATAATCAAATCTTATATATGCTTGAGGAGCTTGGAAAAGTGCCATATATGGATGTGCAAGGCCCGAAGTTTGTTTTTGCTCATTTCCTCGTACCTCATGAACCTTATATCTTCCACCCTAGCGGTAAATACGAATTTCATTCCAGAAGTGAAGAATATCGACTCGGGTATGCCAATAACGCAGAATTCATAGATACGCGATTACCTGATCTTTTGGGGAAGATAATTGACCGTTCTGGGACTCCGCCGATCATTATAGTGATGGGGGATCATGGCAGCAACGGAAGTCCTCCCGAAGTTCAGCTGCCGATCTTAAATTTGTATTATCTACCCAATGGCGGAGATGGGGAGCTATATCCTACCATTACACCGGTGAACACTTTTAGGGTGATTTTGAACTATTATTTCAATGCAAAGTTGGAGATAATAAAAGATGTCAGTTATTATGGGGAAGCAGAAGAATTTGGAGATTTTTCAGAATTGACGGTTTATGATAATTTCTGTGAGGTCGAAGAGCAGTAGAAGGTATTACACAATGAAAGAGGTACCTACTACCTTCAAATACGATTTCGGGCAATAAAGTTTTTGATAACAAAACATTAATTTCAGACGTTACTAAGAGACTTTATCAGCAATCATATTTATATGCTGTAGATAAATATCAGAACCCGATATCTAACCGAAATTGAATGTTTTCTAGACAATATTTAAAAGGAGCATGAAAATGAACTACATAAAATTAATTTCAACCCTAAGCATAGGAAACGCTTATCTTGATCCTGGATCAGGCAGTTTATTTATCCAATTGTTAATTGCTTCTTTAGCAGGAGTGGGGGTTTATTTTTTGTCAAAATTGGAGAAGATCAAACGATTTTTTCGAAAGAATTCAACCGAGATAGATGAAATTGATTTAGAGGATGACTTTTTCAATGAATAATGGTCAACACTTTGCTTCATTCAGAGATCCGAGTGGATTTCTTTTCTGGCGGGATGGTGCACTGTATCGGCAAGTCAACCAAATATACAGTCAAGAATATAATCAACTCATGGAATCAGGGCTTTATAAGGATTTAGAAAAAAATGGGCGAATAGTAGCTCATGAAGAGTCAGATATTTCCCCCATCAAACCAGATATATCTTATAAAGTTATTCGGTCAGAATTAATTCCTTTTATCTCATACCCTTATGAGTGGTGTTTCTCACAGCTTAAAGAGGCAGCTCTGGTCACCCTTTCAATACAAGAACGAGCTCTCAAAGTTGGGATGTCGCTCAAAGACGCGAGCGCATATAATATCCAATTCAACCAGGGTAAAGCTATCTTTATTGACACTCTTTCTTTTGAATTTTACAAAAATGGACAGCCATGGGTTGCATATAAACAATTTTGTCATCATTTCTTAGCTCCTCTAGCACTGATGGCAAAAAAAGATATTCGTCACAACCAATTAATGCGAATATATATTGACGGGATTCCCCTTGATTTAGCAAGCAAACTATTACCTTCTCATACTAAGTTAAATCTAGGGTTAATGATGCATATCCACCTGCATGCAAAGGCACAAATGAAATTCGCTGATAAAGCCTTAGAAATTTCTGAACAGAAAAAGGAAATGAATAAACAGGCTCATTTTGGATTGATTAACAGCCTTAAAAATACTGTTAAGAAACTTGCCTGGAAACCTTCAGGAACTGAATGGGGAAATTATTACGAAATCACAAATTATACTGATGCTGGCTTTTTAAATAAAAAACAACTCATAACTGAATGGATAAAAGAGATAAAGCCAAAACAAGTATGGGATTTAGGTGCCAATAATGGAATTTTTAGTCGATTGGCTTCTGAGCAGGGGGCTTTCACTGTTTCTTTTGATATAGACCCTGCTGCGGTTGAACAAAATTATCGTCAGGTGAAAAGGGATAAAGAAAAAATCCTATTGCCTCTGATTTTAGATCTAACGAATCCAAGCTCAGCTATTGGTTGGCATAATAGAGAACGTGAGTCTATTATTGATCGGGCCCCTGTAGATATGGTTTTTGCTTTAGCATTAATTCACCACATGACCATTTCAAACAATGTCCCTTTTTCACAGCTGGCAAATTTTTTAAGTGTAATAGGAAAATGGCTCATCATTGAATTTATTCCTAAATCTGATTCTCAGGTACAAAAATTACTCCAAAGCCGATTCGATATTTTTAACCAATATACCCGTGAAGATTTTGAACGCATTTTTGAAGAACACTATATTATCTACAAAACAGAAAAAATCCAAGAATCTGAACGTTATTTATACTTAATGGAAAAACAATAAAGTGGATAGAGTGTCGCCCTCCTAAGGCGAATACCTGTGTTCGAGTCGCAGCGGGGGTACCAAACGAGATACATCCCGAACGACACCAGATAGGTGTTGAGCAGTTCCTGGAAATGCTTCGCTTTGACCAGAGAAGCAAACTTGAGCAATTTCTAGGCATCAGAAAGTGAGGTCGGGTTGGTTCACAAGTTTTTCCTGTTGTGGTCAATAACCATATTTCTGTTAAGTCTGCTGCTGAATTTTGCGTGCATAGTTTGCAATACCTTCTCCGATTGCTAAGAACTAGCAAACTCGTTGGTCTCAAGATCGGTCAAGTATGGTTAATTGAAATTGAATCTCTTCTTGAATACCTGAACCGTGCCTTAAAGGCAGAGGGTCAACTATTTTGCTTCAGAAGTAACAAAAGCAACCCACTGATTCGAAGTCAGAAGCTAAAATAAAAATGTTTATACTAACCATTCTTATCATAAACCAAAATAGTCACATTCCTGGACTCATTCTTTTAAACCAAGGGACAGGATCCCTTAAATGAATCCGGTCCCTATTCGTTCTACAGTTACCAGCTGCGCAGCTGGGCTCCCAACTCTTTTTCCAGGCGCTTGACGATCTTATTACGGATCGCCAGTACTTCTTTATCCGTTAACGTTTTTTCAGCATCCTGGTAAACCAGGCTGTAAGCAAGGCTCTTTTTACCCTCACCCAGTTGATCCCCGTGATAAACATCAAACAACCGGACCCCCCGCAGTGTTTTTCCACCAGTCTGCTGGATCAATCTTTCGACGTCCTGAGCTGGCACATGATCGTCTACAACCAGTGCCAAATCCTCCAGGATCGGGGGCTGATCAGGGATGGCTTCCACATGATATAGATCGTCAACGTGTTTTAGCAGGACATCCACATCCAGCACAGCTGCTGCCACCGGCTTATCTGGCAATCTGTAGTTATGTTTCACCTGAGGATGAATTTCGCCCAGGATGCCTAAAACTTCCCCATCTTTTTCCAGCCTGGCGGTTTTTCCAGGGTGGAACCGGGGAAAATTATCAGGATGATAAGTGACTCCGAGAACATGCAGATCTGCCAGCAGGGCTTCAATTAAACCTTTCAAATCGTAATAATCCATATCCTCCCGGTCAGGATTCTGCCAGGAAGCATGCGTCCTGGCTCCGAACAAACACATCACTAATTTTTTCTGTTCCTGGATATCCAACTTTTTCTCAGCCGGAAGGAATTCAGGTCCTATTTCAAAGAGAGCGACCCGGTCCCTGACCCGGTGATTTTTCTCAAGGACATCCAGCACACTGGCAAGCAAATCCCGCCGCATGACAGTTCTGTCTGAGCTGATAGGATTGGCGATTTCCAGATAATTCCTGGGTTCCTCCTGCAAATCCGGCGGCAGGGCTTTTGATTCCGCTTCCGGTGTGGTGATCCGGTAGGTTACGATCTCCTGCAAACCCAATCCTGCCAATCCATCACGGATTTTTTCTTCCAGCTCCAGGCTGCGGTTGCCCACCTGGTCGGGTAAACCGTCAGCAAGATTGGTCTCAGGAATGCGGTCATATCCATAGATCCGGGCAATTTCCTCCATCAAGTCTGCTTTTCCGATCATGCCTTCGCCAATATCAAGTCGGTGCGGAGGAGTTTTTACACTCAATTGATCTCCCTTAACCTTGATCTCAAATTCAAGCTTTTTCAGCAGCTCCTCAATTTCATTGGTGGTGAGAGTGATGCCCAGCCAACGTTTAATATCAGATGGTGAGAGATCGACAGTGGAGTCAACCGGTGGAAGGGGATACTCGTCAACTAATCCCTGGGCTACTGTGCCTCCAGTCCATTTTTGCATCCAATCCAGGCAGCGGGTTACTCCCTGGGGAGCAAGTTCCGGGTGAACACCTCTCTCAAACCGATAGGACGCCTCGGAAGGCAACCCCTGGGCGGAGACGGTTTGACGGATATTTACATAGTTCCAGGAAGCTCCTTCCAGAAGGACTGTTTTGGTCTCAGGGCTTACTTCTGATTCTGCGCCACCCATCACACCTGCCAGGGAGAGTGGCCCCGCCTGATCGGTAACCAGGACAGTAAAATCATTCAATTTTCTTTCAATGCCATCCAAAGTGACCAGGGTTTCGCCCTTTTTAGCTCGCCTGGTGCCGATCACCGGGGGTTTTCCTCCTGCCCGCTTAACCAGCACATCATAATCAAATGCGTGCAGGGGCTCTCCGATTTCCAGCATGGTGTAATTAGTGGCATCAACCAGGGAATCAATCGGGCGCACACCTGCCAGTTTTAATCTCAGTTGAACCCAGTAGGGACTGGGTTTCTTTTCTACATTTTCAATTAAACCCAGAACAAAGCGGGGATTATCTTCCGGATCAGTGATCTGGATGGACACCTTGCCTTTGATGGGCTCGCCATCCATGACTGGATTAAGGGCTGGTTTTTTTAATGGGACATCCGTGATAGCGGCCACTTCCCGGGCAACTCCAAGAATGCTGGCTGCCCGGGCGATATTGGGCGTGATGGCAATATCCAGGACTGCATCACCCATATATTCGGCCAGGGCCATGCCTGTTGGCGCGTCCTGATCCAGCAGGATAATTCCTTCATGCTCTTCTGAAATCCCCAGCTCACGTTCTGAACAAGCCATTGAATAGGACTCCACACCACGGATCTTTTTTCGTTTTATGGTGGTCAGTACTATGTCACTGCCCTCGTTATAAGCGTCGATGATAGTAGCGCCCTCGCGGGCATAGGCAACTTTAAGCGGTGGATCCAATTCTCCTGTTCCCTTATAAGGGAATAAATTGGGGGCACCTGTCAGCACGGTATGCTCCTGCACCCCATCATCAAGACGGCACAGAACCAGGCGATCAGCATCGGGATGCGGCATTACTTCCCGCACCTCGCCAACTACAATTTCCGCGGGATGCCAGGAGTTTCCGGTTATTTTGGTTTCCTGGCCTTTTTCCACGGGTAAAGGCAGACCAACATATCTGATCTCTTCCACCTCAAGACCAGCCAGGGTCAACCTGTGAGCCAGGTCTTCGATCGGCAGTTTAATTTCGACATATTCTTTCAGCCATGCAAGGGGTACTTTCATCTTCAAATTCCTTTAATAAATCTCTCTATTGCAAATAAATTAATGATTAGAATTGATCCAGGAACCGCAGATCATTGGCCCAGAAATAACGGATATCCTCAATATGGTGGCGCATCATGGTGATCCGCTCAGGTCCCATTCCAAAAGCAAAACCTGAAAAAACCTCAGGATCGAATCCACCGTTCTCCAACACTGTCGGGTGAACCATACCGCAGCCCAAGATTTCCAGCCAACCTGCACCTTTACAGACAGAACAGCCTTTGCCGCCGCACAGAAAACAACCCACGTCCATTTCAGCACTGGGCTCCGTGAAGGGGAAGTGTGAAGCCCTGAAGCGGGTTTTCGCGTCCTGTCCAAACATTCTGCGGGCAAAATTACTTAATGTTCCTTTCAGATCTCCAAAAGTAATTCCTTTCCCAACAGCCAAACCCTCAACCTGATTGAATTGAATTTCAGACCGGGCTGTGATTTGTTCATACCGGAAACACATCCCGGGAAGGATTATTCTGATCGGGGGAGGATCTTCAGGATATTTGCTGGTATGTTCCCGCATGGCATGGATTTGTCCAGGTGATGTGTGAGTTCTGAGCAATAACGGGTCCTCACCACGATCTTGGGAACTTTTCAGGAAAAATGTGTCCTGCATATCGCGGGCAGGATGATGGAGAGGAAAATTCAGGAGCTGGAAGTTGTACATGTCCGATTCCACTTCCTGAGATCGGTAGATCTGGAATCCCATGTCGCCAAATACCTTGTAGATCTCCCTCAGTGTCTGGGTGGTTGGATGCAGACTGCCGCTGGCGGTTTTCCGGCCGGGCAGGGTGACGTCAATCTTTTCCTCTTCCAGGGTATGGTAAATGGCATGTTGATTTAACAATTCCTCTTTCAGTATTAAAGCATTTTCCAGGGCAACCTTGACCAGGTTGGCATTTTTCCCCACAATCGGCTTATCCTCTTTGGAAAGTGTTCCCAAACTCTTAAATACACCCATTATCGCTGAACTGCGGCCCAGATATTTCACTTTCCAGGCTTCTAAATCCGCTTGTTGGTTAATATTTTCCAAAGCTTCTATGGCTTCGCCTTTGATTTGTTCTATACCTTCACCCATAACTCCTCCTCAAACGATCAATCAAGGTAAACAAAATCCCGTCCCACCAAGGGACGGGATTTACCCGCGGTACCACCCAATTTAGCCGTAATTGGCTCACTTGATTCCAACAGCAATTTGAGATCCATTTGCGATTGGTTCCCCGGGTAACGATGGGGTTTCGGCTCAAACTACTCGGATGATCCTTTCCCTTGAGCACTCGGGAGTGAACTTCCCCTGGAAGACATTCTGCTACGAGATCTCAATCTTTGTCCCGTATTCCCTGTCAGTGTCAACCAGCTTACTTTTCTCCGTCTGCGTTTTGAATATTTTCCAATCAGATGATGTTCTCTAATTATGGTTGAAAAAACTGATCTGTCAAGCCCTTTATCCAAGCCTGGATTAGTTTAGATTTTCTCCAGGACGCAATTCAGGGGCATTGTTTAAGGCATCTTCAGTACAGCCAAATACAAATGAAGCCAGTCTGGCAATCAGTTGGAGAAGTGCTAAATCTGTTAAATTAAAATGATCTTCGGATAAAGTATTCACTACTTCCATCACACCCAGCACCTGATCCTCAAGGATCAGAGGTACGGCCATCAGACTCTGGGTATGAAATCCAATCGATTGGTCCACTGCTGAGATCCATCGATCGTCTTTTCTCACATCCTGCACCAGGGCTGGTTTTTTATGATTTTTTACCCATCCAGCAACGCCGGAATTAGCAGGAATTCTAAAATCCATCAGTTCTTCCTGGCGGTCACCAACCACAGCCACAAAAACTAGTTCATCACTCTCATCATCCAGAAGCAATATCGACCCATTTTCAGATTCTACAGCTTCCAATGCAATAACAAGGATATCCATGACCATTTTCAGGATATCATCCGGGGAAGAGTAGCTTCCCACATCACAACGCAGATCATTCAGGGATTTGATAACCTTCCAGAGACGGTCATTTTGTTCCCTTAATTCATAGTTATCCTGTTTCAAATCTGCGATTTCTTCTTTTAAGGATTTGAGAAGCCGGGGTTCTACCATCTCTAACAATCTCCTGCGTTTTTTCAATTCAGTGGATACCATATCCATTTACGAATTGCTTTTGATTATTATACAGCCAATTAGAGAAAATTGAGATTTCCTGCCAGCGCTTCATCAGAAGCGTTTATAATTTACACATATGGATAACAAAAACCCGACCAGGGAAGTCCTGGTTATACTATTCTTTTTATTCTTTATTGTCAGTGCGTGCAGCGGCGGCGGCCAGGCTGAAACTTTAACAGCAACTCCGATTCTGCCTACCAGGACCCCTTTCCCCCCCTCTCCAACTCCCATTCCCACAGCAGCAATAGTGAACGGCGATCTGATTGCAGTGGAGGAATTTCAGGAGGAACTGGCTCGTTATAAAGCAGCAGTAAATCGTGAATTGACAGAGGATGATCAAACCCTTGTAATTAATGATCTGATCAATCTCACTCTATTAGCCCAGGCTGCCAAATCGAATGGTTATCAAATATCTGACACCGAACTGGACGCGAGAATTGCGGTTCTCGATACTGAGGATCAACCCCTGGCAGATTGGCTAGCCGCCTATGGATTCACAGAGGCCAGTTTCCGAATTCATCTCAAAAGATCGCTTGAAGCGGCTTGGATGAGAGACCAGATCATATCTGACGTAGCTCAGGAAATTGGACAAGTTCATGCCCAGCAGATGTTATTTTATAGCCTGTCGGCGGCTGAAATCACCATGGAAGAACTGGATGAAGGCAAGGATTTTTCCCAACTTGCCAGCACATATGATCCTCAAACCCGGGGTGACCTGGGATGGTTCCCCGAGGGATATCTGACTATTCCCGATCTGGATCCCATAATCTTCAGTCTCGATATCGGGGAAACTAGTGATATTATTGAAACAAAAATCGGTTATCATATCATCAAAGTTCTCGATAAACAGGAAAATAGACCCATCGACCCGGCAATACGTCAGATCCTGGGTGAAAAGGCTCTGGATGATTGGCTTGAACGACGCTGGAAACTGAGTACAATAGCTATTACATTACCTTTATAAGGGGCTCCCGGGAGTATATATATGTCAGACCCTCTGGATGATTTCTTTGACGAACCCGAAGTGATAGAAGATGCACCAGCACCCGCTCCCCGAAGAAAAAGGAGACCGGGATGTTTTCTAAATCTGCTATCAGGAATTTTTGTCGCGGGGACTCTGGTTGTTGCCCTGTTGTTTTCGATCATTTTTATTAACCCGCAAAGCAGTCTAAATCCATATCCGCCAACGACAATGCCGGCTTTATTTCTGACCTGGACACCTAGTCCTACACCCAAACCTGTCTTACCTTCAACCTGGACGCCAACACCATCCCCAGTTCCCACATCAACACAAACCCCAATTCCAACGGATACACCAGTTCCCACTCCGGAAAATTCTCCCATCCCCACAGCAGATCTTGAAAGCGGGACAACTTTCAGCACCCAGACTGGCTCTCCTTCCTATGAGATCAACACCTTCCACCCTGATGCAGGATGCAACTGGTTGGGGGTAGCAGGTCAAATATTTGATAATGAAGGAACACCTGTCAGCGGAATTCTTGTAGAAGCAGGGGGAACATTAGCCGGTCTGGAAATATCTG
This sequence comes from uncultured Anaerolineales bacterium, assembly GCA_964448865.1. Taxonomy (GTDB): domain Bacteria; phylum Chloroflexota; class Anaerolineae; order Anaerolineales; family UBA11858; genus B10-G9. Next base: position 10,332 of record CAYUXO010000043.1, read on the forward strand.
GGATAACCTTATCGGGAATGGCTCCGAATTATGGAGAAGGCGGATATGAACTCACCTTAAGTGATTCTCCTGCTGCTTCCAATGGAGAACTCTGGATCCAGCTGCTGGATCAAGCCAATTTGCCCCTGTCAGAAAAGATCTACTTCCAGACTTTTGACAGCTGTGATTCAAATTTGGTGAAGATCAATTTTACGCAAATTTCAGCTGAATAAAATCCCATATCCAGGAAAAAAATACAGAAAGCGGGGCTTAATTGAACTGAAACCCAAAAACAAGACACGATAAAAAATACACCTCTTGATCATGAATACAGGAGGTGTTTTAGTTTGTGTAGCTCGCTCACCCGTCCCCGGGTGAGGACAGATTGCCAAAAACACCCATGGAAGGACACATTGAGAACCAAGAGAGAATCGATTTTCATTTACAGGATTGAAATCCCTCCTGCTGGCAGAGCCAAAAGTCCATCTTCAGGGACGTAAACTTTCTCCTGATCATATTGACCGTATAACATCAGCGTCAATGATATTGACGCCTGGACATCCTGCTGTTTGTGTTGGATGGCCCCTCTGAGGATTTCAATCCTTGTCAGTCAGGAAATATCCTCTCGTAATGTACTTTTATCAATAAGATTGCTCTTTCGATCAGTTGACGGTTTTCTTTACTTTGATGCCAACGGCTGGCACCTGAGGAATGCGGCAGGGGGATAACCTGGCGTCCTTCTACTTCAAGTTGAGCGCCGATAATATCCATTAACTTGAGTTTTTTGGGATAGAACAAGTTGATAGCCAATCGTCCTATGGGGATTATCACCTGTGGATTCACCAGGCTGATCTCTTGATCCAGGTAAGTTCGGCAAAATTCCTGCTCTATCTTACCCGGTACTCTATCGCCGCTTCCAGAGGGCTGCCTGCCTGGATAACACTTCGTGACCGAGGACATATACTGAGTGGATCTGAACCAGTCCTCTTCCAGCCCAGCTTGCGCCAGCCATCCAAACAAGCGTGTTCCACTGCCAGCATTGAAGGGACGTTGGGCTAGCTGCTCAGTAATTCCGGGTGCCTGTCCGATTGTCATAAATTCAGCTGAGGCATCTCCTGAAAAGACTGCTGGTGGATATATTTCATAACCAGCTTCCAAACACAACCGGCATTTTTTCATCTTCGTTTGAATTTCTTGAAGTGATTCAACCACGCTTCTATCTCCCGGTAAGATAACATTAATATTCTTCACCGCTCAATGAACTCCAGGTTTTTTGAATATATTGAGCATCTTCCTCAAGTGCAGGACTTTCACATAAAATCCTTCCCCGTGCACCAACTTTGTGAAGAGCTTTAAATAATGCCTCGAGATTAAAATCCGACTCACGGATTATCAGATGGTTCTGTTCTCCCTTTTCGGAATATTCGATTCCAGAAAGGTGGCAGTGCAGTTGGGTCAAGCTTTCATTTCCAAGAGCATTCTGGTAGGTTTCAAGAACTATCAGCCATTCCTCCAGGGTATTTATGGTACCGTCTCCCGGCCTGGCATGCAGATGGGCGAAATCCAGGCAGGGTTCAACCCCCACAATTTTACTCATCTCCAGGGTATCTTCGAGAGAACCAAGCATGGCTCCTTTTCCCATAGTTTCAGGCCGCAGAATTACAGGATTACCTTCAGCCCTGAGTTCTGAAACACAATCTTCCAGGCGGGGAAGGGCTTTTATTAATACTTGTTCAGGGGGTTTGCCAAAATAGGATCCGGGGTGAAATACGATGTCAGTAGCGCCCGAGGTATAACCTGCCCGGGCAGCATCCATCAATCTTTTTCGAGACTTAGGCCACTCTTCTTCATCGGCATTGAGATTGATGTAATATGGAGCATGAACGCTTAAAGCAACATCCCGCTCAATTCCAGCATCCTGGATCTTCTGGGCGGTAACCTCAGATACACGCACAGAGCGCACCCAACCCAGCTCCATTGCATTTAGTCCCAGCTCAGCGAGATAATAGATCCCACCTACACTTCCTCCGGGTTTCTTGGGTTTGTTTTTAGGGGTTCCTACTGTACCAAAACGAAAAGATACCTGACTCATGACAAACCTCCACCATTAAATCCTCATTAATTGAATAATATACGTACAAATAAAAGCAATTTCGGACCAAATACCACAATACCAACCAGTACCGAAATAATCGCGCTTATTAACACTGCCCCGGCACTGATATCCTTGATGATCCTGGCTCCCTGGCTGTGCTCAGGGCTGACCGTATCAACCATCACTTCCATCGCTGTGTTAAATATTTCTGCCGTCCAGACCAATCCGATGACAAGCAGCAAGCTGACTAACTCCACCCTGTTTATCCTCACTAAAAAGGCAAACAAAATAACAGCCAGGGTGATTGCCCCATGGATCCTGGCGTTTTGCTGGGTGATCAGAACATGCTTGATTCCTTCCAGGGCAACACGGATGGATTTTAACCTGGAATTCAGGTATTTATTTTCACTCACGTGTCCTCAATTTGAATTGTTATACCGATCTTTTCCAAGATTTTTCCTTGAAGCGACCACATTTTTTTCTTTTCAATATCCATCCCATGATCATATCCCAGCAAGTGAAGCACACCATGGATGACAAGCAGCTGTAATTCTTCAGCTGTCGTATGGCCCCGGTTATTCGCCTGGTCTTCGGCCCGGGGATAGGATATCACTACATCCCCCAGGTAGCGGGACTCCAGATCCGGATCAGTAAATTCTCCACCAAAAGAAAGCACGTCAGTGGTCTTATTAATGCTGCGAAAGCGAAGGTTTAAATCCTGCATTTCGGCATCATCAGTTATTCTGATCGATAGGGATGGGGAATCATTTATACCGCTGATCTGCAGGGCAGTTTCAGCGGCAATGCAGAGTACCTGCTCAGATATTTTTTCTTGAAATGGATCTTGAACCACAACGACAATCACCGGGGTTCTTTTCTCACTCTCTTAATTCAACCATGGTCTCATCATTGGACGATTGTTGGGCGGAATTATCCGATGCTGATTCATCATCTGGATAATCAACCCTGGAATGATAAGATCCTTTTAATGTTGCTGTAAATGAATCAATGATTACTTTAAGGTCTTTCTGCGTGATCTCAGTATTATTCAATTGACCGGCATCTACCCTCCGGTCTACCATATCTTTGATCAAAGCCCTTAATTCTTCATCAGTATCTGGTATCTGGGACCGCACATATGCTTCGCATCCATCAGCCAGCATCACCAGGGCAGTTTCAACTGATTGCGGACGCGGTCCGGGATAGCGGAATTTAGATATATCGATCTTGCTCTCATCACCGTTGGCTATTTCAAGGGCTTTCCCATATTGATACCGGGTTAACAAAGTTCCATGGTGTTCTGGGATAAATTCCCTGATTCGCTGGGGAAGCCGGTATTTTTTTGCAAGCTCTATCCCGTAATCAACATGATCGATAATAATCGTTGCGCTTTCCTCCGGGTCCATATCATCGTGGGTATTGATCTGGTTTGATCCCTGATTTTCAATAAAAAACTGCGGGGTTTTCATCTTGCCAATATCGTGATAAAGGGCGCCCACCCTGGCAAGCATGCTGTTTGCCTGGATGCTTTCCGCCGCTTGATCTGCCAGATTTGACACCTGCAGAGTGTGTTGGTATGTACCGGGTGCCTCCCGGAGCAGACGCTGCAGGAGGGGATGGTCGGGACGGGATAATTCTACGAGCTGCAAGGTTGTTGTTAAGTCAAGTAGAGGAGCCAGGGCATATTCCAAAAGGACTGTGAGGCCAACAGAGGCAACCCCATTGAAGGCCGAAGCGCCGATCAGGGTTGCCAAGCCGATGATATCAGTTGCAGGATCGATGATCCGATAGGCAACCAGGATAACCGCCCCCGAGACCGAGATGATGCCAGCAACAGATCCATAAGCGGACAATCGCTGAGGGCGCCTTAGAGCCAGCAGTCCCATCATCCCTCCCAAACTATAGTAGAGGGTTAGATCAAGAGCATGCGGCATTCCGTATGCAGCCAGGATCGCCAGGGGAATTGTTGTGAATAAGGCAGCTCTGCGATCAATTAATGCTGCTACAAGCAGGGGATAAGCAGCCATCGGGAATAAGTATGGAATCACGAGGTGACCCGGTGTGACGTAGCGGGAAATTCCCAGAAATAAAAGGAAAAGAATGACGAATAAGGTCAATTTTTTTGTATTTCTCAATATCCCGGGATATGACAGGAAAAACAGGATCAACAGAACAGCTGATAAGGCGACTACGGCCAGGGTTCCGGCCTGGTTTTGCCAACCCGAAAAAGTGGTTAATAAACCCACTTCTTGGAGGACTTCGATATCTTCAGCCTGGACAATTTCCCCTCTCCTGATAATGGTTTCCCCGGCCACAATTGACCGGGTCACAGCTACAACACCTGCTATGGCTTCTTCCCTGGCTGCCTGGGTATCCTCTTCATTGTAAACGCTGTTGGGGGCAACAAATGCCGAGGCAAGCTCCACAACCAGCTGCACCTGGTCTTCAGACAAAGATAAACTGACCAGCGACGGCAGCTGCTGCCTGGCATCCTCAAGATCCACTTCACGGATATTGGTTCGCATTACCTGTTCCAGGATCACTACACTTTCCTGACGAACAGTTTGCCAGCGAACATCACTCAAGGAGAGAAGTTGATCAGCTGAGGACTGGGAGATAAAGATCCCGTCCAGGGCGGCCAGATCGGTATATTTTTGTTCCAGGCTTGAAAATTGGTCAAGTCTGACAGATTCAATAAAATCCAGGGCTTCTTTCAAATGATTTAATTGTTGGCGGGCAATAGCAGAATCCGGGAATGTGTAGATCGGTTCGACTCCCGCAGCTGCTTCTTCCTGTAATTGTTCAGTCAATACCTGGCTCTGGTAAGTAACAGCATAAGGAGACATGACATCCTGGGATGCCACATTTCCTTCCGATACCAAAACCGTTGATAATGCCCCGGTGAGAGACCAGTTGATAATCCACCAGATCCCGGCCATACAGACCAGTAGAATCACTATCAAAAGGATGATTCGGGACAGGGAGGGATTGAGAGTCTTATTATCCATAAATAATCCGCCGTCTGACAGACTTTATCACCTGTAAAGGATATAACGATCCGTCCTGAATAGCTGAATCGGTCCAGTCAGACTTGTTCCAGATTTATCCAGCTTCCATCAATTCCCGGACGATCTGGTTGGCTTGTTTTCCATCCGCTTTGCCGCGGATTTTGGGCATTAACACACCCATGATCGCACCTATCTCTGCCATCGAGCTTGCACCGGATTCTTCAATTGCTTCCTGGACCAGGGTTCGAAGCTCCTCTTCGCTGAGCTGTTCAGGGAGAAATTCGTTCAGGATAGCTATTTCTTCTTCCGCTTTGCTGATCAAATCAGGTCGATTTGCTTGCTGAGCGCCTTCTATAGTTTCCTGTCGGGCTTTTACTTCTTTTTGGATCAGATTTAATACCAGATCCTCCTTGAGTTCACCCCGGGCCTCAACTTCGGCATTTTTAATGGATGCCAATGCCATGCGCACCGTAGTCTTGCGCTGAGCATCTCCAGCCTTCAATGCTGCTGTTAACTCCTCACGTAGTTTCTCTTTTATACTCATGGCACCATTATACCCTTTTCGATCTCTTATCCCATGGGATGCTTCATTTCGCCCCCGCCTAACAGGTGCATGTGAATGTGGAAGATTTCCTGGTGAGCATCTGGTCCGTTATTCACAATCAGGCGATAACCCGTCTTATCGATTCCAATATTTTCAGCAGCTCTTTTAGCACCGGAAAACAATTTCCCAAGAATTATTTCATCAATAGGGGTCATTTCAGTGACAGATGGGATATGTTTATTGGGAACCACCAGAAGATGGACAGGCGCAGATGGGTTAATGTCCTTAAATATTATGATATCGTCATCCTGATGGATGATCTCGCTAGGAATCTCTTTCTGGATAATTTTACAAAACAAACAATCTGCCATTATTCCTCCTCAACGATAAACCTTATCAATACAAGGCAGCTCAGGTATGCCTAAGAGATATCTCCCTTCACACCTTCAGGTGTGATGCCCCTGATCTTGATCCTTGAGAACCTATTCCAAAGATTCTCTGTTATTTCAGAATCTACCCGGAGATAGTTATCTGTTAATCCTGAAGCTTGCCAGGTGTTTTCTGAAAGACTTTCAACCTTCTCCCAAAGGACTATCAGTTCTGTCCCGATTTGTTTTTGACGATATACCTCTGCGCTCGCGGCCAGAATCTCTCTTACCTGAGCGCTTCTTTCTTTTCTAAGGGCGTTATGAACCTGGTCAGGATAATCATGGGCCGGTGTGCCTTCCCTGGCTGAATATGTAAACACATGGCCATCAGCAAAACCCATCTCCTGGATAAAGCCTAAACTCTCCTGGAATTCCTGGTCCGTTTCACCGGGAAAACCGCTCATAATATCAGTTGTAATGGCAATGCCGGGTATTAATTCCCGAATTTGATCGATGAGCTTAGCGTAGCTGGTGGGGGTGATTGCTCGGGCCATTCTCCTCATCACGCTAGCAGAGCCGGATTGCAGAGGCAGGTGAAGATGGCGGGCTATTCTATCTTCCTGCAGCAGCATGATCAGGTCCTGGTTAACATCCCATGGTTCAATGGAGGAAAGCCGCAATCTGGGAATGTCAGTCTCCTTAAGAATTTTTTCAACCAGGCTGGTCAAACTGCTGGCTGATTCGAAATCCATCCCCCAGGATCCCAACTGAACACCCGTCAACACCGCTTCTTTGACGCCCCCATCGTGGGCCGCTTTGATATCACGAATAACTATATCTGCCAATTCGCTCCGGGATTCTCCCCGGGCGATTGTGGTGACGCAAAAAGTGCAGTTGTGCCTGCATCCATCCTGAACTTTAATGAACGCTCGAGTGCGCAATCGTGAACCTGGTATGGGCACCCTCTCGATTGGTTCCTTATCAAAAATCTCGAGATCGAGGGAGAATAAGTCTGACACAAGATTACCTTTTTCCAGGTTAGAAACTACCTGGGTAACTCCCGGTAATTCCAGAGCTTGCCCAGGATACATACTGGACCAGCAACCAGTGGTGATAATCTTTTCAACTCCGCTGCGGGCTATACGCCGGATGGTTTTTCTTGAATCTGCTGCAGCTGCTCCCGTCACAGTGCAGGTATTAACCACTGCCAGGTCAGCCTCAGCAGGGTCTGCCACCAAGGTATGTCCTGCAGCGGCAAACTGGCGGGCCATGATTTCTATTTCACTCTGATTCAATCGGCAGCCGATCATATCCAAGTATATATTCATATTCTCAGGAATCGAAATTTAGATAGGACCAGATCAGGGGACTCGTACAGATAAATTATCAAACCAGATATCAACTCCAGCGTCATCAAAAGAACCTACGATCAGACCAATATCACCAGTATTGAACGTTCCATCACTTGCCTCTGCAAGCAAATCTCCATTTACTAACAGTTTTATCTCATTACCGCTGCAAATAGCCTGGATGTGGTTAGAGCCATTCCCGGTGATGATATATTGTGAGTGATACATCTGGGGTGGATCAAGCAGCTGCTGCTTGCCATCTTCTACTATACCGATACCATAATATCCATCACTGCTGATAATTAAAAAGTAGAAATTATTGATATCCTGGTAGCGGCAAAGCACACCATAATCATTGTCGTCTGGACCGCTGATTTTTCCTACATCTACATCAACCACCACATCACCGAATGCCAGGCCCGGGTTGGACCAATAATCAGCGTTGGTAGTATTAACCACTATCCGATATCTATCAGCTTCATAATCAGTCATACCTTCTGGTGTTCGGACCCGATCCCAGCCGCTTGATGGATCAGAAAATCCATCTTGAAAAAGCAAGTCACCCTGACCAGTGGGATATTCACCAAAGATTTTTGCGACCTCGGAAAGGCTGCAAGCCATTGAAAAAACAACCAGGACAGAAATAACCAATAATAGCCGGGATTGTTTGTTCATCATAGAATCTCCACCCGGGATTCAAACAATATTCCCGGAGCTGCAGGGGTTATCTTCCACCATAATCAATAGCTAAATAATAGTCTTTCTGCCTGATCACGGATGGCAGGATTCTTTGTAAAGGTCAATACCTGCTCCAGATAGTATACAGCAAGCTCAGTTTCATTTCGGGCAGAGTATAGTATACCAAGATGAAAATATGCTGGTGCATAGGCTGGATCAACATTTATTGCCGCCTGAAAGAACTGGATAGCGTTCATCTGATCATCAAGATTTAACAATACCTGGCCCATGCTATCCAGATTTGCCGGATCCCGATTATTTAACTGGACGGCAATTCTGGCGGCGGGCAAGCCAATACCCCGCACTTGATACGAATATAAAACACAAAAATCTGCCAGCTGCCGATGGTAGATATCATCCAACGGGGCAATCCCGATGGCCTGTTGATATTTTTCCAGGGCAGCTTCAATTTCACCCAGGACTGCCAGGGAACGGCCTTGCTCGATATACACATCAGGTCGGTCTGGCCAGGATTCTTCTACAATCTTAAAATGATCCAGGGCCTGGTTATGGGATCCAAGTCTCTGCCAATACAGCCCAAGAAACAGGTTCGCCAGGGGTGCCAGATCATCAAGCGCTAATCCTTTCTCCAGAATTTCCCTGGCATCCTCTCCGGGGTTTGGAATATGCTGCAGGGCTTCACCCCAATATAAAAAAGCTTCCATGTAATCCGGCCTCAAAGCAGCGGCTTTTTCAAAGGAATATGCTGCCAGCTTCCAATATTCATTTGCAGCCAGGGCCTGTCCGGTTGTGACATATTGGTAGGCTCTTTCTTCCAACAGTGACCCCTTAATAACGATCGATAAGGCTTTTGCCTCAGGGTAGTTCACAGCAGATTGGTCTAGATAAACTAATGCCTCTGGAGGAGATTCAGCTGCCATCAGCAACCCAAAATGGAAGATGATTTCCAGGTTATCGCCCTCATCGAACGCTGCCAGGTATCGCTCCCAGGTATCAACAGCTGAAGCGATATCCCCCTGCTCTTCATATAGAGCTGCCAATCGGGTCAATGCCTCTGCGGTCAGATCAAGATCCTGCCAAGTGGACTCAGCTCTCTTATAATCCCCAGAATATTGATAGGCTTCTCCTAATTGAATTTTCCCTTTTACTGAAAGGGTATTGATCTTGGAAGCATTTTCATAGGAAGTAATTGCCCGGGAGTAATCACCAGCTTTAAATGCAGCATCACCAGCTTTCTCCCAGAGAGATTTCCACCAGGAATTTTCACCCGCTAAATCGATAAGTATATCAGTCTGAAGTTGGTAGTCTTCAGCTTCAAATGCTGATTGTGCGTTCTGTATTTTTTGGGTTACACTAATAGCAGATGGGCTAAAACTGAGGGCTGAACCCACTAAAATCAACAGGACTAACCGGAGTGCAATTTTCTGTCCATCATTCATACCTGAGATTATATTGTATTATCTTCTGAAATGAAACCAGACAGGCTGACAGAAGATAAACAAAGGAGCTATTTTGGATTTTGGATTAACAGAAGAGCATCAGATGACCCAGCGAATGGTCAGAGATTTTGCGGCCAAAGAAGTCCAGCCTACTATCCAGGAACAGGATCGTCTGGGAAGTATGGCACCGTTTGTACTTCCCCGCATGGGGGAACTGGGCATTCTGGGTATAACCGTGCCAGTAAAATACGGCGGTCAGGGCATGGATTATGTAGCTTTGGGATTAGCCTGTGAAGAACTCGAAGCAGTTGATACATCCCTGCGGGTGGTCATCTCTGTTCATAATGGATTGACTTGCTTAACTTTGCTTCAATGGGGGACGGAAGAACAAAAAAACAGGTTCTTAAGACCACTGGCAAAAGGGGAAAAAATAGGCTGCGGCGCATTTACAGAACCCGATGTCGGGACAGATCTCGCCCAGCTCAGGGCCACAGGCAAAAAAGATGGCAAAAATTATATTCTCAATGGCGAAAAGATGTGGATATCGCTGGCCACAGCTGCCGATTA
>CAYUXO010000044.1:0-11840 GCA_964448865.1 uncultured Anaerolineales bacterium
CGGGAGTCTCTAATAACTAGGGGATTAAGTATGTGTCGTGGACTTCTCCCTGGGGATCGATCAGGGTGACTGTCTCCCCTGGTTCCCAGATCGGATCGGAGAGACCAAGATATAGTTCGATGGGATTACTGCTTCCAGCTTTGGTGTAAATATTAACCGCTCCCTGGCTGTGGAGTTCGAGACTGGCCAGGCCGGATTGTTCCAGGATGTTGAAATTAAGGTTGCTTTCATCTCTGATTTGCCAACCCTGGAGAGAGATCGTGTCCTCAGATTCAGTACCAGACCGAATTAAACGCAGGTATTCAGTTGCCAGGTTTCCAACTCCGCCGACTTCACCGATTTCGATCAGCAGTTCTCCGGTCAGTTCTTCAGTCCCGGAAACACCTTCAGGAGAGGTGACTGCTGCCGGTCTATCACCTGAATTAAACAGGACCTGTTTCAAGCGAGTGTTTTCCCACAGGAACAGGACAATGATGATTGTGATTGCAGACACAACGACGTTCAATACTATGTAAAAGAGCAGTTTTTTGGCTTGATTCATGAGTAGAATCACCTTTGGTATAATGGTCTGAACTGTACTCCATCATAGCATATTATCAATTTTCCGACAGCATTTATAACACCCTTGGTTTTCAGTTCATATGCCCTATATCATTGACGGCCATAACCTCATTCCTCATATCCCCGGCCTAAGTTTGAAAGACCTGGATGATGAAAAATCCCTCATCGATGTCCTTCAAAAATTTGCCAGCCGGCGCCGCTCCACTCTGGACGTTTATTTTGATGGTGCTCCAGCTGCCAGGACTGGAACCCAAGCCCATGGATTGGTCAGGGCTCATTTCATCACCCGGGATTCAACGGCAGACCAGGCAATTAAGAACCACCTTTCCCGTCTTGGAAAAAGTGCCAAAAATTGGACGGTTGTGAGCTCTGACCGGGAAATTCTGGCTGAAGCTAGGAGTTCCCAGTGCCAGATCCTTAAATCTTCCGATTTTGCAGTTATGGTTTTGACTGATACGTCCCCAAGCAATTCAGCGAGTGATAAAAACGATCAGCCTGACATCTCTCCCGGAGAGGTTGATTATTGGCTGGACCAATTTGGAAGTGATTGATTTCCAATCTATGTCCTCCATCTTTTTGATTATTAAACAGTATTATTTTCCTCAAATGGCATTTGTGATATACTTCTCAAAGTAGGAAATTTCCAGATAGTTTATTGGTTAAAATCTCATGCTGAATGAATATCTTCCCATAGCCGTTCTGATCATATTAAGCACAATCCTGGCAGTGCTGGTGATTGCCATCGGGCATATATTTGGTCCTAAAAAACCCACCGAAGCCAAGGGCATGCCATATGAGTCAGGCATGGATCCCATTGGACCTGGAACCCGCCAAATGCCGGTGCATTTTTATCTGGTTGCAGTTCTGTTCATCTTATTTGATATTGAAGTGATCTTTTTCCTCCCCTGGGCTGTTGTGTTCAGACGCCTGGGGGTTTTTGGTTTGATTGAAATGCTGATTTTCATCATCATCTTATTGGTTGGTTATGTGTATGCCTGGAAAAAAGGAGCCTTCGAATGGGACTAGAGGAAAAGGCTGGAAATCTAGGCTTTTTTACTACCACCCTGGAAAAAGTGGTGAATTGGAGCCGCACCCGGGCTATGTGGCCTTTATTATCAGGATTGGCCTGCTGTGCGATAGAAATGATGGCAGCCCAGTCTTCCCATTATGATATGAGCCGATTTGGCATGGAGCTGATGCGAGCCAGTCCCCGGCAATCAGATTTATTGATAGTAGCCGGCCGGGTAACCAATAAAATGGCTCCTGTGCTGAAAAGGCTTTATGATCAAATGCCCGCACCAAAATGGGTGATTGCTATGGGTGATTGTGCTTCTAATGGGGGTGTCTTCAACAATTATGCCATTCTCCAGGGAGTCGATGAACTTCTCCCGGTTGATGTATATGTTGCCGGCTGTCCACCCCGCCCGGAAGCCTTAATTAACGGGATCCTGGTTCTTCACGATAAAGTCCAGCAGGAAAAGATCACTGAGTGGTCCTGACCCTGTCAGTGCCCGGAGCGTTTATGGATCAACATATTCAAAATGCAGTTGATACTATCCAGGAAAGATTTAATGCTGAAACCCGATCTTTCCGGGATCAAATAACCCTGCTGGTAGAACCAGACCAGATCATCAATGCCTGCCAGGTACTTCGAGACGAGTTTTCCTTTAAAGTCCTGACTGATGAAACGGCTGTGGATTATTGGGGCAGGAAAGAACCCCGCTTTGAAATTGTTTATCAACTGCATTGCCGGGAATATAATTTGAGGTTATTTTTGCGAACGACAGCTGCTGAAGAAAATCCCACTTTGCCTTCCATGACCGCGGTTTTCCCCAATGCCAATTGGTATGAAAGAGAGATCTGGGATTTATTTGGGATCCATTTTGAAGGGCATCCAGATCTGAGGCGTTTGCTGCTCCCCAGGGACTGGGAAGGCCATCCGCTTCGCAAAGACCAGCCCATAAAAGTGGAAGATACCCGCTTTTCATTTAACTATAAAGATGTTGACCCGGGAAAACCCCGGGCCAAGAGATAATCCCTCCGGGGATATTTTAATATGGCTATCCATACCAGTGTAACCTCCGTGACCCTGGACGAAATCAAGCATCTGGTTTCCGAACGGGCAATGACCGGCGAAACCATGCTCCTGAGCATGGGTCCTCAGCATCCCAGCACCCATGGTGTGCTGCGTTTGCTGCTGGAATTGGATGGCGAGATCATTGTCAATTGCATTACCGATATCGGTTTTCTGCATACCGGGATAGAAAAATCCATGGAAGGAAAATCCTACCAGCTGGTGGAGGTAATGACCGATAGGATTGATTACCTCAATACCGTTGGTAACAACCTGGCCTACTGCCTGGCGGTAGAAAAGCTGGTTGATCTGGACGTACCCCCCCGGGCCCAGGCCATTCGCGTGATCCTGGCTGAACTGCAGCGCATTGCTTCCCATCTGATCTGGCTGGCTACCCAGGCACTTGACCTGGCAGCCCAATCAGTTTTCCTGTACTGCTTCCGCGAGAGGGAGCAGATCATGGATATCTTTGAACTGGTGTCAGGCCAGCGCATGATGACCACTTATATCCGTCCCGGCGGAGTATGGCGGGATCTTCCGGATGAATTCGAACCGGCAGTGAGAGATTTTTTGAAAGTTTTCCCCAAACGTATCAAAATGTATGAGGATTTGCTAACCAAGAACCCGCTGTTTATTGACCGCACCAAGGGCATTGCTGCCATCAGCGGCGAAGAAGCCGCTCTCTGGGGCATGACTGGTCCCAGTTTGCGTGGTTCCGGGGTGGATTACGATCTGCGCAAAGTCAGCCCATATTCCGGTTATGAGCAGTATGAATTTGACGTTCCCCTGGGCGAAGGCGGGGACGTCTTCAGCCGCTACATTGTCCGGGTTCAAGAAATGCGTGAATCGCTCCGGATTATCGAACAAGTCCTTGATAAACTTCCTGGCGGCGCTTTCCGCAGTGACAACCGCAAATATGTGCCTCCTCCGCGGTCTGAGCTGGGAACAAGCATGGAAGCCCTGATCCATCATTTCAAATTATGGACCGAAGGTTTTGACGCACCCGAAGGCGCTGTTTATCTGCCGGTATCCTCCCCACGCGGTGAACTGGGGGTATACCTGGAATCCGATGGAGGTCCAAAACCATACCGGGTCCATTGGAGAACACCTTCTTACGGAAATCTGCAGGCCATGCCCATCCTTTCCAAAGGACACATGGTCGCGGATCTGGTAGCCATCATTGGAAGCATCGACATTGTCTTAGGAGACATTGACAGGTGAACGAATTACTCGCCAACTATCCCAGGGAAATCAAAGAGATCCTGGATAAATATCCCGCAGACCATCAACGATCTGCCATTATGCCGCTGCTCTTCCTGGCTCAGCGTAAAGAAGGTTATATCAGGGACCAGGCCCTGGCTGAGATCGGTCAGATTTTGGATATTCAAAAAACTGAAGTTGCCACACTGGTTGGTTTTTATACTCTGTTCCATGATCATAAGGCCGGCAGCTACCGCATCCAGGTCTGCACGGATCTATGCTGTGCTTTACGGGGAGCTGAAGAATTCCTGGTAGGCTTGTGTAGGGCCCTTGAAATTGAACCAGGAGAGACCACCAAAGATGGACTGGTGACGATTGAGGCTGTCAAATGCCTGGCGGCCTGTGATAAAGCACCCATGTTCCAGGTCCAGAGTGAGCTTGGCATCGCATACCACGAGAGCTGCAGCGTCGACCAGACCCTGGAACTAATTGAGAACTGGCGGGAGAATAAATCCCCGGCCAAGGAGGACGCCGCATGAGTAACTACGTGCTCCTCCGCCATAGGGAAATCCCTGATATCAAAGAATTAAAAGTCTACCAAAAGCAGGGTGGATTTGAAGCTTTCAAGAACGCAGTTACCACCCAGCAGCCAGGGGAGATCATAGATATTATCAAAGCTTCCGGCTTACGCGGCCGCGGCGGCGCAGGATTCCCCACTGGGTTGAAGTGGTCGTTCATGGATCAGAAGAACTGGCCCCATTATGTGGTTGCCAACGCCGATGAGTCTGAGCCGGGCACATTTAAAGACCGGGAAATTATTGAAGAAAACCCGCTGCAGTTTCTGGAGGGATTGGCAATAACATGTTATGCGGTCGGCGCAGAAGCAGCTTATATTTACCTCAGGGGTGAGTTCTGGCAGTTGGCAGAATTCCTTGACAGCAAGATCAAAGATTTGGAAAAAGCCGGCTTGCTGGGTAAAAAATTATTTAGGACGGATTACAACCTGAAAATACACACTCATCTGGGAGCGGGCGCCTATATTTGTGGAGAGGAAACTGCTTTGCTGGAATCTCTGGAGGGCAAACGCGGCCAACCCCGGCTGCGACCTCCTTTCCCGCCATCCTATGGATTGTATGGAAAACCCACCGTGGTCAATAACGTGGAAACACTCAGTAATGTGCCGCAAATTCTGGAACATGGCGCTGAATGGTATCAATCCCTGGGAACAGAAGAATCCGCTGGGGTGAAGGTCTTTTCATTATCCGGCCGGGTGAAAAACCCCGGAAATTATGAAATGCCTTTTGGATCGACCTACCGGGAACTTATTTTCTATTATGGTGGTGGCATATTGGACGATGCGCCTATTAAGGCAATTTTGCCAGCCGGGGCTTCCTCGGCAATTCTGCGGGCGACTGATAAAGTATTGGATACACCGCTGGAATATGCCTCAATCCGCAAGCTGGGATCTGATCTGGGTTCCGGATCAGTGATTGTGATTGATGACACCATCAGCATGGATTGGGTGATTAATAAGACCATAGATTTCTTTAAGCATGAATCCTGCGGAAAATGCACACCCTGCCGGGAAGGTACTTATTGGATGTCCCACTTGACCAAAGAAATTGCCTCTGGCGATATAAAAGATGAACAGGTCGACCTGCTATTAGAGGTCGCTTCCAATATCCGCGGCAAAAGTCTCTGTGCCCTGGGCGAATTCTCCGTTATGGGAGTTCTCACCAGCGTTGAGCGCTTCCCGGAAGACTTTGGCAGAAAGTCAAAGACCGAAGGTTAAGGAACCTGAACAGGTATGAGCGATAAAGTCACGCTAACGATTGATGATCAGCAAGTCACCGCAGACAGCGGCTTGAAGATCGTTGATGCTGCCAAATCAGCAGGCATCGACATATCGGTATTCTGCTACCATCCCAAGCTGGAACCGGTGGGCGCCTGCCGTATGTGCCTGGTTGAAATCGGCCGTCCCCAGCGGGATCGAGCTACCGGTGAACTGCTGCTGGAAGACGATGGTTCCCCAAAAATTTATTTTACAGGTAATTTGGAAACTGCCTGCACTGTACCTGTTGCGGAAGGCCTGGTGGTCAATACCGCCAGCGAAAAAGTGATCCAGGCCCGGGAGAACATCCTTGAGTTTATTCTCACCTCTCACCCCCTGGACTGCCCGGTTTGTGATAAGGGCGGAGAGTGTTCCCTCCAGGAGCTGACCTTCAGTTATGGGATATCAGATAGCCGTTTCCCAATCGATCAAAAAATGCAGCTTGGCAAACATATGCCGCTGGGAGATTTAATATTACTTGACCAGGAGCGCTGCATTCAGTGCGGACGCTGCATCCGCTTCCAGCGGGAAATAGCTGGAGATCCGGTGCTGGCTTTTTATAATAGGGGCCGGGAAACCGAGATTGTCTCTTATTCTGACCCAGTATTTGACAGCTGCTGGTCAGGAAATACCACTGATATTTGTCCTGTTGGTGCTCTGACCACGCGGGACTTCCGTTTTGAAGCCCGTATTTGGGAGATGGATGCCACCCCGTCGATTTGCTCTCATTGTCCAGTTGGTTGTAATATCACTATAAACACCCGCATGGATCCCAAAACTGGGAAGAAAAAAATTCAGCGAGTCATGCCCCGTCAAAATGAATGGGTCAACGAACTTTGGATCTGTGATAAAGGGCGTTTTGCCCATCAATTCAGCTCCAGCCCGGACCGCTTAACCAGACCAATGGCCCGGAATAAAAAGGGTGTGCTTAAACCGGTTTCCTGGAAAAAAGCCCTGGAAATCGTCGGCAATCATTTTAAATCTGATCCGGGTGAATTGCTGACCCTGGTCGGAGGGCGATTGTCCAATGAGGATTATTATCAACTGCTATCCCTGACAGGTGGATTATCAGGCCAGGCAATTGTGAACACAACTATGGCAGGTGGAGATCTGGCCGGGGCGCTTAGTCCTGCTCCTGAATCCAATTTACTTGATGCCGGAAGGGGCACAACCATTCTGGTAGCTGCTTGTGATCTTGCGGAAGAGGCTCCGGTATGGTGGCTGCGTGTGAAAGCAGCTGCGGAGCGGGGCGCTTCTCTAGTAGTTCTGAATCCCCGTGAGACCAAACTCGATCGTTATGCAGATCAGGTTATCCGTTATGCCTACGGAAAAGAAACCCGGTCAATATTGGATTTGAAAGAAAGAGAAAAAGATGCTTTCCAATTAATTAAAAAAGCTGAGAACTTGCTGATTATTTATGGTTCAGAAGGCATGGATTACAAGGCGTCAAAGGCATTTTCTGGTGCCTGCGCTGATTTACTGATTCAAACCAAGAAGGTTGGAAAATCCAACAGCGGTTTGATCCCGGTTTGGAGCGGCGCCAATACTCAAGGTGCCCTGGATATGGGGTTTGAACCCGCCGGGGATTTGGCTGCCAGCTTTGAATCCGCAGGAACTTTATTAATTGCCGGAGCGGATCCCCTGGGCGATGGGATAATCTCTGATTTGAGTGGAAAATTCCTGATTGTGCTGGATTTATTCCTGACCGAGACAGCCTCCCAGGCAGACCTGGTACTTCCGGCAGCGGCCACGACGGAAAAATCTGGCACATTTACATCCGGTGACAGGCGGCTGCAGCGTTTCGAAGCTGCTCTACTTCCCCGGGGTGAAAGCCTGGCGGATTATGAAATTGCCGGGCAACTTGCCCACCAGCTAGATCTGGATCTAGTCCAGGGAGATTCTACTGTGATCCTGGGTGAAATTATCAAGGACAAATCCGGATATGAGAGCGTTTCGTTAGCCGGACTCAGATATGCTCCCAAACAGTGGCCATTCGTTGCCAATGAAGCCTTGTCCTTTACCGGCACAGTATTCAAGAACACCAGCGGCATTGGAACCCAGCTTCCTTCCAGTGGAAAGGCTTCCAATCTGAAACTGGCAAAAATATCTCAACCCAGGGCGAAGTTCTCCAAGGGATCCCTGGCGGTCCCGGTTACCCGCTTGTATGATCAGGGCATTATGATCCGGACCTCAGAAGTACTGGGCTCCCGCCTGGAAAGTCAGCTGTTGATCATTCATCCCGCAGACGGTGAAAAACTCACCTTGACCGAAGGTGCCCGGGCAGAGATCATGATTGGGGATGAATCCTTTGAAGGGTTGGTAAAACTGGATGACAAAGTTCCACAGGGAGTGATCCTGGTTCCCCGGAGCATGGGTATTCCGTTGACGGTGCCTGTTAATGCGAAGATTAAAGGGCTGGATTAAGATACTCCAGCCAGTGCTAAAGGCTTAATTTATGGACTGGATACTGATCTTGGAATGGGTGATTAAATCGATCGCGCTGATCCTGTTTGGCTTGGTTGGTTTTGCCTATACCACCTGGTTTGAGCGCCGGGCTCTGGCCCGCATTCAAACCCGGATTGGTCCGAACCGCGCGGGTCCAGCGGGATTGCTGCAGCCAGTGGCAGACGCCTTTAAGTTGATATTTAAAGAAGAACTGATTCCGACCAAAGCAGATAAATTCCTGTTCCTTCTCGCCCCAGCGCTAACCCTGTTACCGTCATTGATAATATGGGCAGTAGTTCCCTGGGGAACATCGATCACCCTTTTTGGCCGGGAAATTAACCTCTACCTGGTTGATATAAATGTTGGGGTTTTGTATATCATGGCCGTGGCTTCAATTGCCGTCTATGGGATAGTCCTCGCCGGTTGGTCTTCGAATAGTAAATATCCCCTGTTGAGCAGTCTGCGTGCCACTGCTCAAATTATCAGCTACGAGCTTACCCTGGGATTGGCCTTTGTGGGTCCGATTTTGATAGCCAATTCCATGAGCATGGTTGATATCGTCAAGATGCAGCAATCTTCGAGCTGGTTATTTTTCAAGGACTGGTTTTTCATTAAACAGCCGCTGGGTTTTGTGATCTTTTTGCTAGCTGTGCTGGCGGAGGTCAATCGAGCGCCATTTGATATGCCGGAAGCTGAGCAAGAACTGGTTGGTGGCTACCATACTGAATATTCCGGGATGAAGTTTGCACTGTTCTTCATGGCTGAGTACATCAAGATGATCGCGGTCAGCGCCATTGCCGCGACTGTGTTCCTGGGTGGATACGGTGGTCCCTGGGTGGAAAACCTGCCCTGGCTGGGTCCCATTTATCTGCTGCTGAAGATCATCATATTGTTATTTGGTATGATCTGGGTTCGGGGAACCTTGCCGCGTTTCCGGTATGACCGCTTGATGGCTTTTGGATGGAAGATCATGCTGCCTCTCGCTTTGTTTAACGTATTTATTACTGCTGTTGTGATAGTGCTGCGGCAATAACGGCCCGATCGGGGTCGAGGAATTTATGAAAATACCAGAGTTAATGCAGGTGAACGAAATTTTCCGGGGCTTATGGATCACTTTCAGGTCCATGTTTGAGAAGCCGGTAACGATCCAATACCCGGAACAGAAAAAAGCACTCAAGCCGCGATTTAAAGGCCGGCATGCTCTTAAGCGTTATGATAACGGTCTTGAAAAATGTATTGGCTGCGCTTTATGTGCGGCTGCCTGCCCCTCGGATGCGATATTTGTGGAACCGGGAGAAAATACTGACCTTGAGCGTTACTCTCCAGGTGAACGTTATGCGGCAATTTATGAAATCAACCTGATGCGCTGCATTTACTGTGGTTTTTGCGCTGATGCCTGCCCTACGGAAGCTATTGTCCTGGAACATATTTATGAGCTGGCGTATCTGGATCGTAATGAAGCTTTTTTCACCAAGGATAAACTGCTTGATCCAGCACCGGGACCCAAAATGAACACCCCCAGGGAAGTTGAGCCGGGGACATTTGACCGTTCCATTCCGGAGATGAAAGATCCGGTTTAGATTAATGTTAGAAAGAATTATGGTAATGGATGGCGGAAATTTATGAACGCTGAACTGGTATTATTTTTCTTTTTAGCCCTGGTAGCTGTCGGAGCTGCCCTGGGTTTGTTATTCAGCCGCAGTGCTATTTATGCGGCTCTGTTCCTGGTGCTGAATTTTATCACTGTCGCCGTTTTTTATCTGATGCTGAACGCGCCTTTTCTGGCTATGGCTCAGGTAACCGTTTATGCGGGCGCGATCATGGTATTGTTCCTGTTTGTGATCATGCTGCTGGGTACCAGCCAACTTAAACCCAAGCCTGAAAATCGCTGGCAGCGTATTCTGGCTCTGGTTCTGGGGGGAGGTCTGCTGGCAGAGATCGGTGTTTTGTTTATCCTCCAGGGCAGGGGATTACAGGTGATCGGTGAAATAGGAAGTGATTTTGGCAGCCCAGAAGGCATTGGATTGGAACTGTTCCAGCAGTACCTTCTTCCCTTTGAAATTACTTCCATCTTGCTGTTGGTGGCCATGATCGGCGCTATAGTATTAACCAGGAATGACTGATATCTCAGGAGAATTAGCATGATCCCAGTTTCATATTACATCATCCTTTCAGCAATCCTATTCACACTGGGTGCGATCTGTGTGTTGATCCGCAGGAACGCCATCGTGATTTTTATGGGAATTGAATTGATGCTGAACGCTGCCAACCTGGCCTTTGTGGCTTTTGCCAACCAGTACCAGGTAATCAGCGGACAGATTTTTGTCTTTTTTGTGATAACTGTCGCGGCTGCGGAGGTTGCCGTGGGTTTGGCATTGATCGTGACCATCTTCCGCACCAAAAAGAGTATTGACGTGGATCAATTGAGCAGCCTGAAAGGCTGATTATTATTTGAGAGAAGCTTATGCTTTTAAGTGAAGCCACCCAACACGGACCGGATTTCTTCTTCCTGGCACCCTGGATCATCATCTTTCCGGTTATCGGCCTGCTGATTAATATGTCCCTGGGCGGGAAATTCAAAGAGCGGGTGATTGGCACCATTGCCGCATCCGCCTCGGGCTTATCCTTCGTTGTGGCTGTCCTGCTGGCAGTATCCCTGGCCTATAATCACGAGGGAGCAGTGATCCCTATCGCGGAATGGATCCATATCGGGGAACTTCAGCTGGACTGGACCATTCGGGTGGACACTCTTTCATCTACCATGATGCTGGTTGTCTCCGGTGTCGGGACCTTGATCCATATTTATGCCATCGGTTATATGCATGAAGATGTTCGATTCAAGGATGATCTGGGCCGCTACCAGCGCTTCTTTGTTTTCTTTAACTTGTTTA
The DNA here is from genome assembly GCA_964448865.1 of uncultured Anaerolineales bacterium. Lineage (GTDB taxonomy): Bacteria > Chloroflexota > Anaerolineae > Anaerolineales > UBA11858 > B10-G9. The sequence goes on from CAYUXO010000044.1 coordinate 11,003, forward strand.
TCGCCTCCATGATGATCCTGGTGACAGCGGATAACTACCTGATGCTTTTTGTCGGTTGGGAAGGAGTAGGCTTGTGTTCTTTCCTCTTGATCGGTTTCTGGTATGACAAGGATCTGCTTGGCAGGCCGGGGGTGGAAAATGCCCTGGCGGGAAAAAAAGCTTTCATAGCCAACCGCGTGGGTGATTTTGGGTTCCTGATCGCTGGTTTCATCATGTTCTGGACCTTCAAAACACTGACCTTCAGTGGTGTTTTTGAGCAGGTCCATCATATCGCTGAGACCCAACCCGGGGCGATCATGGCTATTACCCTGTTTATGCTTCTGGGAGTAACCGGAAAATCTGCCCAGTTACCTTTATTTGTCTGGCTGCCGGATGCAATGGCTGGACCAACTCCAGTTTCAGCTTTGATCCATGCTGCTACCATGGTCACCGCAGGAGTATACCTGGTTGTCCGGTCAGCGCCTCTCTTCAGCGCAGTTCCTGAAGCCCAGGGAGTGGTTGCCCTGGTTGGCGGAATTACGGCTTTATTCGCGGCCACAATCGCGGTCGGGCAGTACGATTTGAAGAAAGTGCTGGCTTATTCAACTATCAGTCAGCTGGGCTTTATGGTCGCTGCAGTAGGCATGGGAGCATATGTGGCCGGCATGTTCCACCTGGTGACCCATGCCTTCTTCAAAGCTTTATTATTCCTTTCCGCCGGCTCGGTTATTCTGGGAATAGAGCGCGGTCATCACCATCTTGCTCATGATGGTGACCATCATGACGATGAGGTTTTTGATCCTGGAGATATGCGCCTGATGGGCGGACTGCGGGAACGCATGCCGGTGACCTTCTGGGT
>CAYUXO010000044.1:11940-16153 GCA_964448865.1 uncultured Anaerolineales bacterium
TTCACAAAATGGTTGGAGCATACCTTTGAAAGCTTCAATCTGCATCTGCATGTTGGAGAATTCAACACCCTGGTCGCCCTGATATCCACCGGGCTGGCGTTGCTGGCGATCTTTTTATCCTGGGTCCTTTATGGCCGAAAACCCCTGGGCAAAGGCGAGAGAGATCCTCTTCAAAAAGGTCTTGGTCCGATATTCACGGGCATGAATCGAAAGTGGTTTGTGGATGAGATCTACGATGCCTTATTTATCAATCGGTACATCGACCTGGCAAAATTCCTCTCTATCAAGGTGGATTTGGAGTTCTGGCATGATTGGTTCCATGACAAAGTAATTGTAAAGATCTACCGCCAGGGAGCCCGAATCCTGGCTGATCCGATTGATTTGGGTATCATTGACGGTGTATCAAAAGGTTTAGCAAAACTATTCAGTTATCTTTCCGAAAGTTTCCGGAAACTACAAACCGGATATGTGCGAAATTATGCTTTGGCGGTTTTTACTGGCGTGGTTATCATACTGGGTTATTTAATCCTGGCTTAAACGTTGGAAGGTCCAGCTTCAACGAATACTGGAGTTAGTTATGACATTTTTTACAAATCCTCTCAATTTGGTCACCCTTTTTCCCCTGGTTGGGGTGCTGCTGCTTTTATTTATGAAGCAGGAACAAAAAAAGGCCATCCGCTGGACAGCCTTGATCGTATCTCTGATCACTTTTGCATTATCGATCTGGGTCCTGTACCTGTTTGATGCCAGCAACCCTGATCTCCAGATGGTTATTAACCTGCCCTGGATAGAAATTGCCGGCTGGCAGATCTCATACCAGTTGGGCATTGACGGATTGAGTATATTGCTGGTGCTGCTTACCACTTTCCTCACTCCTATTGCTCTGCTTTCCACCTGGACCGCGGTCGAAGACCGGGTCAAGGATTTCATGGTCTTCTTCCTGCTGCTGGAAGTGGGTATGCTGGGTGTGTTCCTGGCTCAGGATCTATTCCTGTTCTATGTTTTCTGGGAATTCACCCTGGTGCCAATGTATTTCTTGATCGGAATCTGGGGTGGACCCGATCGCATGTATGCCGCGGTTAAGTTTTTCCTTTACACCATGACTGGATCGGTGTTAATGCTGTTGGCTATTTTATGGTTGGGTATTTACCAGGGATCGTTTTCTGTACCTGATTTAGTTCAAATGGGCGGCATACCTGCCCAGGTCCAAATCTGGCTGTTCCTGGCCTTTGCAGCAGCTTTTGCAATTAAAGTGCCCATGTGGCCGCTGCATTCCTGGCTCCCCGATGCCCATGTGCAGGCACCTACCGCGGGTTCTGTGATCCTTGCCGGTGTGCTGCTTAAAATGGGGACTTACGGCTTCCTGAGATTTAATATTCCGCTTTTCCCCCAGGCAGCAATCAAGCTTGCTCCCTGGATGGCACTGTTTGCGGTGATTGGTATTCTCTACGGTGCAGCCGTGTCATACTATCAGCGGGATGTTAAAAAGCTGGTCGCCTATTCCTCGGTCAGCCACCTTGGATTTGTCATGCTGGGTTTGTTCGCTCTTAACCAGCAGGGCATCCAGGGCGGTATTCTGCAGATGATCAATCACGGCATCAGCACTGGAGCATTGTTCCTCCTGGTGGGATTTATCTATGAACGCCGCCACACCAGGGAAATGGATGATTTTGGCGGTCTGTGGAAGATCATGCCCGTCTATGGCGCCCTGACCCTGATTGTGACATTATCATCTATGGGTCTGCCCGGATTAAACGGTTTTGCCGGGGAATTCCCCATTTTATTGGGTGCTTTTGGTTCCGAAGCGATTGGTTCCCCCTGGTATGCCGGGTTGGCAGCCCTGGGTGTGATCTTGGCTGCGGTTTACCTGCTGTATATGTTCCAAAAATTATTCCTGGGTCCGCTTGATAAAGAAGAAAACAAGATCCTCAAAGATCTATCCATCCGGGAATTGATCATCATTGTTCCCCTGGTTGTCCTGATTTTCTGGATTGGTCTTTATCCAAAACCATTTTTCGCCCTGATGGCTCCGGCTGTTGAAAAACTACTAACACTGATTCATGCAGCTTCCATGGCGATGTATTAATCCCAAAAGGGAATATTTACTAAGATATTTTTGTCTATAACCTTGCTGGAAAAACTTATGACGACTTCAGACCTTATTTCCATTCTTCCCTTGATTATCCTGGTTGGTTGGGCCAGCATTATATTGCTGCTAGACGCCTTTGTGGGAAAAAGGGTCAAAGGATTAACAGCATCCCTGGCAGCTTTTGGGTTGGTGGTTGTGCTGGTGATTTCCTTCCTTGATCTGGGTGGAACGACAGGGGCTTTTAACGGCATGATCATTCAGGATGGTTTCTCCAGTTACCTGCAGATCCTATTTGCTGGCAGCGGACTGGTTGCCGTTGCCCTGGCCTACCCCTATCTGGAAAGGATGGGGATCAAAAGAGGTGAATTTTATCCCCTGCTGCTGTTTTCCATAAGCGGCATGATCCTGATGGCCCAGGCAGCCGATCTGATCGTAGTGTTCTTAGCCCTGGAACTTCTTTCCATACCGCTTTATATCCTGGCAGGAATTGCTCGCCCTGACCCAGCATCTGAAGAAGCCGCATTGAAGTATTTCCTACTGGGAGCGTTTGCAGGAGGATTTGTTGTCTACGGAGTCGCCCTCAGTTTTGGGGCCACCGGGACAACCTCTCTGGCCGGCATTGTTGCTTCCATAGCGGAGGGCACTGCAGATATGACCCTGCTGTCGGTCGGATCTGGCTTGATCTTGATCGGACTGGGATTTAAAGTAGCTTTGGTGCCATTTCATATGTGGACCCCGGATGTCTATCAGGGCGCACCCACACCATTAACCGCATTTATGGCAGTTGGCGCCAAGGCGGCTGGTTTTGCAGCCCTGTTGAGGATCTTCCTGGCTGCACTGCCTGTGTTATCTGATGACCTGGTGCCTGTCTTCTGGGTTTTGTCTGCCTTGACAATGTTTACCGGCAATTTAATTGCCATCGCCCAGAGTAATATAAAACGAATGCTGGCTTATTCCAGTATTGCCCACGCTGGTTATATTCTGATGGCCCTGGTGACATTTGGACAGGAATCCCTCATCGCTGACGTGGTTGGAGCTAGTTTGTTTTACTTGTTTGGTTATGCTGTTACTAATTTTGGGGCTTGGGCGGTTGTTATAGCCCTGGAGAAGAAAGAAGGCCAGGGTTTGGACCTGGAAGATTATTGCGGACTGAGTAAAAAATATCCGCTGCAGGCAGCAGCTATGCTGGTATTTATGCTGTCGTTCATTGGTGTGCCTCCCACACTGGGTTTTGTTGGAAAATTTTATTTGTTCCGCACCGTTGTCTCGGGAGGTTATATCTGGCTGGCGATCATCGGCGTGCTGACTTCTCTGCTTTCGGCATATTATTACCTGCGGGTAGTGGTGAATATGTACATGAAGGACGGAGATCCTGAAATTAATACCGATCGCTGGCTGAGGTTGATTTCCCTTGCGGCAGCTCTTACAGTTGTGTTATTAAGTTTCTTTGCCAACCCAATATTCCGTTGGGTAAGCAGAGCTTTGCTGAATATTTTCTAAAATAGATAGCTTTATATATATCAAGAAGACCTCCGAGGTCTTCTTCTTTCTACCTCGATTGAGCAGCGATCGTACCTCCGAGGTCTACCAGACTAAAAAAACCCTGCTGTTTGAATTCAAACAGCAGGGTTTTGAGTTTATATATCGGCTGAGGACATCGATGGGATCAGTTTTTCATTCAGTTAAATTAATCTTCGTAACCGGGACCATCAACAAAAAAATCGTAGTTGGGCTGAATATCCTCCGTAAGATCCACAATTTCGCCTTCTTCCAGTTTCTGGACGGTTTCAAGGACTACCGTATCGCCATAATGGTCAGTATTTTCGTAATGTCCTGTTAATCCAACCCGGCTGATATATTCGCCTCCCTTCGCCTCATAGGCGTCGGGAACTTCATCCTCCATAAAGATGGCATCATAAGGGCATTCCGGGATACACGCTCCACAATCAATGCAAGCATCCGGGTCGATATACATCCAGGGCCATTCATCAAAGGGTTGTCCGGGTACGATACAATCAACAGGGCAGACCTCAATGCAGCCACCATCACGTAAACATAGGCTGGTAATGATATGTGTCATAGTTATTCCTCCGATACTGTGCTATAGTAAACTTTTGAATTGAT
>CAYUXO010000044.1:16253-20215 GCA_964448865.1 uncultured Anaerolineales bacterium
TGATCAGGTTGATGAAATAACCTTGGATGTTAGTTGTTAGTGTTAATTCTATTTTTATTATATAACAATCAATCCCAAATGATAAAAAAGATTAACAACTAGCGTGACCTCTTTGCTAAACTGGATGGATGATGATGAAAATCTTAACAGTTGACATTGGAACCGGCACCCAGGATATTTTCCTGTATCAATCCGGATTGGAAATAGAAAACGGATTTAAACTGGTTGTGCCATCCCCCACCATGATCGTTTTCAGAGCAATCAAAGAAGCCACCAGGAAAGGAAGAAGCCTGGTCTTAACCGGAGTGACCATGGGCGGGGGACCCAGTCACTGGGCTGCCCGGGATCACCTAAAAGCGGGAAACCTGGTTTATGCTACCCCGGATGCCGCTCGCACTTTTGATGATGATTTGGATCAAGTGCGAGCCAGCGGGATAAAAGTGATTGGGGAAGATGAGGTTAAATCACTGCCGGGTGATGTTATTAAATTGGAATTAAAGGATTTTGATTTTTCGGCCATATCAAGAGCCCTGGGGGAATTTGGAATCTCATTAACCGACCTGGACGCGGCTGCTCTGGCTGTTTTTGACCATGGAGCGGCACCTCCTGGATATTCGGATCGTCAATTCCGGTTTGATTATCTGGCGGAACGTCTGGGGCCTGGTCTGCCGGGTCCAGCATTGAGCCGGATGGCATTTAAGAGAGGTGAAGTTCCTGATAAGATGACCCGTTTGCTGGCACTGGAGAGTTCCGCCGCAAACCTGGATTCCCCCCTGCTGGTGATGGATACTGCTCCAGCAGCAGTGCTGGGAGCCACCCTTGATCCGGTTGTGAAGACGAGGAACCGGGTCCTGGCAGCCAATATAGGAAATTTCCATTCCCTGGCCTTTCGGTTGAATGGTGACCAGGTGGAAGGTGTTTTTGAACATCATACCGGTCTGATCAATAGGGAGAAAATGGACGGCATGCTCAGGAAATTTGCGGCCGGGACCCTGACCCACGAAGAGATCTTTGGCGATCACGGTCACGGGGCGTTAATTCATACGCCAGAACCGTATGATCTCGACCAGGGGGATTTTAATATCGTGGTTACCGGACCGCGCCGGAATTTGATGCAGGGATCGTCTTTGCGACCCTATTACGCGGCGCCCTTTGGGGATATGATGCTGACGGGTTGTTTTGGCCTTTTAGCTGCTGCAGCTGAGTCCTTCCCTGATCTGGGAGAAACAATTCGAAAATCGTTGAACCGAGAACAGGGCACTGAAACTGGAAAACCGCCCTGGGAGCTGGGGTAAATCAGAAAAAAGGATCAGGGGTGTTTCCAAAGAAAACGCAGGTCCGACCACCGATTACTTATTTTTTTAATGATGAATTTGGAAAAAACTCAATAACCTTTTTTCCGGGATTGATAAGTTTTGCTTAAAGCTCTGGCTTGATCTGCAGCATGATAGGAAGAACGAACCAGGGGAGCGCTTTCAACCCATTTGAAACCCAGATCCAGGCTGAAATTTTTCAAGTCCTCAAATTCCTCTGGAGTGTAAAAGCGATCTACGGCAAGGTGCTGTTTGCTGGGCTGCAAATATTGTCCAATGGTGAGGATATCCACATCCCAGCTGCAAATATCCTGGATGGTTTCTTTGATCTGTTCCATGTTTTCTCCCAAGCCAACCATTAATCCGGATTTTGTGAGTGCATCAGGATCCAGTTTTTTTGCGTTAATAAGGATGTCGCAGGAGATCTGATAAGAGCTCTGAGGCTGAACAGACTTAAAAAGCTGGGGAACAGTCTCCAGGTTGTGATTGAGGATATCCGGTCCGGCATCCATAACGATCTTCAGGGCTTCCAGACTGCCTTTGAAATCAGGAATGAGCACTTCCACGGAACAGCCAGGATGTTGTTCCCGGATACGGCGGATCAACATGGCAAAAATGGGCGCACCGCCATCACGGCGTTCGTCTCGATTGACACTGGTGATCACAGCATGCTCCAGTTTCATCAGCTGGACAGAGCGGGCAACCCGGTCGGGTTCATTCCAATCGAGAGCTTCCGGGCGTCCGTGTTTTACGTCACAGAATTTACAGGCCCGGGTGCAGACATCTCCCAGCAGAAGGAAAGTGGCGGTTCCGTCGCCCCAGCATTCTCCCCGATTGGGGCAGAGGGCTTCCTGGCAGACAGTATGCAGACCTTCGGTTTGCATTAATTGATCCACTTCCCGAAAGGCTTGATTGTTATTAAATTTGACGCGCAGCCAGGGCGGCAGGCGTTTATGTTCTGAATCCGAGTTTGTTCTCAGGCGATCGCGGGTAGGAGAAGCTGGCATAGGATTAAATTTAAGAATTGGTTATTTGAGCTGAGATGTGCAGTGGGCACATCGGCTGGCCTTTATTGGAATGGAGCTGAAGCAGTAAGGGCAGTCCTTGGTTGTGGGAATATTTTCACCATCTACCTCCTCATCATCAACCTGCATGCGATTGATAGCCCTGATCAGCAGGAACATGGCCAGGGCGACGATTAAGAAACTGATAATCGCGTTAATGAATAGGCCAAAATTTACTGTGACAGCGCCGGCAGTCTGGGCATCAACGAGTGAGGAATAAGGTCCGCCAGGATTGCCGGTTTTTATTGTCAGGTAGTAATTCGTAAAATCAACCCCGCCAAGCAGCCAGCCAATGGGAGGCATAATAACATCATTCACGAGGGAGTTTACAATGGTACCGAAAGAGGCACCAATAATAATTCCCACTGCCATATCCATGACGTTGCCGCGCAGAGCAAATTCCTTAAATTCTTTTAACATACCACCTCCAAAACTGACTCATATCCTGCAAAAAGCTATTATATCTCATTCTTAACCTGGTTTAAATGCCCCGGGGGAAGTCATATTTCTCTCCTGGATCGAGTTTACATCGCTGTTAGATGACCGGATTACCGAAAGATCGCTTTGGATAGGATGTTATAATCAAAAAAGTCTAGTTTTATTAAGACAGGGGCAATACACCAGAAGGGGACCAATGAAGAAAGTTTTGTTGTGCCTGATCGTTTTTATTTCTTTGACAATCAGTCTGGCAGCCTGTGTTCCGTTAGGTTCATCTGCTCAAGACCAGGTATCTGAAGCCTATATCCAGACAGCTGTTGCTAAAACCTTATCAGCAGAAAGGGCTTTGGCTGCCGGTGCGGCTTTATCCTTTACAGAAACCCCTTCAGACGGGACTCCGACAACTCCATCTACAGAAGAGACTGTGGACCCAGAAGCAACCCAGGAACCTCAGCCGACATTGGAAAACCCCTGGATGCTGCAGAGCTGGTGTGTTGATCACGCTACAAGTTGCGTTAAATACAATCTGAATAACAGGACGGATTCTTGGCTGCAAATCGAGTTGAAAAAATCAGATACAGGGGTGACTGGTTTTTTCACTGTTAAGACCAAAACCATTAGTCAAATTACCCTGATTCCAGGGCAATATACAGTCAAATATACCTGGTGGTGTAAAGGTGAAGCCAGCAGCTTAACGGAAGTCAAATCGATTGGATCCCAGGTAGATGTTTTTAAGTGTCCTTAGGGTTTTTACCAGCGGAAAATGAATAATATATCTGATAAGACTGGAAAATTACTTGGTTCTTTAACCAGGATTTTTGCCATCTAAATTGTAAAGGAAATCAATGGTATTAATTACAATTAACTGACAAAATAATTATTACCAGATTTTTCTGCTATGATGAATACTAAATCAAATCAGTAACTCATTAAGGAGATTAATCCATGAAAAAATCATAATTCTTATTTGCATGTTATTTTTAGTTGGGTGTGCATTGTCTCCCCAGCCTGAAGCAGACCCGGCTTCAGGGGAAGATCTCCAAGCTCAGATTACCGAGAAGGACATTAGAATAACAGAGCTGGAAGGACAGGTTCAGAATCTCACCGACATGTTAGGCAGTCTGCAGAGCGATTATGATGAGCTCCA
>CAYUXO010000045.1:0-19894 GCA_964448865.1 uncultured Anaerolineales bacterium
CGGGTTCTAGCTTAAGCGATCTCACCAGTTCTGCGGGGCCTCCCTTGTGTAAGGGGCCGCAGATCGGGTGCTGATCCGGATGGTAGGATGCCATAATTTTCGAAAGAGGTTTTTCCCAGAAATTTCCCAGGCTGATTCCCTGGCAGATCTGGACATTCCCATACGAATCCACATGAACCCGGGAGGGTGTGAGTAGATCCTCATCGGGACACGTTTTCATTTCGTCCCAGGGCCGAAGGGAAAGACCTTTGGTTAAGGTATCAGCCGCGCGGCCTCTGAACCTGGCTCCTCCTCCAATCACTGCCTGCCCTTTTCCATCTATCGGTGATGTCTCTTCAAGGATCTCCGGAGGATCAATGCAGATCGGGAAGGCATTGAGTTGTAGTTTTAAACCAACATTCCTGGCGATTTCGGCAGGATTCTCAGTTTCTTCGCCGTAATGAAAAGTATCATTACTGACGGAGAGAACCGATAATCCACCCTCTGCCAATGGTTTTAACCATAATAACGCGTCTTCCTCGGAGAGTGCTAAATAAGCATTGGTGACAATGCCTACCTGGAACCCTTTTTGATGAGCGCGGCGGACACTTTCCAATAACAGGGGATAATACTGAGTCGGTTCTCCGCCTTCAAAATATATCATCTCAATAGTGCCAATTTTAAGGGCTTCTTCAAGTACATCCTCTACCTGCTGGATTGTGAATGTGCCGGGAGTGGTGGGGGAGCAGTACAGGAAGCAGTGATCGCATTCGAAATTGCAGCGGTAGGTTAAAAGGAAATGGATTTCTGAGAGCATATTGTTAACTCCGTTATGTCAAAAGTGGTTCCCTAAGTCACTCGTTTAAAATCAGTCGTGGAAATATCTGGTTAAGGCGGACTCGATTGAATCCCTGACACCCTGGTCAGGATTGGAAGCTTTTGGAACCAATTCTAAACAAGCAGGATCAAAATGATACTCCTCCCGCCATTCTTGATGTTTCTTCGCCAGCGTTTTCATGCTCTTGGCGATAAAGTTCACTTCATCATCAGTCATGGTCGGGTGTAGTGAGATCCGCATCCAGCCCGGTTTTTCGGAATAATCTCCCTGATTAATTAAATCTGTGATCTGGCGGGAATGATTCTGGTCAATATTCAAAAGGTAGTGCCCATACGTGCCTGCGCAGGAACAGCCTCCCCGGCATTGGATGCCGAATTTATCATTCAGTAATTTAACTCCGAGGTTGAAATGCAAATCATCAATATAAAAGGAGACCACAGGGAGCCGGTCGCGATGCTGAGGCGCCAGGATATGCAAATTGGGGATTTTGGTGATTCCCTCCCATAATATGTCCAGCAGCTGACCCTCCCTCTCTTGGATTTGAGAAACACCCATTTCATTTTTTAATGTGATGCACATGGCAGCTTTGATTGTCTGCAGGAATGCTGGGGTGCCGCCATCTTCGCGAGCTTCAATGTCATCAATATATTTATGGCCACCCCAGGGATTGGTCCAATCGACTGTACCTCCTCCAGGATTGTCAGGAATTTTCTGATGATAAAGATCCTTGTTGAAAATCAATACACCTGACGACCCCGGTCCCCCCAGAAATTTATGGGGTGAAAAAAAGATCGCATCCAGATCTGCTCCTTTCTGGCCGGGATGCATATCCATTTTCATATAAGGTGCCGCACAGGCGAAATCCACAAAACAATAACCCCCGGCTTGGTGTATTTTTTTGGCAATCAGGTAGTAAGGGACATCGATCCCGGTCACATTGGAGCAGGCACTTACTGACGCAATTTTAAGTGTCCTCTCCTTGTGTTTTATTAACAAATCATCCAAAGAAGCAAGGTCAACCAGCCCATCAGGAGTAGGTTGGATGACCTCAACGATTGCGATGGTTTCCAGCCAACTGGTATGGTTGGAGTGGTGTTCCATATGAGTTATGAAGACCACGGGCCGCTGATCATCTGGAAGAACATACTCTATCTCGGGGTTCACTTTCAATCCCAGCATGCGCTGGAATTTATTTATCAATCCGGTCATTCCTGATGCTCCGGTAAGGATCAGGTCATTGGGTCCAGCGTTCACATGGTCTTTGATGAGCTGTTGGGCAGTATGGTAGGCATGGGTCATGGCCATGCCTGTGGTGCTGGTTTCGGTATGGGTATTTGCAACCAACGGCAAGATCTCATCCCGGATGCGGTCTTCGATAGGGGCATAACTCCTGCCGCTGGCAACCCAATCAGCATAGATCAGGGGCCGGTTTTTCCCGTCTGGGCAGCGCAATTTGAAGTTGATGCCTATGATCTCATTCCTGAATTGTTGAAAATGTTTGTCCATTGTGTTTACCCGTTCTAATTTGGTATGCTGGTTGATAAAAAAGGTGGATCTTGTTTTACATCTATAAGGAACTGATTTGCTTCTATGGGAGACCGGAGCCGAAGAAAAAGGATATGAGAAAATTCATCAGCTTCTAAATAGCTCAGGTATTTCTTTTTTGTTCTACCATAGGAATGAATTGTCCAGAGCACGATCGATTTCTTGCTTAGCAGCATTCTCAGGGTCTCACGATTTCCGGTTCCAGGCCAGAGCTCATCCTGGCTGAATAGGCGAGGGATCGCACGAGTAATGGCTGGAAAAACTGAAATCCAGCCAGATCACAACTTCAACCCGTTCCCATTTAATATCCTGGGTTCGGCTGTAGTTCCCATCTAGAACCCAGTCCTCACTATCCAATGCTTTCCTGAGGCGGGAAAATAAGTCCTGGTCAGTGGGTCCAGTCCAGTCAGGTCCCCAATAGAGGGCATCCATTTCTACAAAGGGAAAATTAAGTATCTCCGCCAGCTGTTTGCCAAAGACGTTTTTTCCACTCCCACTGGTTCCGACAAGATTGATTTTCATCAGATATGTATTCTACGACATGATCTGAGTAGATCGACACCTATTTTATTGTAGCTTATTCCCGGAGAAAATAAAAAGCGCCGCAGGTGATATATTCAATTTTCACTTGGGCGCTATTTATTGATTATTATTATCTGGTCAGGGCTTCCAGACTTGCCAGACTTTTCCAACCAGATCTGGTCCGGGGTTCAGGGTGGTACCCCCGGGTTCCCATCCAGAGGGTGTTACCTCGCCGGTTTTAACCACATGCTGGAAGGCCTTCACCTGGCGCAGCAGCTCGTTGGGATTCCGTCCAACTTCTGGCGTGAGCACTTCCATAGCCCGAATCACAAAATCGGGGTCAATGATGAACCGGCCCCGGATATCAACCTCGGCAGCATCATCATAAACACCGTAAATGGTACCAATCTTTCCGCCACCATCAGATAACATCGGGAAAGGCACCCCGCCGTCAACCATCTTGGAAAGCTCTTCTTCCTGCCATATTTTATGGACAAAGCGGCTGTCAGTGCTGATGGATAAAACTTCAACGTCGAGGGCTTGAAAATCTTTGTAAAGGGCAGCGACCGCTGCCAATTCTGTCGGTCAAACGAATGTAAAATCCCCCGGATAAAAACATACCACAATCCATTTACCTTTATAATCGGAGAGTTTTACTGTTTTGAAACCTTCTCCTGCCAAAAAAGCATTGGCTTCAAAATCAATCGCTTCTTTTCCTACTTGTGCTAACACTTTATCCACCTCCTGAATATTTCCTGTTTCTGCACTAGCTCTATTTTGTGAGGGCAAAATGGGTCCGGCAGCAGGTTTGACACATCCATCCTTTTGTTGTGACATATTATCTCCTTGTTTCCATAATCGGGAGAAGTTATATAAATGTGATTATACTACTGGACAAAAATTGTGACAAAATGGGTGAAATTTGGAAAAATGGATCCAGGTGATTTGGAGATTATGATTTATAGTTTCCCTGGCATTGATATAATTATTTCATATGTTAAGAAGACGCTACCGAACTATATTGTTTTTTTTCGCCCGATTAGTTATCGGCCTAGCCTTTTGGGAGATATTTCTGCCAAGAATTGGCTTAAGAAAAATATCCCGAAAAGGGCAAGACCGGCGTTTTGTAGAGGCAGCCCATGATTATCGTCTCCTGGCGATCAAAATGGGAGGTGTGCTGATCAAGGTCGGTCAATTCTTATCTGTGCGGGTGGATATGCTGCCTGTTGAAGTCACTGACGAATTGAGCGGGCTGCAGGATCAAGTACCGGCCGAGGATTTCCATAAGATACGCCAATTGGCTGAGGCAGAACTGGGCGTTTCCCTTGAAGAAAGTTTTTTTATTTTTGAGGAGGAACCCCTGGCATCAGCCTCACTGGGGCAGGTTCACAGGGCAGTATTGAATTCCGGTGATGTTCTCAAATCAGATGAAGGGGACATCAAACACGTTGTAGTTAAGGTTCAGCGTCCCGATATAGAAAAAATCATTGATGTGGATCTTTCCGCGTTCCGGATTGTATCAGGGTGGCTGCAGCATTATAAACCGATCAGGAAGCGAGTGGATTTGCCGGCATTAATGGAGGAATTCTCCAGAATCCTGGGTCAGGAGATAGATTATCTTAATGAGGGAAAGAACGCCGATAGTTTCTGGGAAATCTATCAGGGAAAACAAGGAATTAAGGTTCCAAGGGTTATCTGGAGTAAAACCACTAAAAAAGTTCTCACCCTGGAAGATGTCTACGCGATCAAGATCACTAATTACCAGGAGATTAAGGAATCCGGTGTGGGTTTGGACGTTGTTGCCCGCCGTTTATTCTCGAGTTATATGGAACAGATCTTTGAGAAGGAGATCTTTCATGCCGATCCCCATCCTGGGAATTTGTTTGTGATCCCTCCAGATGCTTCTCCGGATGGCACCTGGCAGCTTGCCTTTGTTGATTTCGGAATGGTTGGACACGTACCCGAAAGCGCTCGAGAAGGACTTCGCGAAGCAGTGATCGCGATTGGCACACAAGATGCCAGCCGGCTCGTTAAGGCTTATGACAAACTTGGGTTTTTACTTCCCAACGCTGATCTGGATCTTTTGGAACAAGCCGAAACAAAGGTTTTTGAGCGTGTCTGGGGTAAAAGCATGACCGAATTAAGCGAGATGGGACACGCGGACTTTGTGGATATTGGAGAAGAATTCCGGGATCTGATGTATGAAATGCCATTTCAAATTCCTCAAGATTTACTGCTGCTGGGAAGGACGATTGGAATTCTATCTGGGATGTGCACTGGCTTGGATCCTGGATTTAATGTTTGGGAGAGTCTTCGCCCTTATGCTGAGGATCTGATTAAATCGGAGTTAACCGAAAACCTGGACATGTGGTGGTCAGAGATAGAAGTTTTTCTGCGATCATTGCTCAGCCTCCCGCGTAGAATAGATAGTATCCTGGATCAGCTGGAGAGAGGAGAACTGCGAGTCCAGGTTCCTGAACTTCAAGCGCAGTTGGCGGGGATTGATAAAAAACTTCAGGGCTTTTCCATCTCGATCTTCTTTTTGGCCTTCTTCTTCGGGGGGATACAAATCTTCCTGGCAGGGTATTCCATGCCAGGAATCATCCTGCTGGTACTATCCTTGATACCCCTGGTAATGATTTTATTTCGCTAGAGTAGAGTTTACTCCCCATCTTCTTCGTTGTACTTGTCCAGGGCGGCATCAATCAGGCTGCGGAGACCTTTGAGAACTTCTTTCTGTGCTGCCTGGCGGTGTTCCTTAATTTCGGGAGGGAACATGGCATCCAGCCCTTTCTTAAACTCATCTTTTGCCGTTCCAAAATGTTCCTTGGCTTCCTCTGGGATCGCTCCGTGTTTGGGTGTTTTCGCTTCTTCTGTCATGGTTCAATGCTCCTTTTCTTACCATTATTATGGACTGACTCTGGATAAAGGTCAAGTTTTAAATGGGAATATTGTAATAGTTTTTCTCCTAGATAAATATACGTTATTAGATCCTGCTAAGTTGCAATTTCAGGGGGCCTTCTTTTTCTCAGTAGATTGAAAATAAAATAGGACAGCACCAGCTCCCAGCATCATTAAGGAGACATAGATGAGATGTTTCAGTGTGCCAGGGGCGTAGGCAAAGATATCAAAGCTGAGATTGCCAATGGTATTTAATAGAGTTACTGCCAGAATGCTGCGTCCATTGCCCAAGTAACACCAGGCGGTGATTATCGCTGAGGAAATCACAAAGGTAACAAAGACTATGAAATCAAAACCAAAACCCATTTTGATCTGATTTGTTCCAACCACCCAGAAGAGCGGCAGGTGCCAAAGCGCATGAATTATTCCTACCATCAATGAACTGCGGGTTGGGCCGATAGCAAACACCAATTTGTCCTGAAGGTATCCTCTCCAGCCTAGTTCTTCGATTCCTGCCTGGACAAGGTACAGGAACAGGACTATGGGTATTGTATTAGGTTGTCGAAGGAGTTCCTGGAAGAAGGATGATGCGGGAATGGGTTCACCTAATATCCTGGTGATGCCAATCGCAATACCGTGCAGGGTCGGCCAGAGCGCAAGAATAATTAGAATCCAACCAGGCCGGATTCTGCGGAAATCAAAAACTCGCTCCCTAAAATCAGAGATTTTATTCAGGTCTTTGCTATTGAAAGTGAGAATGATGGCTGCCAGACCCGGGCCAAATGCACCTACCAGGACAGCTACCAGCAGAAAGGGAGAGCTTTGATAATCTCTTCCTGTGAACCCTACCGGAATCCAGATAGCCCAGGAGATGGCAAAACCCAGGATCAGGAAAAGCCAGGGAAATCTAGAATTTGATCGTTTCATTATTCTTGGAGTTCAGACTCCTTGGGTTTCGCTTCTGTTTTTCGTAATGCCGCATATCCTCCCAGACCCGCAAACGCAAAGGAAAGCACTGTGATGGCCAGGACCAGAGGGTGGAGTCCCAGAAGGAAATATGAACTTGCTCCGCCTACAAGCAATCCATTTACAGCGGAGATCCATACATCTTGGGTATTCATTACCCTTGCAGTTATCCAGCCTCCTACGAATAATCCGATGAACCCGGATATAACTCCTGTGACTAGTTGATAGGTGGGGTTTAAGTCCCCCACAAGCCACAGAATATAGGTAATTGCCTGGGCTGTTGAAAGAGTACCCAGGAAAGACAGCAAACCGGCAATAATGATTTGTATGGTAGAAGTTGATTTATTATTCATGTTATTAATCATAAACGATTTTTTAGGGAGTTCTTTACAGAATTTTAAGGATGTAAATTCAGATTATTATTCATTCTCGAGGAAAGATGCAAAATCCTCAGGGATGACCAGATCAAACCTGCTGCATAACAGCTTGATATCATGAAAATCATTCTGGTCGAGGGGGTAGCCAGAATGAAAATCCACCAGCCAATCCGGAGGTATACAGCGCACATTCACTCCGTTTATCTCCCCGGAGCCCTGGAGAGATTGCCAGGGATATTCAACTCCATAGATATGTTTGCCACCTTCATCAAATGTACAGGAATGGATATCCACCAGGTGGCCGAGGTCATTACCGTACACAAAATTGCATTCCCAGCTGTCATCCCGGGGAACTTCTTTATATCCCCGCTTTTCAAACAGGGAGCGGATGAGCGGCACATCATTGTGAAAGACAGCTAGATCGAGGTCATCGTGAGGACGGGTTTGTTTTCCCAGCAGAGCGTCTACCGCCCAGCCTCCATCTATGATCACATCGATTCCATTTTGATTGAGCAGCTGGACAATTTCCAGTACTATTTCTGATGGCATATCAGGGATATTGTTTTTACCCATAAAAACATGGCCCAGTAATCTTAATATCAACCCTTAATGAATCTCACAGTATAAGTCCAAAAATTACCAAGGATTTCATCAACTTTGAATCCTGCTTTCTGCCCCTGTCGGGCAGTGGTTTTGCTGAAAGGATAATCAGGGTCCGGGAAAAATTCTGTGACTGCCAGGATCCCACCGGTTTTAAGAACCCTCTTAATCTCGGTCAGGGTTCTTTCCCGATCTGGTATCTCAGGCAGAACAGTAACCATATATACAAGATCTATTGATCCATTCTCAAAGGGCAGCTCATAAGCACTGGCCTGGTGAGTGTGAATATTCTTGATATCCCTGTTTTCAGGAAGATCCAGTTTGTTCTCCAATTGGGCCAGCATTGCTGGTTGGATATCCAGGGCTTCTACAGTTCCTTTCGGTCCAACCGCTCGGGCAACGAAAGTGGTATAGGCTCCGCTTCCACAACCTATTTCCAGCACTCGCATACCTGGTTGAATACCACTTCTGTGGATTAAGGGGTCCGGTGGTTGAATTCTGCGCCGATAATTGCTGTCAAGGAAGTAACCGAGAAAGGCAGGCGCAGGAAAATGAAAGAATTTTCGGAAAATCCTGGTCAGTGTGAGCCAGGCGAAAACAATGCCCAGGAAGATAATGATTAACCTTGAAATGTAAGGTAGCATGTTTGAAATCATATCCCCACCTCGATAATCGTGATTTTAAATTTTTGTTTGGGCTTTTACCAGAGACTATATCCGCGCATTTTTAGTGTAACATATCATCCTTGCTGAAGATCTCTTGATTCCCTTTAAACATAAGAACCACCCCAATTGGTGTGGTTCTCCTCAAGAGGCGGGGAGGATCCAGAGATCCTGGCAGGAAGAGCTTGGTATCAGCCGAGGTCAAGATTGTCTTAATGGAGGGCTTTTAACAATTCTTTAACCCGACCTACCTGGCCATCGGTCAGGCGCACCTTAATACCATGGGGATGGGCAGCGCTCCTGGTTAAGATCTCTTTAACAACCCCCTGGGTCAGCTTCTGTGTCTGTTGATCTTTTTTTAAGACGATCCTGACCTGATCGCCAACCTGGATCTCTTTTCGTTTGATCTTGCTCATCGGTTAGATTTGTTCCTTGTTCTGAGGGCTACACATTGATTAGGTAAAATGTTCCTAGTGGATGGGAATTTTTCCCTGGAAATTATCATCAATGGCGAAAATGAACGATTATCCTCCCAAAATTCTTATCGTCTTTTTCAACCCGGTGGTACAACTCTCGTATATGTTTTTGGTTCAGGAACCTTAATACCCTTTTCTTCAACTGTCCACAGCCCTTACCGGGAATGATCTCGACTAACGGGATATTTTTTTCAACCGCTTCCTGGATCACCCAGTTGATTTCCTGCTCGATCAGTCCTCCCTGGTTGAAAATATCGTGCAGGTCGAGTTTCAGCTTGGCCATGCTTTTTTCCTTCCTGCGGCCAGGTATAAATCCTCAACTTTTTCCCGTGCCCAGCGAGTCCTCCTGAGGAACTTTAGGCTGGACTTAAGCGATGGATCATGGATGAAACAGCGGATCTTGATTCTTTTGCCCAATTCACTCCAGCCGTAGTTGTCTACCAGGCTGGTGAGGATTTGCTCCAGGGTGATCCCATGCAGGGGATTGTTCTTTTGTGTCTCACTCATGTTCAAATTCTTTCCTAGAAAAAAAGACCACCCCAATTGGAGTGGTCCTCTTCAGCTGGCGGGGACGACCGGATTCGAACCGGCGATCTCGGCCTTGACAGGGCCGCATGTTAACCGCTACACTACGCCCCCAGCAAAAAACATTCTATCATATACATAATAACAGTCAAGATAGTTTGCGTCGCTCCCTTCTTATAGATGGTTTAGGAATGAATTGACGGAAGATGGAAAGACTGAAAGGGGGACCTGGTGACTGGGGGACGAGGAGGAAAGGCAGACTGGGGGACCTGGAGACTGGGAGATTGGAAGGAAGTATAATTAAGCAGACTTAGGAAGGGGGAGAAATGGGGGAAAAGATCAGATATCATACCGAACTCAGTGTGTATCAGATGGCGTTTGACGCGGCGAGGGAAATCTTCGAAGTTACAAAATCCTTTCCAAAAGAAGAAGTATATTCTTTAACAGACCAGATCAGAAGATCATCAAGGTCTGTTTGTGCCAATCTAGCAGAAGCCTGGAGAAAACGCCGCTATCAGGCTGCGTTCATTAATTCATTGAACCATGTTGAATCGGAAGCGGCTGAAACACAGGTGTGGTTATCTTTCAGCAAGGACTGTGGGTATTTGTCCGAAGAAAAAACCGCAGGGTTTACCCAGACTTATGATCGCATCCTGGGAATTTGTGTGAAGATGATTAATAACCCCGATCAATGGGTCATTTAATTCCCCGGTGAATTTTTGTTTGGATATTTTCCTCTCTCCTGGTCTCCCGGTCTGTTTGTAAATCCGTTTTCGGTCTTTATCACCATAGATGTCAGATATAGATGCAAATAGAATTCAGTATTGCTCACTGCAGCCCACTACAGTATGAGCCACTTGCTAAAACTCGCCTACATCCCCGATCCGGAAATATTCCATCACCAGCATGCCTGCCAGGGTAGTTAACATCAATATTGTGCTAAGCGCCATGGCCTGTCCATAATTAAGGGCACCCGGACGGGAAATTAAACGATATATTACAACCGGCACTGTCGGAAGATCCGGGCGTGTTATCAACGAGCTGGCACCAAATTCGCCAATGGAAATAGTGAAAGCAAACGATGCCGCTACCAGCAGCGCTCGGCCGATCAGGGGCAGATCAATTTCCTTCCAGATCTGTCTGGGAGATGCACCCAGGACAGCCGCGGCCTCCCTGATTGCAGGTTGAATGCTGGAAAGAGCCGGTGTCAGGCTGCGAACTACAAATGGGAATGCCACCAACGTATGGGCTATGGGAACCAGGAAGGGCGAAGTTCTCAGATCAAGGGGAGGTTGGTCCAGGGCCACCAGAAAACCCAGTCCCAGTGTCACAGCTGAGGTTCCCAGAGGCAACATTAAAATCGGATCTAATATTTTATCCCAGATGGAGAGATTCTTTTTTGCCAGGGCCCAGGCTGCCGGCATTCCCAGGGTAAGGGCCAGGATAACTGTTATCAACCCGTAACCGAGGGATACACCAAGAGCTGTGGTCGGTGGAACATAAAATATTGACTGTTGGGGATTTTTTCCCAGGGCTTGATAAAAGATCAGAGTCAATGGTGATCCCTCTTCGATGCCTGAGATCGACCGGATTGCCAAAGCCGCCAGGGGACTTATTAAAAATACCAACAGCGCCAGCATCATGGTACCGGCAATCCATTTTTGTTTTCCGGATACCAATTTTCCCTGGGTATGCTTTCTGCCCGACAGTCCGATAGGCTGTTTGATTTTGGAAGTGATCCTGGTATATATTACGGTCAGCACCAGCGTAAAACCGATCTGGAGGATCGACAATGTGGCAGCCAAGGGAAGGTTAAACAGGCTGATGGTTTGGTAATAAATTTCAACTTCCAGAGTAGCATATTGGGGTCCACCCAGAATTAAGATCACGCCGAAAGATGTGAAATCGAATATAAACACCAGTAAAGCTGCTGCCGTTATTGCTGGAAGCAGCAGGGGCAATGTAATTTCCCATAGAGTTTTCCACCGGTTCGCACCCAGAATCCTGGCGGCATTTTCCAGTTGGGGATCGAGCCGGCTCCAATAGTCACCAACCACTCTCAATACTATTGTTGTGTTGTAAAACACATGCGCTGTGATGATAGCCCTGAAGCTGTTTACAAATTGAATTGGAGGGGATTCCAAACTGAATAGTTTGACTAACAAGGTATTTACTATTCCATTTGGACCCAGCAAAGCGTAAAATCCAGCTGCGACAACTAATGTGGGCATCACAAATGGAACTCCGGTCAATGCCCTGAGGATCTTCTTGCCCCTAAATTGAAACCGCCCGAATAAATAGGCAGCGGGCAAACCGACAATTAATGTAAATAAAGTCGATAAGAAAGCCTGCCAGAATGTAAATCGAATAACAGTGCCAACAGTAGGGCTGTTAATCACACTCCAAATGCCAGACAGGAAACTTCCTTCAAGTCTGGAGAAACTAAGCTTGAAAATCTCAACCAGGGGGAAAAAGTAAAAAGTACCCAGGAAGAGCAGGGGAAGCAGCCACAGTAAAAGACCTGAAGACTTGGAGACTTTGGGATGGGGAGAGGGTTTTCTTTTCATATTTTTAGTAGACGATACGGTTTCCTAAGAGGAAACCGTATCGTCCGCTATTATATTTATCTTAAAACAGTCTCAGTCCAATCATTGATCCATTTTTCTCGGTTATTGGCAATCTGTTCCGGACTGACATCTGCTGTAATGTCCGGCACAACAAGGTATTTCTGAAAAGTTTCATCCAATACAACAGCAGGGTTTACCGGGAAGACATACATATTCAATGGTATATCCTCCTGGAAGATTGGTGAGAGCATAAAATCAATCCATTTTTCTGCCAGGTCGCGATTAGTGGTACCTTTCAAAATTCCCACAAATTCAATCTGGCGGAAACAGCTTCCTGGTGATGTCACAGCCGCTGTCGGTGCATCATCAAGGGGTTCTTCTGAAAAGAGCACCTCAAATGGAGGACTGGACCCATAGGAGACTACAATGGGATCAGGTCCGCCAGCCTGGCTGAACTCACTGTAATAGGCAGTTTCCCAATCATTGACAATATTTACGTCATTTTCTACTAGCATTTCCCAGTACTCAAGGTAGCCGTCCTCTCCGAAATAACCCACTGTGGTCATTAAAAATGCCAATCCCGGGGAAGAGGTGGCAGGATTTTGAACAGTCAGTAATCCGCGGTAGGCTGGTAGTATCAGGTCTTCCAGACTCATTGGAGGGGCCAGGTCATGCTCTGAAAAGTAGGCTTTTTGGTAATTCAGGCAAACATCTCCAAAATCAACTGGTAAAGCATGATAGCTGCTATCGAGGATAAAATCGGGGTCTATTCCTGCTAAGGCTGGTGATTGGTAAACCTCAAAGATCCCTTCCTCTAATGCCCGGCTCAGGAAAGTGTTGTCCACACCATAAAATACATCAGCCAGGGGGTTGCCTTTGGTTAAGGCCGCCTTATTTACAGCTGTGCCGGTATCTCCAACTTCAAGAAATTGAACCGTGACCTGATGTTGTTCTTCAAAATAGGCGATTACAGATTCTGATATAGAGAAGGAATCGTGGGTCATAACTGTCAGAATTCTTTGATCGGGTTCACCAGGTATTGTCCCGCAAGCTGATGCAAAAGCAATCAGACAAAAAGCAGTTAAAAGAATCAATCGTTTCATTACCTTTTCTCCAAATGGTTTACTCGAATGTGTATCACAGCCAATAATCCGCTTTCCAGTTTGATCCGGGCTTGTTCTTTGACCAATCGGTTGCTGATACCCCGTGTATAACCGAAAACCAGGGCTTCATTGGTCAACGGGTAATTTAATCCCTCAGTTGTCACTGTTGATAGTCCAGGCTGAAGGGGAATCAGGGATACTATCTCACCAGGTGTGCCATTCAGTGTCAGGGATTCTCCCTGGCGCAGCAGATGGACTTCCTCCACACCACAGATCAGAGTAATCGGAAGGGTCAGGTCAGGATGAGCCAGTAAGGTGAGATTGCCAATTGTCATATCCAATCTTCCACCAGCTGCGCCATAAACTAAAATCTCGGAAACACCCTGATCTTGGGCATAAAGCAGTGCCAATTCGAGGTCAGTTTGGTCTTTATCTTGCGAATAACTGATAATTTTAACTCCGTCGGAACGCCATTCCTTGAGGACTTTCTCATCCATTGAGTCCAGATCTCCAATCAGAAGATCTGGTCTGAGGTCCAGCGCGATACAATGCTGGCTTCCTCCATCTGCAGCGATTATCAAGTCATCGCTCTGCATTGTCAGGGCAGCATCCTGCGGACAAAACTCACCATTGGCAAAGATAAAAGCGCGCATGAATTCTCCTTCAATATTAAGAGAAAACTCCTCCGGCTGGAGGAGCTTGTTGTGATTGCATCCCTCCGCCGGTATAATCCGGATCAGGTTCGCGGGTCGAGGACCTAGGTCCTCCTCTCAGCTAACATACGGCTCCCCGTGCTATTCTAAATTGTACTCAAAGTATAGGATGTGGTCCCTATTCCGTCAAGGTGATTGATTTATCAAGGATGCATGATATATATAAGGATGCGTGATATATATAAGGATGCGTGATCCTGGGTCAGTCGGTACCCAAGCTGGTTTATTTTAAATCAAGGGGTAGGTAAATCTTAAGGATCACGCATCCTAATTATTTCCAGGATCACGCACCCCAAATTGCATGCTAATTATAGTTGTTCAGATTTTCCCTCAGGAGCTGTTGGCTTTCTTTAGAAAATAATGGGAGCACCTGGCGGATAACCCGGAATATTCTTGGCTTGGAAGCTAAGGGCATCTGGCGGACCAGAAAATAAGCTGTTTCCTGATCGGACTTCTTTTGTAAAGGGTGGATCAATGCTGATATTTCTTTTGTAAATACTGTTTCATCGACCAGCAGGATATCCCTCAGAATATTAAAAATAATGGGTAAGTTATCAAAATCAGGATCTTCGGCTATTGGCACCAGTCCAAACAAGGCGCTTTGCCGGTCTGCCAGGGCATCGTTGGCAGCCATGGATTTTAAAAAATCCAACACATAAGAGGGTTTTTCATCCACCAGTCTTGCCAATGCATTGGTCATGATCTGACGTTTGAGATCCTCAGGAGTATTTTTATTAATCCAGATTTGGATTCTTTCCAGGATTCTTTCAGGCGCTGAAGTTGGTAAATATCCGAGCAGTCTGACCCCTAATTGCCGGATTTCCAGCCATTCTTCCTGCCAGAGGGCGTCCATCAGTAAAAGACCTTGCTCTGGATTTTTATCAATTAATTCTCTTAACTCGAGCACAAGGGCTCTCAGCACTGGTGCTGGAACCTGATAGGTTTGCAGGTTAAAGGGGTTTTGTGACAGGCTGGTTTGGCGGATGCGAGCTCCGTAGAATGCTAATAAATCATGCAGGTCTGATATGAATCTAGGGAGATCTCGGAAGGATTCCACTAATTCTGCGCATTGGATTTTCAATCTGGCTGGGTTGATGGCAGTCATACGCTGTTACTTTTCAGAACTATCAGAGCTGATTCTACGTCCAGTACGGTGGAAATGCGGTTTTGATCTGCAGTTGGAATATATTCCCCCAGCTCTGTTTTGAACGTTCCCAGGGTTTCCTGCCAGCCATTACCGATCAGGATCAGAGGTTTTTGATCTTCTGGCTGGATTTGGAGCTGGGCCCAGGTGAGTATGATTTCTGCCAGAGTGCCAATTCCTCCTGGCAGGGCAATTGCCCCATCACATTCGTCGATCAATACAAAAAGGCGTTCCCTGAGAGTTTGACAGCGTTTCTCTTCTATTACCCAGTGGTTAGGAGCAACAGGTCTCCAATTTTCAATTTCATCGCAGGTCACGCCAATCACATGACCTCCAGCTTCAGCTGCTCCTCGGGATACTGCTTCCATGGTGCCGATATAGCCCCCGGTTTGAACTGCGTACCCTGATCCTGCCAGCAAGGAGCCCAACCGCTGGGCATCCTGGTATGGGGGAGTTCCGGGAACTGGTAATGAACCGCCAAAAACAGTTATGATGTCCATCTAAATATTATAGTATAGGATGATGGACCTAAAATAATTCCAAGAGTGGGTGATCCTGGAAATTTATCCGCCAAGCTGAAGCCCAGGACAAGCCCTTTGACAAAACATCCATTTTGACTGCTCTCAGCCCTTCACCTGAGTTTATGTTGAGTTCATCGATTGAATTTAGGCTTCGCTCCGCTCAATGAGTTGAGCGGAGTGGAATCGAGGGGCTTCCTTCGACCCTGCTCAGGACAGGCAGGACAGGCCCTTTCCCTTGGGCAGACCATGATTAGGATCAGGCAACCTTCAAATTACTGGTGTACAATTAGGATGATTTTCCTGAACATGTGGGGAATACACTATGGATATCATCTTAACCCATGAGCGGACAGATTTTGACGGCCTGGCTTCCCTGCTGGGAGCTTATTTGCTCGACCGTAATCTCACCCCTGTCTTACCTCGCCAATTGAACAGGAATGTTGAAGCATTTCTGACTCTCTACGGTGTGGAGCTTCCCTTTATTGATCCGCGGGACCTGCCTGGTGATCCAATCAATTCTGTTTGCCTGGTTGATACCCAATCGATGACCAGCATCAAAGGCATGGTAAAAAACCTTAAAGTACAGGTGATCGACCATCATCCCTTACGAGATGATATCCCAGCTGATTGGGAGAGTGACATCCGGGAAACAGGCGCAACTACCACTATTTTCGTTGAAGCCATCCAGGAACGGGATATACCACTCACAGCCATTGAAGCGACCTTGCTGCTTCTGGGTATATATGAAGATACTGGTTCGCTTACTTATACCCGCACTGCGGCGGCGGATATATTTGCGGCAGGGATCCTGGTGGAAAGAGGGGCTAGCCTGGCGATTGTGGCGGATTACATCAATCTTCCCCTTTCCATGGATCAGCAAAATGTTTATGAGGATTTACGGGCAAATTCTGAAAGCCTGATCATCCATGGGCACAGTTTGATTATTGCCCAGGCTGATGCCTCAAATCTGGAAGAGGAATTATCAAGCCTGGCTCATAAATTGCGGGATTTGCTGGATCCCGACGCTCTATTTCTTCTGCTAACGACCAGCGGTGGAGTCCAAATTATTGCCAGATCAACTTCCGATCACATTGATGTCAGTGAAGTTCTATCTGCTTTTGAGGGTGGGGGAGGTCATCCCCGGGCAGCTGCAGCCTTAATTAATAATGTCAATCTGAATGATATCTACCAGCGGCTGACCAGCATTCTGCCCCAATATGTCAAACCTGCTATCCGTGCCAGGGATATTATGTCCAAAGATCCCCAAACCCTTTCCCTTGAAACTCCAATAACTGAAGCAGCTGAACTGATGGTGCGATATGGATATGAGGGTTATCCTGTGATTGATGATGGCGTTATCGTTGGTCTGCTGAACCGGCGCGCAGTGGACAAAGCCATGGCTCACGAACTCGACGTAACTGCAGGAAGTATCATGGAGGCTGGAAATGTACGTGTTTTCCCAGCAGATTCCATAGAGCATATTCAAGATGTAATGATGGAATCCGGCTGGGGGCAGATTCCGGTGGTGAGCTCCCGTTCGAAAAAGATTGTTGGAATTATTACCCGGACTGATTTGATTAAGATCCTTGCTCCCCATCACCCAATCCCTGGAAGGCAAAATCTTTCTTCTAAGCTGACGGCCACTTTGCCTGAAGTGCGGGTTGAATTGTTAAGTAAAATTGCTGAGATCGCCTCCCGACAGAAAACAGCCCTATATATTGTGGGTGGATTTGTGCGTGATCTAATGCTCGAATATCCCAGTCAGGATTTTGATCTGGTCGTTGAAGGTGATGCCATTGCTCTGGCAGAAGCTGTCCAGAAAGAATATGGTGGACGGGTGATCAGCCATAACCGATTTGGTACTGCGAAATGGGTTATCGATAAGGAACACCTGACCATCCTGGGTTCGACAAAAAAATTAAGGGAATCCCTGCCAGACGCACTGGATTTTATAAGTGCCAGGACAGAGTTCTATACCCATCCATCCGCTTTGCCATCCGTAAAAAAAGGAAGCATCAAATTGGATTTGCACCGCCGGGATTTCACCATCAATACCCTGGCATTGCGTTTGGACGGAAATCATTACGGAGAACTTTATGACTATTGGGGCGGCCTGTCAGATATCAAAAGCAAACAGGTAAAAATCCTGCATTCACTCTCTTTTATTGATGACCCAACCAGGATATTGCGAGCGGTTCGGTACGAACAGCGTTATGGATTCCAACTCGATAATCGGACCCGGGATTTACTGGTTGAGGCAAAAGAGCTTCTCAAAAGAGTTTCCGGGGATAGAGTAAGGCACGAGCTGGACCGGATTTTTGAGGAAGAAAAAGCCGCTGCGATGTTGGATCGTCTGAATGAGTTGACCATATTAAAGGCTATTCATCCCCAACTGGTCTGGGATGAATCACTTCAGAGCTTGGTGGAATGTCTTCCTGGAAAAAAACCTCCTCCGGAATGGAATATAGAACAGGACAGCGCCGGATTGAATATCAATCATTCTCTTTGTTATACAATCCTGCTGATGCGCTCACCTGATCTAAAAAAGGTCTGTAAAAGATTACGCCTGGTTAGGAACCTGACACATGTGATCCTGCAGGCGGCTGAACTGAGAGCAAGACTTGGCGAGATATTCACCCTTCCACCGAGTCAGGCGACATGGGAGTTGGATCGGATTTCAAACCTGGCGATTTATGCAGTTTATCTGGATTCCAATAAACCGAAACATAAGGGTATCCTCTCTCGCTACCTCTCGTCCTGGCAGCATGTCGAATCAAATATCACTGGTAAGGACCTTCAGGAGGCAGGTTTAGCTCCAGGACCTTTATATGCAAAAATTTTAATAGAAATTCGCAATGCCTGGCTTGATGGTGAAATTAGCTCCAAAAAAGAAGAAAAAGCTCTATTTAACCATCTGCTGGAGGAAAATACTTAACGTAACCTCTCATTCTATAACTAATAATCGAATAAATAACCATCTGGAATGATTACCTTGCCAGCGATAATTATTCGTGATAGAATGATTTGCAAGTGGGGGGAAGCAATACTGGTAGCAACGGAAAGTGGGACAACCCCACTTTTTTTGTTGCCAATACCATGGTGTTCAGAATGAGCGCCAGCGCCATCCCTCCCGATCAATGTAGTTGGAGATATTGAAATGAAAACAGAATTTGCTTTAGCTTTTAAACAGGTCATTAATGAAAAAAACCTCCCTGAAGAAATCATCGTCGAGGCTCTGAAAGATGCTATGGTTTCTGCATATCGGCGCTCGGTGAATGCTTCCAGCGCTCAAAAGGTCGAGGCTGATATTGATCTGGAAACCGGGGAAGTAACCGTCTTCGTTGAAAAAGAGGTTGTTGAGGATATCCAAGACGATCGCACAGAAGTTCTCATTGAAGTGGCCCGGAATGTAAACAAAGACACCGCTCTTGGTGATTTGGAGATGGTGGAGAGCACCCCATCTGATTTTGGCAGGGTCGCAGCCCAAACTGCTCGCCAGGTCATTCAACAGCGCATTCGGCAGGCAGAACGGCTGGCTCAGTATGAATATTACAGCGGAAAGATCGGGGAAATTGTCACTGGTGTGATTCAGGCGGTACACCGTCATGAACTGACAATTGGCCTGAATATTAACGCTGAAGGTAAAATGCCCCGCAATCAGCAAATTGGAAAGGAATATTACCGCGTTCACGACCGCATAAGGGCTTTGCTCCTTGATGTTGAAGAAACAACCCGCGAACCCCGTATCATCTTGTCCCGGGGTCACCGTGATTTTTTACGTCGCCTGCTGGAAAATGAAGTTCCGGAAATCTACCAGGGATTGGTGGAAATCCGCTCGATTGCCCGTGAAGCTGGATACCGATCCAAAGTAGCGGTTTCTGCCCTTAAACCAGGAGTTGATCCGGTTGGAGCCTGTGTAGGAATTCGGGGAGTCCGCATCCAGGCTATTGTAAGGGAATTAAGTGACGAAAAAATTGATGTCATTGAGTGGAATCCAAATACAGAAGAATTTATTGCTAAGGCATTGAGTCCAGCCCGGGTGCTGAGTGTATTCTTGAATAAGGAATCCGACGGCATGCCGACTGCGACTGTTGTAGTCCCTGAAGATCAGCTCAGCCTGGCAATTGGCCGCAATGGGCAAAATGCCAGATTGGCTGCAAAACTATCTGGATGGCGAATCGATATTAAAGGCCTTTTTGAAGCTGTTTCCGACACGCTCTTTAAAATCCATGATGATCCCAAATATACTCAATTCCAGGATATTGAAGCTGGTACTATTCCCAGGGTTGAAGCAATTATGGGTAAGAAAGCAGAAGGACGGCCTATTTCTCCTGAAGAATATCGTGAACTCCATAATTTCAACAGCCGGGTGGAATCAGGTTTGATCAAGGAACGCAGGGAAATCACCAAACAGCAGCAAGCCCGAATCCAGGCAGCCAAATCAGCAGTTCCGAA
>CAYUXO010000046.1:0-19708 GCA_964448865.1 uncultured Anaerolineales bacterium
CAATTAATCAATTAAATAATTAATTATTATCCTGCCGGTTTTTCAGCAGAACTTTGGTCAGTTCAGCTGCAATCGATGGTCCCAAAAGTAAGGGGAGGATAATCTCCCACTGGAGCCAACCCAAGGGAACGGTGTCAAAAATTCCCTGTAAAAATGGCACATAAACCACACCCAGGAGCAGGATCAAAGAGGATAAGATTGCCCAATTCATCACCTTATTGGTGAACAAACCAACCTTGAGGATCGGTACTCGCTCAGAACGGGCTGTAAAAGCCCTCAGCAGTTCTGAGAATGACAGAGTAACAAATGCCATAGTGGAAGCCATCTCGGGAAATCGTGTCAAACCAATCCAGTATGCTCCCAGAGTGACAACGGTTATCGCGATGGTCTGGATGGTGATCCCGGTCAGCATAAAACGATTCAGGATCGGTTCATCCGGATCACGGGGAGGCTGTTCCATTAAATCTGGATCACCTTTTTCCAGGCCAAGTGCCAGTGCCGGAGCGCCGTCTGTAACCAGATTCAGCCACAGCAGCTGGATTGCGGTAAGAGGTGATTTCCAGCCAAACATAGTGGCCAGGAATATTGTCGCGATCTCGGCAATATTACAGGAGAGTAGAAAATACACAAATTTTCGGATATTGCTGTAAATTACCCTGCCCTGCTCAACTGCAGATACGATGCTGGCATAATTATCATCGGTCAGCACCATATCGGCAGTTTCCTTGGCAACGTCTGTGCCAGTAATTCCCATGGCTATACCGATATCTGCCTTTTTAATGGAGGGGGCATCATTAACCCCGTCACCAGTCATGGCTACTACTTCGTTATTGGCGCGGAAGGCCTCAACAATGCGAACCTTATGTTCCGGTGAAACCCGGGCGAATACATCGGTGGTTAAAACAGCTTCTTTCAGCTGTTCATTTGAAAACTCATCAAGCTCCCTACCTGTTAATACATTATGTCCTTCTTGAAGCAAGCCAATCTCCAGTGCAATGGCTTTAGCAGTATTAGGATAATCCCCTGTGATCATGGCCGTTCTGATTCCTGCCTGGCGGGCAATCTGAAGTGCAGGTAGAACTTCAGGCCGGGCTGGATCTATCATACCCAACAGACCCACAAATATTAATTCCTGTTCGATTTCGTGATTGAGATTACCATCTTGAAGATACTCCAGATTTTCAACCACACGGTAGGCAACTCCCAATACTCGCAGGGCCTGATCGGTCATGCGATCATTAGCAGCCAGAATGCGCCGGCGCTGCTCATCATCCAAAGGAATTGCATTATCATCCCGGCTCTGATAATGAGTGCAGCGCTCAAGCACAACATCCGGGGCACCTTTCTGGGCTACCACATACCAGGCCTTTTGTTTTTGATCGTAAAATGGAGAAACATCGCTGGCTTCGGGCTGTTCAATGGCATGGATTGTGACCATGCGCTTTCGTTCGGAATCAAAGGGGATCTCTTCGATCCGGGGATAGGCCTGGGCCAGTAGTGCAGGAAGAGCTCCACCCTTCGCTGCTGCTACCAGCAATGCTCCTTCTGTAGGATCACCAACCATGCGGAGCGTCCGTTTACCGTTCTCATCATAATCAGTTTCCAGAATCGCATCATTATTCAATGCCCCAATCCACAGAGCGGTTAATATACCCGGATATTCCTTGGCGAGGTTGACCTTCTTTCCATCCCGGAAAAATTCCCCCTCTACGGAATATCCCGCTCCGGAAATATCCAGGAATTCTCCGTCTACCGCTATATTAGTGACAGTCATTTCGTTCTGGGTTAAAGTACCGGTTTTATCTGAACAAATTATCGTTGTAGATCCTAGAGTCTCAACAGATGAAAGCCTGCGGATTAATGCATTACGGGCGACCATTTCCTGCATTCCTAATGCCAGTGTTATGGTAACTACAGCAGGCAATCCTTCCGGAACGGCGGCGATAGCCAGGCTGACGGCAATGATGAACATTTCCAGAGGGTCTGTACCAGTTATCATACCCTCGACAAACACGATGGCGCTAATCACCAGAGTAACCCAGCCCAGTGTTTTTCCAAAACTGTCCAGGCGTTTCTGGAGAGGCGTATCATCTTCCTCAACAGTCTGGAGCAAGCTGGCAATCTGTCCAATTTCAGTTGCCATTCCAGTATTAACGACCACACCAACACCCCGTCCATAAGTTACCAGAGTTCCGGTATAAGCCATGGTTTTACGGTCACCCAGGGCAGCATTTTCTTCCAGTTCAAGTAAGGCATTTTTAGTCACTGCAAAGGATTCACCGGTCAGGGCAGCTTCATCAATTCTCAAATTAGCTGTTTCCAGCAGTCGGACATCAGCGGGAACAAAATTCCCAGCTTCCAGAAAGACAATATCCCCAGGAACGACTTCCCGGGCAGGAACTGCCCGCCTGTGACCAGCCCGAAGCACATTGGCATCTGGAGAGGCCATCTTTCTCAAGGCCGCCAGGGCTTCTTCCGCGCGGCTTTCCTGGATCACTCCCAAGCCTGCATTCAACAGCACAATGATCATGATTGCAGAGGCTTCCACCCATTCTCCCAGAACTGCCGAAATTAGAGCCGCAACCAGCAGCAAAACAACCACAAAATTGGCAAATTGATCGTAGATCCTTACCCAGGCACTGATAGGTGGTGCTTCCTGGAGCTCATTGGTACCAAAGGTATCTATGCGCTGTAATATTTGCCCTTCTGAAAGTCCCTTTTCACGATGTACCTCCAGCTGAGCAAGAATTTCTGCACCGCTGATCTTATGCCAGGGAAGATTGGGTTGTTGGGTTTGTTCCATAATAGAAGTTTGTTCTTTACTCACTGCTGTTTACCCCGTTTCAATGACAAATCTTAGAAAACCAGCTGGAGGCTTACTCTCCAGCTGGCTGATCTTCAGGTGGTTCTAAACCTCCCGGTACTTCCACAAAGAAATACCATTGATTGATCGTCTCCAGGCGGTCTGATGGTTCGAATATTGGTCCAATCCTGACTCCTTTTACATCTGCAGAGATCCCGTAAGTATAGACCGGATAATAAAGAGGGAGAGCAGGAAGCTGATCAGAGAAACGAACCTGAAAATTCCGATAAAGCCTGGCTCTATCACCTGTATCAAGGATGATGCGAGCCTGCTCCAGATACTCACTGGCCTGGCGATCATTCCACATGGAGTAATTTTGGCCGCCGGTTGCCTGGGTTTGGTGCCAGAATGGGTAGGGATCCGGATCCGGCATGCTGGTCAGATTCAAATCAACCAAAGCAGCCTGATATTCTCTTTTATCCAGGACGTTGATCAGCTCGGTGTATGATAACGCTTCTAGAGTGACATCAACTCCCAGCTTTAACCAATTCTCCTGGATTGATTGGGCAATCAGTCGGTGTATTTCTGTATCAGGATAAATCAAATCCAGTTCCAATCGGTCACCGTCTTCATTTGTCCTGGTAGTGGCGCCCTCTCCAGAGAATGTGTATCCGAGGTCGCGAACCATTTCAATGGCCAGATCCTGGTCAAAATCATAGCGGGATAAACCATCATAATAGGCCCAGGTTTTGGGGAAAATGGGTCCATCAGCAATGATTGCCTGTCCTTGATTGATATGATCCACCAGATATTGACGGTTGATCCCGTGCAGGAGTGCTTTGCGCATCTCTGCTTCACCCAAGAAAGGCACCCGGGGGTTATCCAGGTTGAGCAAGAGCAATGACATCTCAGGCAGTCGGCTGGTATATAGATTTAAATTCTCGTCAGCCAGGGCATCGGACAGGATTTCGGGAGTGATTTCCCCTATCCCCTGGATCTCTCCATCCAGATAGGCGTTCCAGGCATTGACAGGTGTTGAGTAATAAAGAAACTTGACCTGGTCCAAAAAAGAAATTTCCCCATAATAATCCTTGTTTTTTTTCAAGACAACACCAGTGATTTCGTCTTCATTTACAACCAGGCGATCATACTGGAATGGACCTGTCCCGATCGGCTGTAAATTAAAAGGAGAATCAACAATTTCCTGGACGGACATGCCTCCCAATATATGTTCCGGGAGAATTCCAAAATCCAGATAATCTAAGAATGGCGCAAATGCCTCAGGTAACCTGAACTGGAGGGTTTGAGCATCAAGAGCTTCCACTTCAATTTGGGCCCAGAATTCCGCCAGATCTGCGGGAACCGGGAAATCCGGCTCCTTGAGAAGGTTCACGGTAAAGACTACATCTGCACTGGTTAACTGTTCCCCATCATGCCAGAATGCATCCGGGCGCAGGGAGAAATTATAAACATCTCCATTCCTGGAAATTCCCCAGTAATTTGATAAATCTGGCTGGGGTAGGCCAGTGCTGTCGAACTGGATCAGGCCGCTGAATAACAAACTTGTGGGATCCTGATCAGGAGGATTAAATACTGCCAGGAGCGGATTCAACCGCATTAAAGAACCCACTATTCCTTCTGTGTACAAACCGCCACTGGTTGGTTCAGGGGCTTCCACAAGGACAGGTTCTGCCTGCTGTCCCCACAAAACCACGGCAATCACTATTAATGCCAGAACGATAATTAAAATCTGCCAACGCAGTTTATTTATCAATTTCATGGAGTTTTTCCTGATTTCTTGAATACCCCTAGATATGTCTAGCCGGAAAACATGGGGCCATATTTTCCGGCAATCCAGTGGCGTTGATATCGTTTTATATCAAGCCAGGGTTCATATTTAACCTGTTACAATTACTGATGCAATTGCCAAACCAAAAAACAAGAAACTTAGCCCGATTGTAACCCGGAACAAAACCTTTTCAATTCCTCGTCGAGCTGAAAACACACCGCCGGAATCACCGCCGGTTAATCCGCCCAGCCCAGCTCCTTTGCTCTGTAATATAACGCTGGCAACCAGGGCAATCGATGTAATGATTAAGCCAATGTTCAAATATGTTGACACAAAAACCTCCCAGACCAGCAGAAACATCCAATCATACTATGCATTCCGCCAATCTATCTATATAAAACTGCTGTTCTGATTTCAAGCACGGCGATTATACCTTCTACACAGGGAGAACGTCAAGAAGCACCTACTTCATGATAGGTTACCGCCTGATTTCCCTCTCTGAAACTTGAGGGATTCTTATTTAAGTCAACCGGAAAGTAAAATGCCTGAGATAACCACAAATATCCATATGCACACGATCCATTCGGATGGAACCGGCACCCATCAAGATATAGCTGATGCCGCGATTAAAGCTGGGCTGGATGCTGTGATTGTCACTGATCACAATAACCTGGTCATTGACGAGGAAGGCTATTACTCAACAGGAGACAAAAGCGTTCTCGTTCTGGTGGGTGAAGAGATCCATGACCGCAAACGGGATCCCCAGAAAAATCATCTGCTGGTTTTCGGAGTAGCAAGGGAACTTGCCGGGCATGCTCAGGATACTCAAAAACTGATCAATGCTGTCAATAAATCCAGGGGTTTGAGCTTCCTGGCTCATCCTACTGATCCGGCAGCACCCCTTTTCAACCAGGGAGATTATTCCTGGGTAGATTGGGACGTGAGTGGGTTTACAGGCATTGAACTCTGGAATGGTTTTTCTGAATTTAAAACCCTCCTGCAATCTAAGATAGCAGCTATCTGGTTTGCTTATCTGCCGCAACGAATCGCCAGGGGACCCCTTCAGGAAACACTTGATATCTGGGATGATCTAACCTCCCGAGGACTGAAGATTGTTGCTATCGGGGGATCCGATGCTCACGCATTGCCAGGTAAATTAGGTCCGTTCCGGAGGACGGTTTTTTCCTATTTATTCCATTTCAAGGCAGTTAACACCCATTTGATCCTCGCCAGCGACCTCAGTGGTGAGGTTCAAAATGACAAAAATTTAATTTATGCTGCTCTCCGAAAGGGACACGGATTTGTGGGCTACGACCTGCCCTCTCCCACCCGAGGATTCAGATTCATGGCAACTGGAAAGAAGAGTGAAGCCATTATGGGCGATGAAATCGACTTATTAGACGGCATCACCCTTCAAATCGCACTGCCAAAACCCGCAGAATGCATATTAATCAGGAATGGCACGATTATCAAGACCTGGCAGAACAGGCAAGCATGTTCCTACAGTGTGAAGGAAGCGGGAGTATACCGCGTAGAAGCCTATTTGGCATATAAGGGACTTCGGCGAGGCTGGATCTTCAGCAATCCAATATATATCCGTTAGGGTATATCAACGAGGAAGGTCATGGATTTTAAATTACAGGCACCTTTTGTTCCTATGGGGGACCAACCCCAGGCAATTAAAAAACTTATCCAGGGGATCAAGGATGGCAAACAGCACCAGGTTCTACTCGGCGCAACAGGAACAGGAAAAACTTACACCGTCGCCAACATTATTGAGCAGTTGCAGCTGCCAGCCTTGGTCATCGCCCACAACAAGACTCTGGCTGCCCAGCTGTACGCAGAATTCAAATCCTTCTTTCCTGAAAACGCGGTGGAATATTTTGTAAGTTATTACGATTATTATCAGCCGGAGGCCTACGTTCCCCATCAAGACCTCTACATTGAAAAAGAAACCGATATTAATGAGGAAATTGAACGCCTGCGTCTGGCAGCCACCACAGCATTAATGTCCCGCAAGGATGTCATCATCGTTGCCTCTGTATCCTGCATATATGGATTGGGAAATCCCGAAGCATACGGAAAAGTCGCAATCGAATTAATAGAAGGCCAGGTATACAGGAGAAACGCCCTCTTACGGCAGCTCATTGAAGGGCAATATTCCAGGAACGATATCGACCTCAAACCGGGAACTTTCCGGGTGCGGGGAGATACCCTGGAAATTGCTCCTGCTTATGATGACAATTACGTTTACAGGATTTCCTTTTTTGGGGACGAAGTGGAGCGCATCACCAAGGTGAACCGGGTAACAGCTGAGTTATTGGAAGAAGTCAACCAGGTTAACATATTCCCGGCTAAACATTTCATCACTGAAGAAGAGAAGTTGAAACAAGCGATCATAGATATTGATAATGAGCTAACGGATCAGGTGATCTATTTCAACAAACACGGAAAACTCCTTGAAGCCCAGCGGATTGAACAGCGCGCCAAATACGATCTGGAAATGCTCCGTGAGGTCGGATATTGCTCCGGGATCGAGAATTATTCCCGCCACCTTGATCAGCGACCTCCCAATTCACCCCCCTGGACAATGATGGATTATCTTCCCCAGGAATACCTGCTGATCCTGGATGAATCCCACATGACTGTGCCCCAGATCCGGGGCATGTTCAACGGCGACCGCTCCCGAAAATCCACTCTGGTGGAATACGGATTTCGTTTGCCATCAGCGCTGGACAATCGCCCGCTCCAGTTCGAGGAATTTGAAGAGAAAATGGGCCACACTATCTACACTTCAGCAACCCCGGGGCCCTATGAACTGGATAAAGTCGAAGAAGTAGTTGACCAGGTAATTCGCCCTACAGGCTTGATAGATCCTGAAGTAGTTGTCCGTCCCATTGAAGGACAGGTGGATGATTTGATAGGGGAAATCTACCAGCGCAGCGAACAAGGGGAAAGAGTGCTGGTTACCACTCTCACCAAACGTATGGCGGAAGATCTCTCCACATACCTGGAAGACAGCGGCATAAAAGTGCATTATCTTCACTCTGAGATTAACACTCTGGAACGGGTTGGAATTCTGAGGGATTTGCGATTGGGTGTTTATGATGTGATCGTGGGCATCAACCTGCTCAGGGAAGGATTGGATCTTCCCGAGGTTTCCCTGGTCGCCATCCTGGATGCTGATAAAAGTGGTTTTTTACGCTCCGATACAGCCTTAATTCAGACCATCGGCAGAGCTGCCCGCCACGTAAAAGGCAAAGTCATCATGTATGCCGACAAGATCACACCTGCCATGAAAACCGCCCTGGAGGAAACCGAACGCCGGCGTGAGAAACAAGACGAGTACAACCAGGAACACGGTATCGAGCCAGAAAGCATCAAAAAGGCTATCAGTGACATCACTGAGCGTGTTAAGTTGGGCGCTGTCGCAGAAGATGGAGCGAAATACAAGGCAGGAGCAGGACCGATTCCAATCCCCGAGCTGAAAAAAATCATCAAAGAGGTTAAAAAACAAATGCTGGCCGCTGCTGAAAATCTGGAATTTGAAAAGGCTGCTGGCTTAAGGGATCAGATCTTCGAATTACGTGAACTGCTTGCCCTGGAATCAGATCTGAACCCCTGGGAGAAAATCAATTTACTGGCTGGAAATGACACGTAAAGATCTAGCGCTTGAGGTAAAAATCCTAAAAGTTTCAATTGTCTTTGCGAGGAGGAAAGCGAAGATTTCCGACGCGGCAATCTCCTGTTGAGGGCATTGGTTAGGACATAATCAGCCCTCGGAATGACTTACAATCAATGCTCAAGCAGGAGCGCCAGCTCTCCCGACAAAGATTAAAGTGTATGTTCTATTTCCTCACATACTGCTTAAACGTATGAGCCAGGGGATTACTTTCATCCACTGGAAATTCACCCTCACAGATCAGCGACCAATCAGATTCTTCAAACTGGGGGAAATGCGTATCAGCTGGCTGGCTGGTATGCACAAAAGATAGATAAAGGCGGTCCACCAACGAGAGCGCTTCCCGGTATACTTCACCACCGCCAACTATAAATATTTCATTTTCGCCGGCATCCCTGGCTCTCTCCAACGCCTCTGTGAGAGACCTGCTCACAAGACATCCCTCAGCCGTGAAATCAGGATTCCTGGAAAGGATGATCATCGTCCTTCCCAGCAGCGGATTCCCGATCGACTGGTAAGTCTTTCTGCCCATGATCAAATGGTGACCCATAGTGATCTTTTTAAATCGTTTCAGATCTGCCGGAAGATGCCAGGGCATTTTATTATCAATTCCAATACCTTGTCTTTCATCCATAGCAGCAATAATTGAAATAATCATACGGACACCTTGGCTTTGATATGGGGATGGGCCTGATAATTTACAAGTTCAAAATCTTCGTAAGTAAAATCAAAGATAGAGGATATTTCAGGATTGATCTTCATCACCGGCAGAGGAAATGGTTTCCTGGTTAATTGGAGATGAGTTTGATCAAAGTGGTCCATGTAAATATGGGTATCACCTAATGTATGCACAAAATCTCCTGGTTTCAGCTGGCAAACCTGCGCCATCATCAGGGTTAACAAAGCATAGGAAGCGATGTTAAAGGGCACTCCCAGAAAGACATCCGCGGAACGCTGATAGAGCTGACAGGAAAGTTTTCCCTCTGCCACATAAAATTGGAATAACAAATGGCAGGGAGGTAAAACCATTTTTTCTATCTGTCCCACATTCCAGGCGCTTACCAGGATCCGCCGGGAGTCAGGGTTGGTCTTGATCTGTTCAACCGCCTGGGAAATTTGATCAACAACGCCACCATCAGGACCTTCCCAGAATCGCCACTGAAAACCATATACCGGACCCAACTCGCCATATTCATCTGCCCATTCATCCCAGATGCGAACGCCATGTTCTTTAAGATATTGAATATTGGTTTCACCTTTAAGAAACCAGAGCAGCTCATGGACAATGGATTTTAAGTGCAGCTTTTTGGTAGTAAGCAGTGGAAACCCCTGGCTGAGATCAAAACGCATCTGGTATCCGAAGACCGACCGTGTTCCTGTTCCGGTTCGGTCACCCTTCTCAACACCATTATCTAGAATATGCTGCATAAGTTCAAGATATTGCCTCATAAAACCTCACCCAAAAATGAATAGGAACAATCAGGGGAACTTATGCATAGCTTATCACAATTCCAAAGCACTTGCGAACGAGTCAATTCTGTTAAAATAGGATAGGACCCAGCCATTGGAAAGGATTGAATCATGGTTACCAATAATGTCACCCGCACCCTTGACAGCCGAAAAATCAAGTATGAGGTTTTTGAGCTCCCCGGGGAAAAGCTGGCTGCAGAACAGGTGGCCCGTTTGATGAATGCCGCCCCGGAAATCGTATTCAAAAGTATTGTCATCACCCGCAGAGGTCCTGGCAAACCTATCCTTGCCGTAGTGCCTGGAAACCAGGACGTTGACCTTAAAAAACTTGCCAAAGCAGTTGGTGAAAAGAAAGTCTCTCCTGCTACCCAGAAAGCAGCTGAACAATTGACCAAACTTCAAACAGGGGGGATATCACCCCTGGCTTTGATCAACAGGGGGTTTGAAATCCTGATCCATAAATCAATCCTTGATCAGGATCTGGTCCACATCTCCGGAGGAGAGAGAGGATTGAACATACGTATAGCTTCAGGTGACCTGGTTAAATTGGTCCATGCCAGGTTGGCGGATATCAGCTGATTATCTAATTATGGGGGAAAAATCAGGTTTAGCCCTTGATAACTGCCAGCGGTTTCAAGCGGGCAACCTTGGCAGCAATACCAGCACCGATGACAGTATCAACCACCGCGTCTACATCTTTATAGGCAGCCGGTGCTTCCTCCGCCAGACCTGACATAGATCTCGCCAATATGGTAATGCCCTGCCGTGCCAATTGTTTATGGAGATTTTCCCCCCGGATGGTCTTCTTGGCTTGAGTGCGGCTCATCAATCTGCCCGCGCCGTGGCAGCTTGATCCCAGGGAACGCTGCATGGCAAGCTCAGTTCCTCTCAACACCCAGGAGGAGGTCCCCATAGATCCAGGAACCAGGACTGGCTGACCGATCTCTTGATACTCCCCGGGTAGATCGCTCGCTCCCGGACCAAACGCGCGGGTTGCTCCCTTGCGGTGAACACAAACTTCAATTTCTTTTCCATCAATTTGATGTACTTCTATTTTTCCAATGTTATGAGCCACATCATAGACCTGGAACAGCTGCCAGCCATCCACCCTGCCAGCCAGCACACTTTCAAAGGCTTGCCTTGCATGATGACTCAGCACCTGGCGATTTGCAAAGGCATAGTTAGCCGCACAGGCCATAGCCGATAGATAAGCTTCTCCTTCAGGTGAATCCATGGGGGCGCAAACAAGTGAACGATCAGGAAGCACAATGTTGTATCGCTGGACAGCTGCCTGAAGGCTTTTTACATAATCGGTACAAACCTGGTGGCCCAATCCTCTTGACCCACAGTGGATTTGCAATGCCAGATCTCCCTTCCGCAGCCCCATCGCTTGAGCAGCCCGGTCATCGTAGATTTCTGATACCAGGTCAATTTCAATAAAGTGGTTGCCTGCTCCCAGAGATCCCACCTGTCCAGTGCCCCTTTTAAGGGCCCGGGGACTCAGGTAACGGGGATCAGCCCCTGCGATACGCCCTCCTTCTTCGGTCCGCCGCAGATCCATTTCGCTTGCGAAGCCTGCCATTTTAGCCCAACGGGATCCTTCCCGGCAGACCTTTTCAACTTCCTTTGTATGTAAGCGGTGGTGTCCTCCAATTCCCACACCGCTGGGACAGTGTTGATTTAAGGCAGTCGCTAATTCCTTTATAAAGGGTTTAGTTTCCTCATAAGACAAGCGGCTTCCCAGCAGGCGCACACCGCAGTTGATGTCATAACCTATCCCTCCCGGAGAGATAACTCCTTCCGGATAACGTGTTGCAGCCACTCCCCCTATAGGAAAGCCATAACCCTGGTGCATATCAGGCATAACCAACACACTGCCTACCAAACCCGGCAGTGTAGTGGCATTGACTGCCTGTTCCAGGGATTTGTCACGGGTAACGGCTTTCAGCAAATCTTCAGACGCAAATACCCGGACAGGGACCCGCATATCCGCTCTATAAGATCTGGGGATTTCCCATTCGAAGGAATTGATTTTTATAAGATCAGCTACGGAGATCATGCTGGAGCACCTGCAATATTTGTTTAGATATCAAAAACGATATTCACAACATAACCATCATCTGTCCGCTGGATATTGAGGTTATGGTAAGTTACTGCTTTGATATCCCGCTGATAGGATTTTATCTGGGTTCCGGTCAGTTTAGCTTTAAGTGAGTATTCACTGTCAATGTTGATCTTACCGATCTCATAAAACATATAATCTTCTGTGAGCCGGTAAAGCAATTCTTCCAGGAAAAGGATCAGCAAGCCCTCATAATCCATGGCCTCGAGAGAGATTGACTGCGTGACCGAGGAAATTCCCTTTTCGAAATCCTCAATACCACACAGATAAAACATGCCGTCCGCGGCTGCTTTGAACAAAGATTCCAGATCCTTGGCCTGGACACGTATTTCCATGTCTGCCGTATGAGAGACTTCTTCAAAACCAGTTTGTCCTTTATTCATCATACTTTCAGTATACCGAATTCTGGTCAATTTTTCAGCACCACCTAACAAAACTTTAAGGTGTGCTTAATTACGGGTGATTAATGTCAATCTTGTGCAATGACTGGGATTCTTCTATAATCCCGTTACATATCCCAAAGGAAAATCCATGAGCGACTCTCCTCTTTTTGCAGTAATCGGTGGTTCTGGTTTATATCAAATTCCCGGACTCTCCCAGACCAAAGAGCACTTGATTAATACTCCATTTGGAAAACCCAGCGGACCGGTGTTAGAGGGAGAAATTAACGGGGAACGAATTCTATTCCTGGCCCGCCATGGGGCAGGACACTCCATTAATCCCGGAGAGGTAAACTACCGGGCTAATATTTATGCCCTGAAGTCCCTGGGCGTAGACCGGGTCATCAGCATCAACGCCTGTGGTTCACTGCGCGAGGACTATCGCCCAGGAGACCTGGTGATCCCTGATCAGATCCTGGATATGACCAAGTGCCGTCAGAATACTTTTTTCGAGAATGGGCTAACCGCCCACGTTGGCACTGCAGATCCATTTTGTGAAGATTTATCCGAACATCTAACAACCGCCTTAGAAGCTGGTGGGACAACAGTTCATCAGGGCGGTGATTTCGTGATCATCGATGGACCCCGATTTTCAACCCGGGCAGAATCCAACACCTTCCGATCCTGGGGTATGTCCATCATTGGCATGACCTCCGCTCCGGAAGCTTTCCTGGCCCGCGAAGCAGAGTTATGCTACGCGTCAATCGCTCATATCACT
Source organism: uncultured Anaerolineales bacterium (assembly GCA_964448865.1). Taxonomy (GTDB): domain Bacteria; phylum Chloroflexota; class Anaerolineae; order Anaerolineales; family UBA11858; genus B10-G9. Next base: position 13,025 of record CAYUXO010000046.1, read on the forward strand.
GATTATGATGTCTGGCATAACCGCGAAAAAGCCGTTTCAGTGGAGATGGTCCTGAAAATAATCAAACAAAACACAAACCATGTAAAAGACGCCCTCATTCATCTTGTAGAAAATCCACCCAAAGAGGATCGAGGTTGCACCTGCCGGAGAGCCCTGGATGGAGCAATTATCACCGATCCTGAGGTTATACCCCCTAAAACACGCCGGCGGCTTGATTTGCTGGTTTCAAAATACCTGGAGGGTTAATTAACATGAAAGAACTCACCATTCCCATCACACCGGGAGCTATTCAGGAGCTGCACTGTGGAGACACGGTTACCCTTAATGGGATCATGGCAACCGGCAGGGATACTGTTCACAAATGGATGATCGACACATTTATCCGGAAAACCAGACAGCCAGAAGGAGATGACCTTGAAGTTTATCAGGCCATCCAGCCCATATTTAAGGAGAGCGTGATCTATCACTGCGGTCCTGTAGTTTCTGGCCTAGATTCCGGAGAGTACAAGTTTGTTGCAGCCGGACCCACTACCAGCATCAGGGAAGAACCTTACCAGAGTGAGATTTTGCATCATTTTGATCTGAGGGGAGTGATTGGCAAAGGGGGAATGGGGAAAGGTACACTCCAGGCTTGCCAGGATGTGCCGGCGGTCTATTTTCATGCTATCGGCGGGGCTGCTACTTTAATTGCCGAATCTGTTGAAAAAGTTATCGGAGTATATAAACTGGACTTCGGCGTCCCGGAAGCCATCTGGGTATTAAAGGTAAAGGGATTCCCAGTGGTTGTGACCATGGACTCACACGGTGAGAGCATGCATGCGGAAGTGGAAAACGAATCCAATGAGAAGCTGAAAGAACTGCTGGAGGATTCGTAAGTCAGTAAGATGTAATTAGTAAATAGTAATTTATTGACCTCCGTGATGGTAATGTTTACCCCGGAGGTTTTTTGTGTCATTGCGAGGAGGCCGAAGGCCGACGCGGCAATCCCCTGTCAAGGAGATTGCCGCGCTCACTCCGCTCGCTCGCAATGACATACTCTACCACGGCAATCCAACTGCCTCGGTTAAAAACCGCATGAACGGAACAGCCCGGGTGCACAGATCCAGATAAGTATCCAGAAAATCAGGTTGATAAGCTGTCTTTTCATCTAGTTCAACCGAACCAAGGTAATCTTTTCTCTTCAAATCTACGATCAGGGGATGTTCAGGATCGAATCCCCGGGGCGGCCTCTTGAGGGAATCGCCCCCTAATTTGTAAACCGACGCAAAATTCTCATTGGATATAGCCGACTGCCATTGATCAGGATGCTCAGTGATCTTAGTGCGGATTTTTGTCACCGAATCTCCATCCGGCTTCCAGATGCCGCAACCCACAAAGACTTCACCTGGCTCCAGATGTAAATAGAAACCCGGGGCATGGACATCCCGGGCGCTTTCATGCCGGAAATGCAGGGCTGCTGCGGTTTTGTAGGGGGTTTTATCTTTGCTAAAACGCACATCCCGGTATATTCTGAACAGAGATCCGCCATTTATTCTGGGGATAGCCTGGTAATGGGGGCTGATGGCTGGCAGTCGATCCCCAAACGCTTCAATGAAATCAAAAAGGGGGGCCTTCACATCACTATCATAACGGCCTTTGTTGGCCTGGAACCAATCTCGATTATTGTTTTCACTCAGCTCTCGCAAGAATTCAAACAGATCCGGGGTGATACTCATTAATATCTCCTCTGCGGTTGGAAACCAATCAAAACTATCACAATCTGCCTCCAGTATACACTTATCATTACCAGGGAACGTAAATAAAATCTTAGATTCATAGTGGTATAAATAGTCAGGTATGGATTGGATTAAAAAGATCAAACCCGGAGTACATAAAAATTGGCTGCAACTTCTGGCTGGAGTGATCTGGACAGGTGTTGGCCTGTTTTTGATATCCCTGGCCCTGGGCTGGATATTCCAACCAGGGATAACAGCAAAATGGTATTACTGGCTGCCCGGGATCATTCTCGCCGGTTTGATATACTATTTTGGATTTTCAAAACTCGCCCGTAAAAACAGCCGAAGAATTCAGGATATGCCGGTTGAAAAACCCTGCCTGTTCGCCTTTCAGGAATGGCACAGCTATCCCCTGGTGCTGTTTATGATTGGATTAGGGATTGGTTTACGGGTATATTCTCCTATTCCCAAACCCTTATTAGGTATTATGTACCTTGGCATTGGAGGGGGATTAGGGGGAGCGAGCATCCACTATTATCTAACAATAATAAAAAGCCCCTTCGGTAAAGAGGAAACAGGGGAGATATAACCAGCATATCCTCACATTATTGTAAATAAACCCTGCTTGAGGGGGATAATTTTGATGATACGATTCATAAAATTAGATTAGGTTGGGGTTTCCACCTGGAAACTGTAATTTTATGCGTCAATACATCAGAAAGATCGGCTTATTTAAATCGATAGTCCTCCTGTCTTTCCTGGCAGTCTGTCTGGCCCTGGTTTCCACGCTGGTTCTGACATATTTCCTGGAAAAATTTGGTATCCCCCTCAATCTGAGAACCGTTTTATTTATATCCGTGATCATTACCTTGATTGTTACACCCATCTTGAGTTTCTATGTGATCCGTCTGTTCTTAAAGGTTGCTCGCCTGGAAGAAGAGATGCGGGAGCTGGCGACCTTCGATTCGCTGACAGGCCTGCTAACCAAAAGGGAATTCCTGGAAAGAGCCGGCTATTTTCACAAGATTGCTACCAGAGACCTGCTTCCTTATGCCCTGATCATTGCGGACCTGGATAATTTTAAGGAAATCAATGACCAATTTGGACATATGACCGGAGATAAAACCCTGGAAACCCTGGGATTGGCGATTCAGGACAGTCTGCGGGAAAGTGATCTGGCCTGCAGATTCGGGGGAGATGAATTTTTATTCTTTTTGCCCAATACTGATCCTGCACAAGCCCATCATTTTAGCGAACGTTTACGTTCTATCCTGGAAGAAGCAATCGATTGCTCCGGTTTGGAGATCAACCTGACCGCGAGCATGGGAATAGCAACATACCCTGAATTTCGAACTGAGTTAATTGAAGATTTTATTTCTGCAGCTGATACAGCCATGTATCATGCCAAGAAAGCAGGTGGAAACCAGACTCAGCTTTATCATTTGCAAAAAGTTGCCTGAAATACCTGATATCAAAATCATATTAAGTTCCATTGCCAAAACGTATCCATTTCCAGATTATTTCGTCTAATATTAAGTGATAATGTCCACAAATCCGGAACAACTTCTAAAACGAGCTCGCACACTGGATCAAAATGCCCTGGTTGAGATTTACGATCTCTACAGCGACCCTCTTTTTGCTTACGCGTATAAGCACCTCGGAGATTTCCAGGCAACAGAAGAACTTGTATCGGAAACTTTTTTCCGATTTCTGGGTGCATTGGAACGAGGCGGAGGTCCAAAAGAACATCTTAAGGCTTATCTTTACCGCATCACCCACAATCTGATCACTGACCGCTTCCGCCGGCAGCCACCACCATCCCTGGAACTTGACGAAGAACGTTTACCCGACGATAAACCAGGTCCGGCCAGCGTTTTCTCTTCCCACCAGGATGCAGACCGGGTCCGGCAGGCATTAAGACTGATCACCGCGGACCAGCGGCAGGTGATAGTTTTGAAATTCCTGGAAGGCTGGAGCGGGGGGGAAATCGCCCAGGTCATGGAAAAATCACTTGGTGCTGTTAAGGCACTGCAGCACCGCGGCCTGGCTGCGTTGGAGCGAATACTTATCGGTCAAGAAGTGCCTGAACCGGGTGAAAGTCCAGAATCAGAAGTATAGATCTGCCTGACCCTCTCAACCTATCTCCCCTTTTTTCAGAGATTAATCAATATTCATCCAAATACCCGTATCCTGGATGGTAATTTTGCGTCTTAAGGGTAGAGCGCAATCATATTCAAGTGTTCGAAGGATAAAAAAATGAATAAAGACAATCTCAATCCCCAACTAAAGAAACAGCTAGAAAGCTTACAGGATGTCCCGGAACGGGATCTGCAATACAGCCATGCCAGCAGGGAAAACTACCTGACTCAAATCAAGAGTTTAAAACCCCGGCCGGCAGTCCAAAACAAACCCGCCCGCCAACCGATGGCAAATGGCCGCCGCACCTTGGTGTCCAGGTTTGCGGCTGTTGCTGCGGTTCTGCTGGTAGTTTTATCCAGCCTGGGCGGAACAGTCTACGCTGCCCAAGCCAGCGGACCAGATGATCTGCTCTACGGAGTGAAAACACTGACAGAAGAGATCCAGGTCATTTTAGAAACCGACCCTGAGGACAAATTGGACCTGTATGTGTCATTTGCCAACCGTCGACTGCAAGAAATCCAGGCCCAGGTTGCCACTGGTGAGCCGGTCTCTGAAAAAGCCCTGGCACTGCTTGACAAACACACCCAGAAAATGCTCGAGCAGGCGGCAAAGCTGGATGATAAGGGATTTGATAATGCCCTCAGTCAGATCGAGGAAAACCTGCAAAAACAAAACCAGATGATGGCAGAAATGGGGAAAGAACACCCCCAGGGCGGAGCTCCAGGGCTACTGAAAGCCCAGGAAAAGATCCGCGAGCGCCTGGAGCTGGTCGAGAATGGCAAAAATGAACCCCAGGGGTTCAAGGATAAGGTCAAGGAACAAAAAGAAAAATCTGAAAATCCCGGCCAGGGGAAAAAGGAAGACAAGGGAAATTCCAATAAACCCGACTCCCCTCCCGGGCAGGATGATAACAATGGGAAGGGCCAGGGAAATGGAAATGATGGCTCAGGAATGGATGTAACGCCGACCTCTCCCGGAGCGGGCGGCCCAGACTGAGGAATTAATCAATTGATCAATCAAATCAGCATCTATCAATAAATATTCAAGTCAAGGAGATACCATGTATAAAAACTCAAAAAACATCTTTCGTTTTGCGATAACAGCGGTGATCTTATTCGCCAGCCTGGCAGGTGCTGGTGGAGTTCTTGCAGAAGAAGCAAGTGACCCATTGGAGATCACCGGAGTTGATACCCTTGCAAATTGCGGTGAGGTCCAATTCACGATCCAATGGACAGATATCGCTGAATCATACTTGTTCGTTATGGATTTTGGCGATGGTGATACCACCGATATCATTACGGTTGAAGATCCAAGCTGGACTCTCAGCCATGTCTATCCCGACCAGGGAGATTATGAATGGACAGTGCGTGTCGGAACGGACGGCCAAGAGGACACCAGGACCGGAATACTCACACTGGAAGGTCCCGAAGTGGTTCTTTCCAGCAGCCCTTTCCCTCCCCTCTTTGTCCTGGGAGATGCTGGCACGGTAGAATTCTTTACTGAAGTAACAGGCGGCACCGAGCCCTACATTTATGCCTGGGATCTGGATGGAGATGGCACCTTTGATGATGGTGAAACTGGTGAGGGAGCGACCTCTGACTATACCGAGGTTGGAAAATACTATCCCCTGGTGCTGGTCACTGACTCTTGCAGCTTCACTGCTTCAGATACCATGCCTGTAGTCGTAGCTGATCCAGAAGACGCCTGCCACCCCATGGCCCAGAAAATAGCCGACGGTGTCAACACCATCTTCCCGGATCAATCGAATGACCTGTATACTTGCGAAGATATCTACGGGATATTTGACAACGAATCTGAAGAAAACAATCTCGGTTTTGGTTTGATGTGGAAAGCTTATCACCTGGCCGAAAGCATGGAAGAACTTAGCTGGGAAGACATCCTGGACTGGAAACTTAACGAAAGCGGCTGGGGAGCGCTTTTGCAGCTAGATCGTTTTGCAGATCTGCTGGAAGATCATGATCTGGCAGAGTTGATGGGCCTGGTAATGAGCGAGGAATACACTCTGGGCGATGTTCGAATCGCAGTCCGCTCCACTACTCGTTACGAAGCAGATTTTGAGGACGCTTTGACCAGGATCGCCGATGGTACCAACCCGGGTGAACTGGGGCAATTCTACAAGCTGGCCAATGAACTGGAAGTTGATCCAACTGAGCTGGACGTTTACCTTGCGGACGGTCTGACCCTCTCCGAGCTCAGACACGCAGCCAGTTTCGCTGACCGCCTGGAAGTCGACTGGACCGAGATCGCCGATAACCGCAGCCTAGCAGACAGCTGGGGAGATCTCAAACAAGCTTACAGTCTGGCTACAGATGGAATCAGTGCTATCGTGATCCTGGAAATGGGTGTTCAAGAATATAAGAAATCTCTCCAGGAAGAAGCTCTGACGGTACGAGAGGAAAAACAAGCCACCCAACTGGAAGAAAAGAACCAGGGCACAGCTGAAAGGCTGGCAGAGCAATTTACAGCTGAATTTGGTGATGTGATGATCCTGTTCAATGGAAAATGCGAAGGTAACTGGGGTTGTGTCCGAAAAGCCTTAAGAGAGCAAGTACAAACCCAATCGGAAGGTTTTTCTGAAAAAGATAACCAGACGAGCCTGCAGATCGCTGCAAAATACGGATTCAGCGAGGAAGTAGTCCTGGCTTACCACAAAGATTTTTGTGAAGAGGACTGGACCTGCACACGAGCTTATTTCCGGGAGCTGCATATGAGCACCCGCGAAAACGGCAAACCTGATAAGACTGGCAAACCCGAATAGTATATCCGGTTTCAGTACCAACAAAGACCAGGTGAGAAAATCTCACCTGGT
>CAYUXO010000047.1:0-19333 GCA_964448865.1 uncultured Anaerolineales bacterium
GGGCTGCCTCCCGGACCGATCTGTAATCCAGGTCTAAACGCTCTACAAGCAGTCGCCAACCCTACCCAAACAAACTTCCTCTATTTCAGAGCAGCCTGTGATGGTTCAGGAAGCCACAACTTTGCCCTTACTTTTGAAGAGCATCTGGAAAATGCTTGCGAGTAGATTAAGTATCCAGATTCTCAAACCAGGCAATCCTGGCGCTGGCAGCAACAAAGATGCTTCCTGCGACAACTACTACTTGCCCCTGATCAACCAGGCTCAAAGCCTTGGCTAAGGCTTCTCCGACATTTGAAATTGAGGTCACCTCACAGTCATATGCCCGTGCCAGATCTGCCATCTTTTCAGGATCCATCGCCCGGGGATGATCTGCCTGGGTGCAGATTAAATGAGCCGTCCGGGGCAATATTTCTGTGAACATTCCATCCAACTGTTTATCTTCAGAAATGCCAAAGACAAGAATCAGTTTTTGATCCGGAAAGAATTCGTTTATGGTTTCTCTGAGTTTTCCTATCGATGCTGGATTGTGGGCTGAATCCACAATTACAGGAGGTTCTTTCCTCAATACCTCAAATCTTCCCGGCCAAAATGTTCTCGAAAATCCATCCCTGATTGTTGGGATATCCAAAGAAAATCCAAAATGGCTTAACTCAATCAAAGTGGCATAAGCGGTCACAGCATTGATAACCTGGAATTCACCCAGTAAAGGTATCCAGAAACTAGTACCCGACTCGTCATCTGGCAAATCTATTTGAAAATCCTGGCCTTTAAGGCTTTTTGACACAACAGAATAAGGATAATCTCTCTTGATCTCCACCAATTTTGATCCGTTTGCCCGGGCGATAGTACGAATGACTTCCAGAGCCTTGGGCTCCTGGGGAGCACAAATGACCGGAATTCCAGGTTTGATGATCCCCCCTTTTTCAGACGCAATTTGCTCAAGGGTATCACCCAGTATTGAGACATGGTCCAGGTAAAGGGATGTGATCACCGATACCAGGGGTGTAATGATATTCGTGGCGTCTAAGCGGCCGCCTAATCCAACTTCGATGACGGCAATATCCACTTTCTGACGGGCGAAAAATAAAAAAGCAAGGCCGGTCATGATTTCAAATGTGGTCAGTTTGAGGATAGATTCAACGGCGGGTTTGATCTCCTCAACATATTCAGCCAGGGTATTTCGAGAAATCGGTACTCCGTTGATTTGCATTCGCTCTTCAAAATCTTTTAAATGCGGTGAGGTATACAATCCTACCTTGAACCCGGCAGCTTGTAAAACTGAAGCACAAAATGCGCTCACAGAACCTTTGCCTTTGCTGCCAGCGACATGAATGGAAGGAAAATCATCCTGGGGAGATCCAAGGATCTCCATCAAGGAAACCATCCGCTTTAAATCAAAGTTTTCCGGCCTGAGATTTTCCTGGTGAGTCCTGCTGAAATCCACAAAGCTGTAAATATAGTCAAGTGCATCCCGATAGCCGGGATCAGATATATTATCCATGAGAAGATTTTAACCCCGGTCTATAGCCAACACAAGGTTATTGTTCATTCTTTTGAGTACAAATAAATGGCTGATAATTTTATTTATATGATGGAAATCATCCTTGTTAGAATCATATATTTTGATTATGATTGTATTTACTGTTTACCAGAGTGCAATAAGCATATCTGATTATATCTATGCCAAAATCATTCCTTTACATTTTCTGTCAAAACCAAAAATTCAATTAACCATGATTTGATTTAAAGGAGGTGGTGCAACTCGCTAAACAAAACATTTTCCAAGTCAAGTATTGTGTTCAAATAATGTATAAGGAGAAAGAAGAATGAAAACAAAACGTTTCTTTTGGGTGCTCATTGCCCTTTTGATCGTCAGTTCTCTGGTCCTCGGTGCATGCGGAGGCCAGACTGAAAGAACACCAGCTCCATATATACCAGCAACTCCCAAGCCCACCGATCCTCCTCCGCCAACAACCGAGCCAGTAGAAGCGGCTCTCGGCAGCGAAGGTCACCCCATCAAGGTACTCTTTGTTCCTTCCGTGGATGTCGACTTCATGATCGCCAGTGGTGACCTGATCGAGGAAGGTCTGCTTGCCGCAACGGGAATGTACGTGGAAGTCAGCGTTCCCACCTCCTATGCAGCCACCATCGAAGAAATGTGTGCTTCACCCACCGACACCATCGGCTTCATCCCCGCCATGGGATACGCTTTAGCAAACGAGCTCTGTGGTGTACAACCTGCACTCGCTTCTGTGCGATACGGCTGGAACGTCTACTGGGCTCAGTTCATTGTACGGCGTGATAGTGGGATTGAAACTATAGCGGATCTGGAAGGAAAATCTTGGGCATATCCTTATCCCGCTTCCACATCCGGTTACCTCTACCCCACTGCTTTGTTTGCTGAGATGGGCCTGACTGTTGGTGAGATGATCGAAGCTGGTGGACACACTGCAGTAGTCAAAGCAGTTTACAACGGCGAGGCTGATTTTGGTACAACTTACTTCAGTGCTCCCTTGCTTCCGGAAGGTACATGGGCTATGGGTAATGCACCAGAACCATATCTCGATATCCTCGAGGACTGTGCTGTTACTGATGAAGGCAAGACGTACTGCGGTGAATACCGCGTGCTCGATGCCCGCACAACCATCAGCGAGGAATCCCCAGACGTGATCCAGATAGTTGGCATCATTGGTCTCACGGCGGAAATTCCCAACGACACCATGTCCTTCTCCCCCGATTTCCCAGAGGATCTCAAGGCATTGATCGTTCAGGCAATTACTGCTTATGTTGCCAGCGATGCCTGCGCAGAGACCCTCTGCAACGAACAATTCTATGATTGGACCGGCGTTGCTCCCATCTTTGATGAAAACTTTGATGGGATCCGGCTCATGATGGAAGCTCAGGGAATCTCCCTTGAGAACATCGGCGAGTAATCCTCACTAATCTGTATTAAAATAGCCCCGGATATCAATATCCGGGGCTAAGTGAATTAATCCTATGTTAGAAATTAAAAACCTCACAAAAGTATACGAGGGGGGAACCCAGGCCCTGACTGATGTCAGCTTTTCGGTTAAACCCGGAGAATTCCTGGCAATCATAGGCTTGAGCGGTTCTGGTAAATCAACCCTGCTGCGATGTATTAACCGCCTGGTTGAACCGACAGAGGGACAAATCATCTGGAATGGCGAGGACATCACCGCAGCCAGTCAAGATGAAATGCTGCGAATCCGTCGTAAAATCGGCATGATCTTCCAGCACTTTAATCTTGTCTCCAGATCGAGGGTAATCACCAACGTACTGGCTGGTCGGTTAGGTTATGTTAACCCTGCCATGAGTTTGTTTAATCGCTTCCCAAAAAGCGACTACGAAATGGCCAAAAAGCAGCTGGATCGGTTCAGCATAGCTGACCAAGCCTATAAAAGAGCAGATGAACTGAGCGGAGGTCAGCAGCAGCGGGTCGGTATTGCCCGGGCTATGATGCAAGAACCGGAAATCATCCTGGCAGACGAACCTGTAGCCAGTCTTGACCCTGTCCTGGCACACAGCATCATGCAGTATCTGGAAACCATCAACAAGGAAGACGGTGTGATGGTTTTATGCAGTTTGCATTTTCTTGATCTCGTCCACAGGTATGCTGACCGAGCTATTGCTCTCAATGACGGCTTGCTCATGTTTGATGGACCTCCTCATGAGATCGATGACAAAAAGTTTAAAGAAATTTATGGCAAAGAAGCTGAGCGGGTAGGTTAAGGAATTCTTTATGGAAAACAAAAAACCATCTCTACTGCGGTCTTTAGGATTAGGCTTAATAGTCTTCCTTGTGATTGTTGTTTTTGCATATGGCGTCCAAGTAACAGATGTCAATTTTGAAACTACCCGTTCAGAAATCCGCTTAACACAGCTCAAGCGCGTGATACGGGCGCTAGCTCACCCAGATATTATTGAATACGAAATAATTGAAACACTTATTGAAATACCTTTTTATCTTCCATGTCCCGAGGGACAGGCCATTGAAGCTCCAGACCAAGACACCAACCAAACCCATCTTTTAGCAAGTAAATATTGTGGATCACCGAAAGATATCATTTTGATCGAAGGCTTTAATTTTGTCCCTGGCAGTAAAGGTCCCCTGGATTTTTTCACTGCCAGTGGTATAAAAAAACCCCTCGAAGATTTTGTAGCTGACAACAATGGTTACTTCTCAATTGAGGTTGAACTTCCAACCAGACAACCTGTTGCTGAAGCCCAACATATTCGGGCAACTATCAGGGACCGGGTAGGCAGTCCCCTGGTAACTAGAACAGCTACAGCCACCCTGGACAAGATCATTGAAACTGTATTTATGGCCCTGTTGGCTACTGCCATAGGTACAGCCGTGGCAATTCCAATCAGTTTCATCGCAGCCCGGAATTTAATGGCTAAAAATAAAAGCCCATTAACAAGTGTGGCTTTTTCCCTGATCGGTTGGCCTGTTGGCATTTACCTTGGCCTCACAGCAACAAATTTGCTCAAAACAATACTCACTACGACTCTTGATAATTCACTGAACTCATTGATAGGAGTTCTGATTTCCCTGGTAATAGTGTTCGTTTTATTGCGCTGGAGCGTTAAACCAGGTGAAACTAAAGAAATATCTCAACCGGTGAAAATACTTCGCGGCCTGGCAATGTTAGTTTCCGGGGTGTTTGGTGTTGCTGCCCTTTTATTCCTCGAGGTCTTATCTCGGGCTGCTGGAAGCGCCCTGGTGGAAATCCTCGGCGTATTTGGTTTTTTGGGAAATTTCCTCTTTCAGGTCGGTGAAGCGGCCCGGCTGATTATTCCAGCTATTACAGCTTTGGCTATCGGAGCGGTAGTAGGAGGGTCTTTAGGAAAACTCGGCCAAACTATCAGCGATAAATCATCTGAAGGTATTGTAAAGATAATCAACCTGGTAAGCGCATCACTGGCCGGTGGGACCTTATTTGCACTTATTGGCACTGCATTAAACTGGTTCTATCAAATTGACAATTTAAGTAAAACCCTTTACTGGCCAGCCGGGATAGGTGGGGCAATTGGTCTTATCCTGGCCCTCATCGTTCGACCCAAACAGGCTCTGCCTACAGGATTGGCAATTTATTTCATCACCCGGACCATACTCAATGGAACCCGTTCAATCGAATCCCTGATAATGGCTATTGTCTTTGTGATCTGGGTCGGCATCGGGCCCTTTGCAGGATCCCTGGCCCTGGCTCTACATACCATGGCAGCCCTGGCAAAACTCTACTCTGAACAGGTAGAAAGCATTCTGCCTGGTCCGCTTGAGGCAGTTCAGGCAACCGGCGCAAACCGATTGCAGACTATCGTCTACGCGGTCGTGCCCCAGATCGTATCACCCTATATTTCGTTCACCATGTACCGTTGGGATATCAACGTCCGCATGTCAACCATCATTGGTTTTGTGGGCGGCGGTGGTATTGGATTCCTTCTTCAACAAAATATCCAACTGCTGCATTACCGGGCAGCCAGTGTGCAGATGCTCGCTATTGCAGTTGTAGTTGCTTTGATGGATTACATAAGCTCTATAGTCAGGGAAAAAATGGTCTAGGAATAAGCATAAATTACGTCAATACGATCCGTAATCCTATTTGAATTACGGATCGTTGCCTTTAAGAAAGGCTTTTCCTTTATGGTAGACTTGACATCATGATAGATAAATTAGGAAAACTAAAAGAAAATCTCTCTAGCATGGAGAATGCCCTGATTGCCTATTCCGGAGGTGTGGACAGTACCCTGCTGATGAAAGTTGCTCAGGATGTACTGGGGGATCGGGCAGCTGGTTTAATCGTAATATCTCCTACATTGCCTGGCCGGGAACTGATAGAGGCCCGGGATATCGCTGCGACGCAAGGGTTCAAGCTGATTGAAAAAAACTCACAGGAAATGGAACTGCCTGACTTTACATCAAATTCAGAACGCCGTTGTTATTTCTGCAAGGATCACCTCTTCAAATTACTTAATGAATATGCCGAACAACACGGTTATCATGTAATACTTGACGGCAGCAATGCAGATGACCTGGGTGATTACCGCCCCGGGCTCTTGGCAGCCCAGGAACAATCCGTTCGCAGCCCATTGCAGGAAGCTGGATTTTCAAAAGGAGAAATCCGGCAATTAGCCAAAGAGCTTAACCTGCCTAATTGGGATAAACCATCCTCTCCTTGTCTATCGTCACGGATCCCCTATGGTACTGAGATAACCTTGAGCCTGCTCCAGCAAGTAGAAAGAGCTGAAGATTATCTATCAGTTCTTGGCTTCAATGAGTTCAGGGTTCGCCATCATGGAGATGTAGCCCGCATAGAAATCCCCCCCCAGGATTTTCAGATATTGCTAGATCATCGCCTTGAGATTATCAGATCATTCAAAGACTTTGGTTATAAATATATAACCCTAGATATCAAAGGTTTTCGATCCGGAAGCCTTAATGAAGGGTTAATCGATAATGGATAAATCTAAACTGGAAGATTTATTGAACTCAGTTCAGGAAGGGAAAACCAGCGTTGATGATGCGTTAAAACGACTGAAGTCCCTTCCTTATGAAAACCTGGGGTTTGCCCGATTGGATTTGCATCGAGATTTACGACAGGGTCTACCCGAAGTGGTTTACTGTCAAAATAAAACACCTGAACAAGTTCTTGAAATTATGAAACGCCTTTGGGAACACCATGACCGAGTCCTGGGAACCCGAGTCTCAACAGAAATCGCGAACTATGTGCTGGAAAGATTGCCTGAAGCCAGTTTTGACCCGGTATCCAGACTACTGCGTTTATCAAAAGGAGATTCTCCAGTTCCCGGGGAGGACAACCCTTATGTGATGGTCGTGACCGGCGGAACATCCGACCTACCTGTTGCAGAAGAAGCTGCCCAGACTCTAGAATTCCTGGGAAATCGAGTAGTGAGAGCTTACGATATTGGTGTTTCGGGTGTCCATCGTTTACTTGACCAGCAATCCCTGCTGTCAGAGGCAGATGTGATTATCAGTATCGCAGGCATGGAAGGAGCATTGACAAGTGTAGTTGGTGGACTGGTATCGTGTCCAGTGATTGGGGTACCCACCAGCGTCGGTTATGGTGCCAACTTCCAGGGTTTATCTGCCCTATTGGCGATGTTAAACGCCTGTTCTCCAGGCATTGCTGTAGTGAACATCGATAATGGTTTTGGTGCTGCAGTCTATGCCTATTTGATCTTAAGGAGAATTCAGCAATGAAAGTCCTTTATTTTGACCTGATTGGCGGAGCGAGTGGGGATATGATCCTGGGGGCATTGATTGACGCCGGCATGCCGATTAAGAAACTCAAATACTTACTGGGTGGATTAAACCTTTCCGAGTTTGATCTTAAGGCAGGTGAGGTCAGCAAAAATGGGTTTCGGGCAATTAAAGTTGATATATCGGTTGGAAAACAACCACCAGAACGGCATCTAATTGATATCGAGAAAATCATTCTGGAAAGCAGTTTGCCACCGGGTGTTAAAGACCAGTCCCTGGAAATCTTTCAGAATTTAGCGCGGATAGAAGGGGGCATCCATAATGTTCCTGTAGAAAAGGTTCACCTGCATGAATTAGGTGGAACAGATACCATTGTCGATATTACCGGGACATTGCTGGCACTGGATTATTTAGGAATTGAAAAGGTTTTTTGTTCACCCATACCTATGGGCAAAGGGTTCATAAAGGGTGCACATGGGGAAATACCACTGCCTGCTCCAGCAACTCTGAGCCTATTAGAAGGAGTCCCTGTTTTCGGAAGAGATATCGAAACTGAGCTGGTCACTCCAACCGGGGCAGCCTTGATCACGCACCTGACGGATGATTATGGTCCAGCGCCACCTCTCACATTGCAGGCTGTGGGATACGGTGCCGGTGGGCGAGATTTGCCTTTTCCTAACCTGCTCAGAGTTATGATTGGCGATATCGCATCTCCAAATCATGAAACTATCCAGCAGCTGGCAGTCCTAGAGACAAACTTGGATGATCTCAATCCTGAGATTTACCCTTATGTGGTAGACCGTCTGTTTGAAGCTGGCGCTCTCGATGTAGTGCTAGTTCCCATTCAAATGAAAAAAAATCGACCCGGCATCCAAATACAGGTATTATCAGAAATTTATGATATCGATCTTCACAAATCTATCCTCTTCCATGAAACTACCACTCTGGGCATTAAACAAATCCTGGTCAATCGTTCTTGCCTTGTCAGAAGAATTGAGGAAGTAAAAACTCCTTATGGAAAAATTCGAGTCAAGATAGCTATTACCGCGGAAAATCAACAAAAAGTATCCCCTGAATATGAAGATTGTGCCAAAATGGCAAAAAAATATAAAATCCCCCTGCAACAGATCTATCACGAAACAATCGCCCTTTATTTAGACCAACCTGATCATGAAATTGAATCCTGATGGTCTTGAATTTCTCTCCGGCATGGTAAAATGCGCAAGTGCGTAAAAAAAGAAGAAAAGTGGCTCTTTTAATATTTTTGCTGTTGATTATTATCCTGGTGGGTACACCCCGGGTTATTATGGTTCACGAATCTCAAAAGCGGACCTTTGACACCGAAAATGTACCAGCAGATGAAGCTGCCATAGTATTTGGAGCTGGGTTACTGGTTGATGGCAGTCCTACTTCGGTCTTAAAAGATCGAGTAGCTACTGCTGCAAAGTTATACCTTTCAGGAAAAATCAATAAAATACTGATGAGCGGTGATAACCGCTATCTCAATTACAACGAACCTGGAGCAATGAAAGCCTACGCTCTTGAACTGGGAGTCCCGGAAAACGATATCGTGCTCGATTATGCCGGACGGCGGACATATGATACTTGCTACCGGGCCAGGGATATCTTTCAACTGTCCTCGGCAATCCTTGTTACTCAACAATTTCATTTACCACGCGCTCTGTATACCTGCAATACCCTGGGGCTCGAATCTGTAGGAGTAACCGCTGATATGAGACCTTACAGGGATTCTGGATATTGGAGCATACGTGAGATAATCGCCAGCCTGGTAGCTTTCGTCCAGGTTCATATAACCAAACCCGAGCCTGTTTTAGGTGATCTGGAACCCATTTTCCCTTTGGAATGAATCCTGCAACTATATAATCACATAACTTCTGAATTCAGCTACATATGCTGAGGAGTAAACCATGAAAAAGACATCAACCCTGTTAATTTTTTCCATCACCCTTTCAATTCTCTTGTCAGGATGTGGAATAAAAATTGAACTTCCCTTTAAAACCGAACAAAAAACTGGACCCACTGTCACTGAACAGATTCTGGTTCCTGTCCCTGATTCTCCACCGCCTCTGGACCTGAATTTATCATTTGGAGCAGGTAAAATGACCCTGATCCCAAATCCGGGTGAGGATCTGATATCTGGATTAGCATCTTATAATGTGACAGACTTCAAACCTGTAGTTACCGTTGATGATAACGGAGTATCAGTAAAACAAGGAAACCTGCAATTGAATGCCATCCCAACCATTGATGAAACCATCAAAAATGAATGGAATCTGGCAATCAAGAACCATCCCATTGAACTGAATATCAAAGCTGGAGGTTACAGCGGTGATTTTGAATTTGGAGGATTAGCGCTCATCAATCTTCACATCACTGATGGGGCTGCCACAGTAAAATTGAAATTCTCAACGCCAAATACTGCTGCCATGAATTCTCTGCGATATGAGACCGGAGCATCCAATATCACCATGGAAAAACTCGCCAATGCCAATTTCCAGACGATGATATTCCAAAGCGGAGCAGGCAACTATAACCTTGATTTTTCCGGATTACTTCAGCGGGATGCAAATATATTTATTGAAACCGGATTAAGCCGCCTGGTCATATCTGTGCCAGACGGTATCCCTGCCGAAGTCAATATTGAGGGTCCCCTCTCTAAAGTGACCATATCAGGAGACTGGCAGCAGTCGGGTGATGAATATTTTTTGGACGGCCAAGGACCACGCCTGACTTTTTTCATTGAAACCAAAGCTGGAACAGTCACCCTCAATAATCCCTGAAACAGGTCTGATAAATAACGGATTTGATTTTGATTGAGTTGGATATATACGGGAGGAGGTTTTATTCTATTGACAGAGTATCTGCCCTCGTGTAAACTTAGTTATATTGACTATACGAAAGGTTTTGCCCCATGAAAACGCAAATCTCCGCTCATATCAACTCCAGAACGACCCTGGCGCCCGCGCTTCAAGCCTGGGAAATTTATCTTAATGACCAGGGCAGTTCACCACACACAGTCACGGCTTTCCTAGGAGATCTCCGGCTGCTGGCATCCTATTTACCTCCAGACCGACAGGTTGGTGAAATCAGTCTGGCGGACCTAAATAACTTTTTAAGATGGATGGAGCACGAAAGAGGCGTTCCCTGCAGCCCTAAAACCCTGGCAAGAAGGATTACCTCATTAAAATCCTTTTTCCGCTGGCTTCATGAGGGTGGTGCGATCCCCGCCAACCCGGCTGAAAAAGTTGTCCAAAAATCAGTCAGAAGTCCCCTGCCTGAAATACTAACACCTGATGAAGTTGAACAGATCCTGAATACAGCTCATGCTTATCGAGTTGCACCAGACCCTGATCTAAGATCCCATTTGCTCTTCACCCTGCTGCTGGAAACTGGCATCAAAAAAGGAGAATGCCTGTCATTAAGTCCAAATCACATTCAATTGGATGCTCCTGATCAACCCCTGGTATTTATTCGGTATGCCAGTCCCCAAAATCGCTATAAAGAACGGAAAATTCCCCTCAGCGATTCCTGGATCGATGCCTACCATGAATACCGCAGGAAACACATTCTAGATGACAGGCTATTCCCCTGGTCTGCCAGGATGCTTGAATATATTCTCGAAGATTTAGGAACTGATGCTGGAATCACCAAGCGGGTTTCTTTTTCCATGTGCCGCTGGACCAGTGCAATTCAGGACTGGCATGTTGGCATGGATCAAAACAAAATCCGCCAGAAATTGGGAATTTCAGAAGTTCAATGGCGAGAAATCAGCCGCAAACTACACACCTTGAGCAGGGATGAATCTGAAGAGTTAATTGAAGTTGATAAAACCTCAGATGCTTGATTAACCGGGCGCCTGTTCTTATTTCCGGGTGAAGGATAATTCTAATAACTCAGTAGATTTCCTGGTTACCATAACCTGTTGACTTAATCTACCGCCTGGCACCCATAAAATAACATCACCGGATGACAATAAAGGCCACTCTTCCCGGTACAGGACGGGTATCTTTTCGTTGATCATCATATCGGATATTTTCATAGATTGCCCACCCATTCCAAAGGGTTGAATAATATCACCTTCGCGGCGGACCCGTAACATCGGGCTTTTTCCTAGAGAGTTTTTATCCACCCAAACTCTAAAATCCTCACCTGGATATGATAGCTGGTCATATTGATCTCGAGAATATTCAAGCTGTTTGACAGTAAAATGCCAGCCATTTCCTAGAGAAAGTTCGCCCTTGCCTGGGATCTGACTTTTTCGTGAGTCCCGCATCTGAGGAAACTGATCCTTGATCAAGTCTGTTTCCCAGTTTGAGAAGACCACCCACTTTGGCGATTGGGATAAATTGACCTTGGCAACCCAGTTGGTTGATTTTTGGGCTGGATTACGTAAGAAATTTAAAGCAGCTTCCACTTGCGGAAAACTTAATTCTCTGTAATCCGGTCGAAGACTGGATAGTGCTTTGCGGATCAAACGGCGTTGGATTGCTGTCGGGTAATTTAAGAAATCTTCCCGGATAATTTGGAGGTAACTACCTCCCTGACTATTTAAGCAATCATCCCAGGCAATCTCACAAAAGTGGTCAAGTGCCTGATCTTCTGAAGATAAGATTTGTGAAGTCTGGATCAGTCGTTTCTGAAAACCCGGGGATATTTCCTCCAATTGAGGGATCAGTGAATGGCGAATATTATTGCGGTGAAAAGCTAAATCTTTATTGGAAGGATCTTCCAGGGATGGAATTTGATATTCTTCGATGTAATCCAGAATCTGATTTTTACTCAGGTCCAGCAACGGACGTATCAGGGGGATCGTATCACTCCATGAATTGGGCAAACTGACGACCTGCATCCCAGTTAATCCCCTGGCACCAGTTCCCCGAAGCAAGTTCATAAGAATAGTTTCAACTTGGTCATTCGCATGGTGCGCTACTGCGACAGCCCCGGCAAATTCCAACGTAGCAATCTTAAATAGGAATTGGTAGCGCAATATTCTGGCTGCTTCCTCAACTGATAAACCCATCTCCTCAGAATAAGATCGCACATCTCCTTCCCCTTCCCGAAATGGCAACCCTTCTGCTAGACAATAATCACGCACGAAGGCAGCTTCCTGATCGGAGTCTTTCCGCAGCTTATGATTAAAATGGGCAGCAATTGGAGCCATGTTTTTAGCCTTCATGGCATGTAGTAGAGTCATACTGTCTGGGCCTCCAGAAAGGCCTACCACGATGGGCAGATCAATAATTGGCAGTGTTTGTTCGAGAGCGTTGAATACCATTTCCACATTATAATCTATGGTATATTTTATTAACAGGCTTTCTTCCAGACCTTCTGAGGTGCTTAATGTCCCAAACAATTCTGATCATAGATGATGATATCGATACCCTGAAGCTGGTTGGTATTATGTTGGAACGAAAAGGGTTCAAAATCCTCGCTTCCACAACCGGGAAAAAAGGTCTCCAGCTTGTTAATGAAGAATACCCGGACCTCATTTTGCTCGACATTATGATCCCGGATATAGACGGTTACGAAATTTCACGTTCTATTCGATCGAACCCGGAAACAGAATCCATTCCAATAATCATGTTTACCGCTCGCAGTCAGGTAGATGACAAGGTGGAAGGATTAGAAGCTGGCGCAGACGCCTACATCACCAAACCCGCCAGACCGCGAGAGCTTTTCGCCCAGGTGAATTCAATCCTTAAAAGGTCCCCCCAGCGCGCTGCCAGCTTTCAGACTCCACCAAAGGAAAAAGGTAAACTCTTGGGAGTTATTAGCTCAAAGGGTGGAATTGGTATCTCAACCCTGGCCATTAACCTGGCTATCGAACTGAAAAAACAATCTGGAAAAAACATACTCTTATCCGATTTTCGGCCTGGACAAGGCACCATCAGCATGGACCTGGAAGTTCACAATACGTCTGGCATGATTAACCTCCTGGAACAGGAAGACCCAGCTGAGGTCTCAGATCTAATTTCTGACTCGGTTTTGGATCATAAATCCGGGATAAAGACTCTTTTATCTTCTCATCACCCCACAGATTCAAAATACATTACTCATAACGAGCAATTTCTCCAGATTGCCAAACAAATAATCTTCCAGGCAGACTATATTGTTCTGGATCTCGGCCCATCATTAACTCCAATTTCAACTTCCATACTTCCTGTATGTGACAAAATTCTGATTTGTTTGGAACCATCACCCAGCAACGTAACCCAAACCAGGATTTTAATCCAGGACCTAATCAATAAAGGAATAGGTGAAGGTCGCTTTATTATCGTTTTGATCAATCGGCAGCGCTCAGGTGTGCAGCTCAGCTGGGAACAAGCTGAAAACCAGCTTGAACGCAAGATCGATCAAATCTTCACTCCTGTACCGGAATTAGCATATCAGGCTGCCGCCACTAATTCTCCTATGGTCCAACGAGCTGATGACAGCATGACGGCAGATCAGTTTCGCGATTTGGCCAAATTGATCCTGGACTAGATCTATGTTCCTCCCAGCAGCGGAACAAGAATATCAAATATCCCATGCTTCAAAGTTGATCCGTGGGGCAAAATATTGTGTTGCTCTAACCGGGGCAGGTATTTCTACACCATCTGGAATTCCTGATTTCCGCTCTCCTGGCAGTGGGGTCTGGACCAAGTATTCTCCCATGGAAGTAGCCTCTCTCAGTGCCTTCAGGTACCATCCAGACCGGTTTTACACTTGGCTGCGTCCGTTCGTGAGAAACTTGTTCGAAGCTGATCCGAATCCGGCTCATAAAGCCCTTGCCAAACTTGAAGAAAGAGGGTTTCTTCAATCAATCATCACTCAGAACATTGACGCACTTCATCAAAGATCAGGCTCAAAACTTGTTATAGAAGTCCATGGAACATACCTGACCCTATCCTGTCCGGCATGTTTTCAGCAGATTGAAGCAAACGCGGACATATTGAACACACTGCTTGAAAGTTCTCAGATTCCCCGGTGCCCACTATGCGAAACCATTTTGAAACCAGATATTATCCTCTATGAAGAACAGCTGCCGGCAGAGAAATGGAATCTAGCCAGAACTGAAATCCAGGCTTGTGATTTACTGCTAGTCCTGGGATCTTCATTAACAGTTACTCCGGTCAGCGATTTGCCGTATACTGCACTTTCCTCCGGAGCAAAAATAATTATTATCAATCGAGGCTGCACCCACCTGGATAATCAGGCGGAGGTAGCGCTTGATGGTGATCTGGCAGAACTGCTGCCAATCATCGCAGACAAGGTAATCCATGAAAAGAGCTAAAAACCAACCAACTTTGATAGACAGGTATCAAAAATTGATCAATACTTCCATTGATCTGGCTTCAGAATTGGATTTAAATATCCTCCTGTCCAAGATTGTCAGTGCAGCTAGTGATGTATCCAACTCAGAAGAAGCCTCGATTTTGATGTATGACCCAATTAAAGATACACTCTATTTCCAAGCTGCGACAAATCTTGATTCCCACCTAAAGAGAGGATTAGTCGTCCCACTGGAAGGCAGCATTGCCGGCTGGATAGCATCCAATCAAAAACCATTGATCGTAGACAATCCTCAAAAAGATAAACGTCATTTTGACCATATTGGAGAAATTACAAACATCAAATGCAAATCATTGCTGGGTATCCCGCTATTATCAAAGGGTAAAGTGATAGGCGTCCTGGAAGTTATTAATAAACGTGGTGGAGATTTCACCGAGGAAGATCAGGACGTGCTGCTGGCCCTGGGAGCCCAGGCTACAGTCGCTATTGAAAATTCCCGGCTCTTTCTTCAATCAGACCTTATTGGTGAGTTTGTGCATGAAATCAGGACACCCTTATCTGCGCTTAGCGCTGCAGCTCACTTGCTAAAAAGCAATCGGGTGACTGATGAACAAAAGAAAAAAATGATCGGTATCCTCGAAGCAGAAATTGAAGCCCTTGCGGAGATGTCCAGTTCGTTTTTGGACCTGGCTCGCCTTGAGTCAGGAAGAAAACAATATCATGTAAATGAATTTGATCTGCGGGATTTATTAATCGAATGCCATGAAATCATCAATACAGATGCCCAGAAACATAACCTTCAATTCGTTACAGATATTCCTGATACCTTGCCGCGGATTTTTGGTGACCGAAAACAACTGAAGCAGGTATTCATCAATCTCCTAAATAACGCAATTAAATATAATCAAAATGAGGGAAGTATCACCCTCACAGCTTCAGCAAAAAAGGGTCAGGTTATCATCTCCTTTTCCGATACTGGATTGGGAATTCCAGAGGAAGATCACGCCCATATCTTCGAAAAATTTTACCGTGTTAAATCACACCGGGATCAAATTCCAGGAACCGGGCTGGGGTTATCGGTTGTTAAGCAAATCATCACCGGGCATGGTGGAGAAATTTCTTTCATAAGTGAGGTAGATGTAGGTTCTACATTTACAGTAACCCTCCCGGTTGTATCCTGATCTGACCTATCTATGAAACCCTCCTTGAAAAAATATCGCATCCATTTCATATTGTTGATCGTTATTACCATCCTGGCGGCAGCTGCTTTTCAGCAGACAGGGTGGATCGGGGTCTGGCAGGGGTTTTCAAACGGCCTGGAAATTCTTATCCGGGAACTTCCCCTTCTAGGTGCGGCTTTTTTAACTGCTGGTTTTCTCCAAGCTCTGATAAAAAAAGAGTTCATTAACAACTGGCTGGGAAGAGAAGCTGGTTTAAAAGGTATTTTGCTGGCCTGCCTTGGTGGAGGATTAATTCCCGGAGGACCTTATGCCTATTATCCTATAGCAGGGGCTTTATTAAAATCCGGAGCCGGTCTGGGGGTATTAATTGCTTTTGTTTCGGCAAAGAATTTATGGTCTGTCTCCAGGCTTCCCCTGGAAATAGCCATCCTCGGGACAACTGTGACTATACGAAGGTATTTGATTACTTTTCTCATTCCTCCCCTGCTGGGAATAGGGGTCGAGTGGATATTTGGAGGTCTGATTGAAAAAATCCGGAAGGGGGTTGAGGGATGAATTCAGCGACCATTATCCTCTGGTGTATCACTGTTATCCTGTTCTTATTCAGCTGGAGAGAAGGACCTAAGACAACCCGCATTGGTATGGAATTGGCCTGGGAGACGACCAAACAAAACGCCCTGTTAATTTTGCTGGCATTTATTATCGTTGGTTTTGTTAAAATCCTCTCTCCCGAAAAATTGGTCACCGCCTGGATTGGTCCAGGTTCTGGTTGGACGGGGATCATGCTGGCAGAATTTCTGGGCATGCTGCTGCCCGGTGGACCTTATGTCGTCTTTCCTTTGATAGCCATTTTAAACCAGGCCGGCGCAGGCCTGGCACCAGTTATCACATTAATTACCAGCTGGTCAACACAATCCCTTTTGACAGTTAGTTTCGAACTGCCGTTTATGGGATGGCGTTTCACTGCCATTAGATGGAGTTTGGGATTGTTAATTCCTTTGTTGGCTGGTTTGATCGCGATGTTTATCTGGGGATGAAATCAAAAACAGAAATGTCTGGGGCTAATCGCCTTTCTCCACATCTAACCATTCAGCCAGACGGCTGTTAATCTCTTTTTCAAGATCCGCAACCAAAGCCTCAGCGAGATCTTCACTTTCAGCCTTGGCAGTGATCCGGATCAAGGTATAACCTTTTCCTGCTGCCAGACCTACAGTTGGATTGGATAACTCTTCCAGATCACGTATTAAAATATCTATTCTGGATTCTCCAATTCCTTCAACCCGAATATTTCTCGTCAGTATAACCCCGGTCAGCGAATACTTTGATAATATCCTGGGAATTACCTGTTCATTAAGCATGCCTTCCATCTCCACCGGCACACCCGGTAATGAGTAAATACTGCTGTCCTGGACTTCAAGATGTATTCCAGGAGCGGTTCCCCGGGGATTTGGCAACGCTTCCCCGCCTTCCGGCAAATAAGCTTGCTGCTTGTTGTTATCGGGGGGTTCAATACCATATTTTGAAAAACGCTGCACTATCTCATCCCAGAATTCAGGGTAAAACTCAAGCTGCAATCCAAATGCCTGAGCGATTGCCTGTCTGGTCGGATCATCAACTGTGGGACCGAGTCCCCCGGTGAGTACAACTATATCTGCCCTTGAGATGGATTCGAGAATGATTTGGGCGATCCGATCAGGGTTATCACCAATGGTTGCTGTCCGGTAAACATCAACACCTATCTTGCGCAAGGCAAGCGCAATCACCTGGGTGTTGGTGTTGACGATTTCTCCTAACAACAATTCTGTTCCGATGGTAATTATTTCAGCAGATGGC
Source organism: uncultured Anaerolineales bacterium (assembly GCA_964448865.1). Classification (GTDB taxonomy): domain Bacteria; phylum Chloroflexota; class Anaerolineae; order Anaerolineales; family UBA11858; genus B10-G9. Next base: position 17,551 of record CAYUXO010000047.1, read on the forward strand.
ATAAATTTCCTTTCCGGTCATCTCGATCCGAAATGGGGCCAGATAACAAACGAATAATACAGAATATGGTAGTAAAAAAAATAATCCTGTAATGTATTTTACATTGCAGGATTATTTTGGTGGCAATTATTGGGGTTTATTCAATACCCAAATAAGCTTTTTGAACCATTTCATCCTTGCGTAAATTTTCAGCGCTATCCTTTAATACGATTTCACCGGTCTGGAGGACATATCCTCGATCCGCAACTGCCAGGGCAACAGTCGCATTTTGCTCCACTAATAAGATTGTGGTTCCATTTTTATTGATCTCGATAATGGTCTCAAACACGCTTTCTACAAGAATTGGTGCCAGTCCCATTGAGGGTTCATCCATCAACAATAAACGGGGTTTTGCCATCAACGCCCTGGCTGTCGCCAGCATTTGCTGCTCACCACCTGATAGAGTTCCAGCAACCTGCTTCCTCCTTTCCTTTAGCCTTGGAAATAGCTGATAAACTCTCTCCAGATCATCATCAAAGGATGATCTATCAGGCAGGGAATAGGCACCCATATCCAGGTTTTCAAATACGGTAAGTCTGGCAAATATACCCCTGCCCTCTGGAACCATGGTAATACCTTTATAGACCAGTTCATGAGCCGGAGAATCCGATATCTTCTCCCCTTCAAAGATGATATCTCCCGAGCGGGGTGGGATCAGACCACTGATGGATCGCAGGGTGGTTGTTTTCCCGGCCCCATTACCTCCGATCAAAGTGACAATTTCACCTTCCTCAACTGTGATTGAAATACCTTTTAAGGCATGGATATTGCCATAATAAGTATGAATATCATTTACTTCAAGCATAGCCATAGTTAAATTTCACTTTGGAGTGCTGCCCTATTATCAGGCTGCTCCCCGACCTAAATATGATTCGATGACCTGGGGGTTCTTCTGTATCTCACCAGGGGTCCCCTGGGCAATTAACTGGCCAAAATCGAGCACATAGATGTACTCACTGATACCCATGACAACTTTCATATCATGTTCAATCAGCAGAATGGTGATACCCAACTCATCCCGTAAATTCTCAATAAAACGCATCATGGTAACAGACTCATTGGGATTCATCCCTGCAGTTGGTTCATCCAATAAGATGATCTTGGGTTGATTGGCCAAAGCCCGGGCCATTTCCAGTCGGCGTTGTTCGCCGTAAGGAAGGGCTCTGGCCAGCAGGTCACCTTTGCCCTTTAGTCCGACAAAATCCAACAGATCTTGAGCGTCCTGGAGGGCTTTCTTTTCTTCCGCTCTCTGGCGGGGCGTATGCAGTATGGCATCCACCCAAGATGACTTTAGACGGGGATGAGCACCAACCAGGATGTTTTCAAGGGCTGTCATGGCCGGGAAGAGGCGGATATTCTGATAGGTCCTGGAAATACCTCTCTGGGTGATCCGGTCCGGAGATAGTCCCACCAGAGACTTTCCCATGAACAGCATATCACCTTCATCAGATGGATAAAAACCTGTTATACAGTTAAACAAGGTGGTTTTACCAGCTCCATTCGGACCAATGATGCTGTAAATAGATCCTTCAGGTACTTTGAGAGAGACATTATCTACTGCTGATAATCCACCAAATCGTTTGGTTACACTTCGGGTTTCTAGAATACTCATGTGCTAACCCTCATTTCCAATTAAACTTTCATCCGGTGGTATATCATCCAGCTCCCCTTCATGCAATTCCATCTTTCTGCGCGGCGCAGGCCATAAACCCTCCGGGCGAATGATCATCATAAATACCAGCAA
>CAYUXO010000048.1:0-19172 GCA_964448865.1 uncultured Anaerolineales bacterium
TCAAACCCAGGAGAGCTGACGCTCTCCCTCGAGCGAGTTAAAGGACGAAATTACGTCCCCGGAGGGGACGTTTGGACTGAGCGAAGTCGAAGACCTATCTGAGGACTTCAGTCCCTGATGAGAGATATGCAAATACCTCCCGTATATATAATTGCACGAGAGGTGTTCTTGATTTTGTGTCCTGGTTTTTTAGGGTCAGTCCTTTATGGATACCGGGTCTTTTTTTATCTGGATACTGCCAGTTTGACCATTTTTCCTGATTTGTTGAAAGTCATTCTGGCATAATGGCGGTGGACTGTTTTTCCATTGTGTTTTGGTATTTCAAGCTTTTTACTCAGGGTGACCACATGTCGCTGGCCAATTTTTTCCTCGTTTACCTTATGGCCAAGTTGAGCAGTTGCACATTGGTGGTCATCTCCAGCGCACATGCCCTTTTCAGTACTGAGGATCATTTCCGCATCTTCCATGCCAGGCAAATATCGTTTGACGACATGTTTAACATGCATTAATGTTGCTGATGGTATATCAGTTGTGAGATTAGACCTATCACAAACAGTCTTCACTTCAACTGGAGATTGGCGCGTTGCCGCCACATATTTTGGTTGTTTTCTCTCAGCAGTTTGAGGATTTGCAAGCGGGTCGCCAAAATGGACAAAAGAGATCAGGGTTTTCTGATCTTCGCCATCGAGATAACCCTGCCGGGAATTCATTTCCCTGGCCAGCTCGATCTTCGCTTTTTGAAGGGCAATGCCACTGGCAAACCCTTGTGTGATAAACCTCCAGAATCGATCTGCCAGCAGATCGGCTGCAATGAGCGGAGCAGAAACTGATCCATAAGCAGTTACAGAAGATCCTATAACTGCATGTGATCCGCGGGACAGGTATTTTAAGGTAATTGAATCTTCAATCTCCCTGCCATTCAGATGGGCACCATAACAGGCTTCTGTGAATACAAAGAGGGGAGCATTATCATATGCGTTGATATCACGGGGGCGTAACGCAACAGGATAATCTGGTCCGGCGCTTCCATTTGTCAAATCTTTTTGCCCGAACCATTCGGGAGAATCTTCCACTCCATGCAGATTAAAATACCCGTAGCGAGTTATAGGTACTGGAATTTCAGTATCCTTTCCATAGGGCGGTGAAGTCACCAGATCTCCTCTTTCTTCGATAGATCTGAATACGTCTTGCGAGGCATTTTTCCAGGCTTCTGCAACATAACCAAAACTTTGATTGTTCTTTTTTACTGCTCCTGAAAATAAATTATTCAACCAGGCCAGGAACCTCTCCCAGAAGGATTTATGACTCCCAATCTTCCCCATGTGATTTTCAGATGTATGCCTAAGTAGATCCAATAACAAACCGGGATCACTTCCAGTGCCTCCCGGTAATCTGCCCACCGGCCATTCGGGAATAAAGTAATTCTCATCAATAGTTCCATAGGGATTATCTGAGGGGACTTCAGTATCAATGTCGGTTACTGGATTAGGTAATTTATGATAGGGCACTACATCCGGGCCTCCAACGATCAGCAATGCTCCGATCATCAACCCTTTGGTCTGCATGACCCGATCTAAATCAGCCAGCGCGAGCTTTAATGCCCAGGGATCTTCCGCCAGGGTTGGTTTAAGTCCAAAGTTAGCCATACTCGAAGGATCATCTGCCAGGACCATTACAGCTCCCCAGCCTGGTTTTAACCGAACCGCGTAGGTTGTCTTTTTCATTTCTTCGATAATAATGGCAGCAGTCTCGGGACCATATTTATTGGATAGCCCTTTGCGGGTTGAAAATACCACATACATGGGAAATCGTCCCCCAGACCGTTTGGCCCCTTTTTGATCCGCCAAGTTCAGATCATCATCAATATGGATCAAGCTCTCGGGAAACTGGACGCCTTTGGTTTCTCGCGTTTCGCTGAAGTTCTGGAATTCTTTCCCATTATTTGAACCTGACAACCCTTCACCAGCAGGAAGCTGGTTCCAGCCCAAGGCACTTCCAATAGAAGCGGGAATTCTGACATCCAGATAAGTATCCATATTTTCTGGCCAGAGGTTCCGATAGGGATGGTCATCACCCCACAATCGTTTGACAATCTGGCCTGTTAGATCATGGGATGCCGCTTTATGCAGCATGTCCACACCGCGATCAGATTGCCCTCCCTTAATAAGTGAATCAGCCATAATAACCAGGGCCATCAAACAATCCGGATATTTCTGATAATAATGTTCTGACAGCTGTCTTAACGCCAGGTCCGGAGCATCAGGATCCCTGATGAGAATTTCCAGGTGAGTTGCACCAGCTAAAGGAGAATCCGGATTTTTTCCTAATAAAGAAGGCAGGATATTTGATGCACCAGTGAAATCGTCATCAGCCAGATGCTGGCGGATCTTTGAGAGAGGAACTGCCCAATCGGGCAGGTTATTCTTTATTTCCTTATCCCGAAAGATTCGTTGTTTTGGTGCCAAAGAATATAGTTCGCCATAATTTTCCTCGTGGCTCCCAATTGCCTGGTACACTTCAAATCCGAATTGTTGGGCTTCAGCATATAACGGATCAACCCGGCAAATATTCTTTACCAAAGTCACTGCCTGTTGGGGGTTAAGATCCTTCATAACTGCCTGGGCATGGATCAATTGGACTGGCAGATCTCCAGGAAAAGCTGCTAACCAGGTCAGGGAAGATTTCCTGATAAATCCATACTCATTGACGGTAGCGGCGACACCCAGAATTTCAATCAATTGATCTCTGGTCCAGGGTTCTCCCTGACGGGGAGGGGTGAAGGGGAATGTTTTCATAAGCAATCAATCCATTATAAATGTGGTTTTATCAGCTGTCTTGCTCCTGACCGCAGGTTAGATTTAAACCCTTACTTCTTTCCGTGAATCTCCGTGAACCAGGTTTAAGGTCACCAGTACTCCTAGTTGACGGTGAATTTTTAGGTCATAGGGTGCCAGTTTAGAAGCTTGTCTGAGCATTCTTTCTGCCTGATCAAATCGTTTCAAATCTTTAAGAACCCGGCCAGCTTGGTAATATCCCTCAGATTCGCCTGGCGCTATTGAAATCGCTCTATCAATTTGTTCCAGAGCCTTTTCATATTGCCGGCGATCTTGATGAACTCTGCCTAATTCGAGCACCGCCAGATAATTGGGATCAACAAGTTTATTGGCTTTATGCAGATGATGAACTGCTTGATCCAGCTGTCCTGATTTTCGAAGCAGACGGCCAGTTAGGAGGTAGAGATGGGCTTTTTGATCCCGTGAATGGCCATTTTCCTCACTCACCAGCACATCCTGAGCAGTCCTGATCGCCTGTTCCATTTCCCCGGCCTCAGACAGGGTAGTAACGAGTTCCACAACCAGGGGGTAACGGTCAGGGTAGCGGCTGCCAATGATCCGTAGTTCGTCAATTGCGGCAGAAGGACCCTCAACTTGTTTAATCATGGAAGCTCGCTGAAGTTCCAGTTCTAATGATTCATCCTCAAGGGAGATGGCTTTGTCGATTACCCGGAAAGCCTGATCATATTGTTTTTGAGCAGTGAGTGTCCTGGCAAATAAGACCAGCAGATCTGTATCATGTGGATCTTGACCCAGAAGTGAAACCAGGTGTTTTTCTGACTCCCGGTAATTGCCATTTTCGAACGTGAGCAGGGCAGCAGTTTTTCGGGCTTCTTTGTGTTCCGGCGCAAGGGCGATTGCCTGATTCACGCTATATAGGGCTTCGGTCATTTTATGCAAAGCCTGCTTTCCAAGGGCTCTCTGAATCCAGGCATCAACACGATCTGGATTGATGGATATAGCTTTTTCAAACGATTTGACTGCCGAAAGAGCTTGTTTTGCGCGCAGATGGCGTTTTCCCATTGCCAGGAAATGTCCGCCGTACTCAGGCTCCAGTTCAATTGCTTTTTGATAATATTCAATTGCCCGTGAATAATCCGCTGTCATTTCTGCAGCCAGGGCGTACCAATGAGGTTCGTCATCCCAGAACTGAAGGGCTTTATTGATGGATTCTTCGGCAGTTTCAGAGTCATCAACCCGTTTGGCAGCCAGCGCGAGGCCAACAAAATAAATCGGCACCTGGGGGTCATTTGACCGCCTGGCGGCTTCCAGAGCAGACGAGGCAGCCTTGAATGCCGATTTTGGCTTGCTCCTCAGTAACGCCAGGTTGATCTGGGTATCCAGGCGGGAATCCTTGCCAAGGTGATTGAGGTTTTCCATTGATATCTGTGAAGCAAATACCATTTGCCGACAGGAGCGGTAAGCTCCTATCACAGCAGCTATTTCTTCGGGAGTTTCAGATATTTCTTTTAACGCATCAGCTGAGCCCTGATTGGGAGTGAACACAGCCTTACCCCGGATCAGTAACCCTGATACCAGATCAGGATCAACATCCAAAGAAGAGAGCCCATTGATGCAGCCCAGGAAGGATTTGTATACCTCATTTGAGGTGGAATTGATTCCAGGAGACCTGTTGATAACCTTGAGTGTATCGGTCAATCGCCGGGTCTCAGCTCGCTGAATGTAAAACTTTGTCAATTCGATCAAAGTTCTTTTTTCCTTGGGAGCGACTTCCGCAGCATGATGAAAATGAGAAAAGGCTTCTTTCCAACTGTGCAGTTCCAGGGCAGTTTTGCCCAGGGAGAGTTCAACTGCAGTATGAAATGATTTTTCTGAGAGATCTATCTTGTGCCAGTGATCAGCAGCGCTTTTGTAAATCTCAAGGGCAGCCTGGAGGTTTCCCTGGCGATTAAGAATTCTGGCCTGGAGTATATTCACCCTGGGGTGATCAGCTTCCCTTGAGACAAGGAGATTGCTTATTTCTGCGGCTTTTACTTCCTGATTATGATCAAGAGCCAATTCTGCAGCCAGGCAATATGAATTCAAATCAGATTCTGATAACGTGTTCCCACCCTGGATCTGAGATGGATCTAGACTTGAGAGCAGTTTTATCGCCAGGTCTGTCCGCAAAGTAGCACATGCTAGATCTGCCGCAAGAGCCAATGCTTTTCCAATCTTGTCTGGTTCTGGTTGAGGTTCATTTTGATAACCAGTCAAGGCTTCTTGGGCGTGATGGAAAGCTTCTTCGTAGGATGCAATTTGTGATTGAATTCCTGCCATTTTGGTGTGCAGGGCTGGCTCTTCAGGTGAAAGGTCAAGAGCATTGGAAAGACTGGCTATCGCTGCCTGGTATCGATCCTGACGGATCAGTAAATCGGCTTTTTGGATTCTCCACTCAGGCTGGTCAAGTTCAGCACTGATAGCTTGATCAAGCAGTTCCAAAGCTTTTTGTGGATCATCTGCCATCTCGTAAGCAGTGGACTGCGCAGACCAGATCTTGGGCAGTAGGGGAGAAGGCTCGGGATTCGCTCCGCAAATATTAATAGCCTTAGCGAGGCTCTTTAACCCTTTTCTGTAATGACCTAATTGGATCAAAACATTACCGGCTGTCAGTAAATCAGCAGGCAAAGTATCTTCAAGTTCACTAATTTCCATTAATGACTCGACAGCTCCACTCTCATCACCAGCTGAAGCTTGTGCTTTTCCAAGTAATATATGAGAGGAAACTTTTCCAGGGTTTAGCCGGATCAACTTCTTCAGGGCAGAAATTCCCTCTTCAGGAGATCCCAGTTCAAGAGTAAACTCAGCAACCCAGGTTAAATTATCCGGATCTTGGGGTGCTATCTCTGCAGCTTTTCTGGCAGTATCGAGGGCATTGGATGTTAAGTCACCTGCCTGGTAAGCTTCAGCCAGGGTTTTCGTCAAGTTTAGATCTCTGGGGTAACGATCTTGTCCATCTTTTAATGAAGCTATCGCTGTTTCAATCTCTCCCAGTGCTAAAGCTGTTTTACCTAAACCTGCGCTGATTCTTGGTGACCAGGTAGGATCATTTTGAAGCGAGCTTTCACGGGCTTTCTGGAAGCTGTTCAACGCTTCTTTGTGATCGCCAGAGGCTATTTTTGCTTCTGCGAGCAGAACCAGGGCGATTTCATTTGCAGGATCAACAGTCAGGGCTTTTCCGAGGGCAATAATGGCAGACTCTGTATTACCGCCAACCCGGAGCAGAGCATCAGCGTAATAAAGATACGGTTCAGCCTCTGTTGGATCCTGATCGACTATCTGCATAAAATAGGGGAGAGCACCCTGGGCATCACCAGTTTCTAAGAGGAGTTTTCCGTAGGTATAATTCGCTCTGCTGTTACCAGGAAACCGTTCGTTCAATTCTTTTAGGATGTTTCGAGCCTGGTCGTGATGGCCGAGTTCATAATAAGATAGACCTTCACCTAATTGGATTTCATAAATAGATTTTTGATGAAGTCCTTCTGCACCAGCTGATGCAGCAGCCTGCTGATATTTTTCAAGAGCCTTGGAATGATTGTGATTTTTGGTTTCAAGATACCCGATCATCATTAATATCTTGGCCCTGCTTGAAGTGGAAGTCAGCCCGGATTTTAGAATTTGTAATGCTTGTCCATCGGAGTTGGCTTCCAGATGGCATTCAGCTAAATTGATCCAGATTTCCTCAATATCGGGATTCAATTCAACCGCCCGATTGAGATGAGCCAAACCTTCATCGATTTGATCAAGAACACAGAGAGATTTTCCTTTAAAGGAGAGAGCCCTGCTGTTTTCTGGATCTTGAGCCAAAATTTGATTGCAAGCTGAAACAGCCCTGTTGGGTTGTCCAGCTTTTAATGCACAATTGGCAAATAATTTCAAATCCTCAAGTGGCAGATAAGGTTCCAATCCTGCCTGGGTTTCCTTGGCCAGCTGCATTTTTGATAAAACTTTAGATCGGATCTCAAGGGCTTCCTTCCAGACTTCGGCTTCTTCCAGATAATCAGCCAATTTCCTCTGGAGATCAACTTCCTGAGGATAGAGGACTGTCAGAATCTGGGCAGCTTTGGCGGCATCTGCGTAATTCCCCAGACTTCTAAGGGCTTCCACATTATCAAGGTGGGAAGAAAGGTGATTGGGATATTTTTCAAGATATTTCTGAGCTGCCCGGGCACTTTGCCCAAACAGACCCAGCTGATGCAGGATCTTGCTCAAGCCCTCTGGTGGTGCCGGGTCAACCAGTGATTTTTCAAGAGCATCAACGGCAAATTGTTTTGCGCGTAAGGGTTGATTCTGGATCCTGGCAAACTCTGCCAGAGCAAGATACAAATCCGGGTGTTCTGGTAATGGCTCCGGTAGTTTACTGATCAGATCTCCTGCGGCTGCCAGATGGTCCTTTTCTACTAGTGACCGAATGATTGCGGCCACATCCTCGATATTCTCTCCCATACCCGTTTGGTCACTAATTGAAGATTTTAATTCTTGCCAGCCCCGATCATTTGCCCGGGGTTCTACCAGTTTTGTTCTAACCTTATTGAGATTTATGGATAATTTCCCCTGTAATTTTTGGTTTCGATCAGAAGCCAGTTCGAGCAGCTCCAGGGCGGTTTCTGATTTTCCTGCCAGTTGATTTAGGACTGATAGAACAAGCAGTTCCTGCAGAGAGCTGGAGTCCAGCTCTAATTTTTCCAGCAGGGATTGGGCAATTAACTCTGAAAGATCTGGAACTTCTTTTTGGATTGTCTTTAACCATTTTTCCAGGTTGCTGATTTCCAGGGATTCCAAAATTCTGACCAGAATATCCGCCAGAACTGGAGGAGAGATCGGGTTGGATAATAAAACCTGAAATGCCAGATCTGGATCAAATACCCTTAGAAAATCAATCTGATCATTAACAAGATCCAATAGTATCACCAGAGGGAATTCCCAGTTTGTTTTGGCCAGGTACTGGCTGATGATCTCCCGCCAGCTTTTCCCGCTGGCTTTTTCCCCCCATAAGGCCAGGGAAAGCCAAAATGCCTGACTTAGATCACCGCTTGAGACCGGTTGTTCCCCGGACTCCTGGTAAATCTGGTGGACTTTTTGTTTAATATCTGCTGATAGATCCTCAAAAGAATCTATAGGCCAGGAAATCTCCTCTGAAGAATCTTGCTCCCCCTGGATGGATCCAATTCTGCCAGGTGTCCACTCAGAAGGTTCAACCCCGATACCGTTGACAAGAAGCTGAGAGAATTCAACTGAATCCAACCGGTCCCAGATCTGGGGGGATCGCATTAAAGCTGATATAGCCCAGGGCCAGGATTCTTCAGGAAAAATATTCTTTAATGTATTAAGACGTTGAAGTTCCTGCTTGTCCATTGCGAGTCCGTTAGTTGAGACCGATATAGAGGGTTAAGAAAATACCAAGCAGCATAAAAACGGATCCGCTGATGATCAGAAAAACCCCAATGCCCTTAGTGGTTTGGATCAGGTTGGTGGTGGCAGCGATAAGCGTGGAAGCATTATCTACCAACCCGGAGATCTCATCTGCAAAACCCTTCTGGGTAATGCTGGCGATGGATTTGGTGATAGCCCTGGTTTCGCCTCCGATAGAGCGGATCACCAGAACGGCCACTCCGGTCGCAAAGGTTATTAACCCGATCAGGAATAAACCTGAAGCCATGGCTGATAAAACACGGGCAATTTCAAAGATAGTCATTGACATGTTAATTACTCCTTTTTACTGATTGCTCTCCTACCTTGTGCAAGATGTGTGCCTATCAAGCAGCAAGGGTTGGGATTTTATTCCCAATAATTGGTTTTATGTTCTGGTCTACATGATGCAAGATTTACGCCAGACTTTTTTCAACATATTTTCCGGCTGCAGGGATTTTCTTCACCCCGGGAAGGATCATACATAATCCAGGTACTATTGACGAATAGGAGCGGTCAAGTTACAATTTTCTCTGCTAAAAAATCCATCGTCACCCTGCAGTGGCGGTCTTTTTTTGTTGACATCAAATTAATTCCTGCGGGAGAAACGGGATTGTTAGCAACTGTTCATTCACAACATTCTAGAGAAGTGAAGGTAACTCTGCCGAGGCAGAAGTGAGAGGCGCTTCGAGGAAGGAAAGCATGGAAAAATATGTATTAGAAGCACAAGAAAGAACGGTAATTGGAAAAAAGGTCAAAGCTCTCCGTCGGGAGGGTTTGCTGCCTGCGATTGTCTACGGCAGTGGAATTGATCCTGTTGCTATCACACTGAATACAAAGGAAGTTCTACGAACCCTTAGCAAGGTCGGGGTCAATACTCTGATCACAATTAAAACAGGAAAAAAGGAACACCTGGTACTGGTTCGTGATATTCAGCGGGAAGTTATTACAAGAAGTTTGCTTCATATGGATTTTCAGGCTGTATCTCTGGAAGAGAGCATAACAACAACTGTACCGATAGTTGTTGTTGGAGAAGCGCCTGCTGTAAAGGAATTTGAGGCATTGATGATCACCAGTATGGAAGCGATCGAGGTCGAAGCTAAAGCCAAAGATTTGCCGGATACGATCAAGGTTGATATTTCCGGTATGTTGTCCATAGGTGATAACATCCAGGTAAAAGACCTGGTGATTTCCGGCGATGTTACCATTCTGGATGATCCTGAGGGAATTGTTATTGTTGCCACATTACCCACACTCATGGCAGAGATTGAAGAACTGGTTGAAGAAGGTGCGGAACTCTTTGAAGAGCTCACCGATGCAGAATTGATGGAAGAAGATGCTGAAGGTGCCGAAGAAGAGGCAGATGGTGCCTCTGAAGAAGAATAAGGTACAAGAAATATAATGATGAACCATCCTGGAAGGAAATATCCTGCCGGGATGGTTTTTCAATTAAGGTGATTTCTATAGACAAGATGAAAAGGATTCGCCAACTGATCAGTTTTTTGTTGATAATCTTCCTGATGCTGGGTTGCAGCTCAGCAGCGATAGGGGAGGAAGATCCACCTGAGACTGTTCTTATTTCAGTCCCTGAAGCCACAGAAGAGGTCAGTCGGGAAGACAGGTTTCCAGCTGCGGGTGTGCTTTTCCAGTGGGCTGTCGGCGCTGAAGCAAGCTCAGAGTTTTCCAGCCCCGAGTGGAGTGCCGCCCAGGCTTTGGGCATACCCGATTCGCCAGGTTGTGGAGATTATCAGTTTGCCTGGGCTTCTGCGGCCAGCGATTCTATTGATACTCTGGTTTTAGATTATCCTGTCCTGGTTTATCCTTTGGAAATTGTTGTGTATGAAAGTTTTAATCCGGACCAGGTTGTCAAGGTTGAGGTATTGGATCCTGATACTGGAGGGTTTTACACTGTTCTCCAGAAGAATCCTATTCAAGTTGACCGGTCCTGCCCCTATGAATTGGCAATCCCCGTAATGGGAATTAATTTTAAAACCAATACTGTCAGGATCACTCTGGACCAGTCTCAATTGGGATTAGGCTGGAACGAAATTGATGCTGTCGAGCTGATTGGTTCCGTAAATCCACCCTGATCATTCTTTTCAATTATCGGGTGAGAGCTGGGTTAATTCCAGGAAATCAACCAGGATTTGTGCGGTAGCTCCCCAAAGAACTTCCCCATCAAACTCATTAAAGAATATCACTGGCAATTCTGAATCCGGATTAGTCCGCGATCTCCAGAGTTCAGTTCGGTGATGGCTGGGATCAACGAGCCAGTCTATAGGTATCAGAAGTGTTTTTTCCACTTCTTCCGGAGAGAGTTTCAATGGTTGCGGCCAGGCCAGGATCCCTGCAAATGGTGTGACCTTATAACCAGTCACTGTGATAATGGAACAGCACTGTCCCAGGATATCAACAGACGCGGGATCCAGACCAATTTCTTCAGCAGATTCCCGAAGAGCGGTGTGCTGCAGTGAGGGATCATCTTTGTCCAATCTTCCCCCTGGGAAAGCTATCTGACCACTGTGTCGATCGTCATCATGTTGGGTCCGCTTAATGAATAGGATCTTCCATTCATCCTGATCAAAAAGGATGGGAATGAGTACTGCTGCCGGTTGATTTGGGATGGTTTGTATTCCGGGTAGAGGAGGACAGGTTAATAGGTCTTCATCCCGGGATTGAGCCAATAGAACAGATATTCTCTGTGGATCAATGCTCATGAATTGTCGAGTTGTGTGAACCAATTTCCGAGGATCAGGAGCAAGATGCTGCCTAATGCTCCAAATCCGCTTTGAACAGGTCCGATCATTAAGATTTGAATATTCCAATAAATTCCTACCAGATGGCCGAGGAAAAAACCTATCCAGGAAAGGATAAGTAAAAAAATCAGCCTTCCCACACCACCACCTTTCCAGAGATGAAATACTGATCCCAGGAATGAAGCCAATAGGAAATTGTAAAATAGAGCTGGAACGGTCATATTTGCTCCCATTGGATTGTCCCGCCACCCAGGCAGAGATCTTCCTGGTAAAACACCGCTGCCTGCCCGGGAGTAATATCAGGCAAGTTTTTTTCAAGGGTGATCGCAGCCCTAACGGATTCAAGAGATCTAATAACACCAGGTACAGGCTGGGATTGATAACGGATTTTTATATCCGCTTGAATGGATTCCGGAGGAAATGCCCCTGAGATCCAATTAATATTATCAACCATAAAACTTCGCCTGCCCAATGCTTTTTTCGGTCCAATGATCAACACATTCTCAGTGAGTTTTTTTTGCAGTACATAAAATGGTTCAGGACCCGAGACTCCCAACCCTTTTCTCTGGCCAATTGTATAATCAGCAAGCCCGGTATGTTCACCCAATAGATTTCCGTGTTTATCAAGAATTGCCCCTGGTTTAAGGGATGTTGGATCTGTTCTACGTAAGAATTCCCGGTAGTCGCCCTGGCCTATAAAACAAAGGTCCTGGCTATCTGGGCGGGATGCAACCGAAAGTTTATACCTGTTGGCCAGTTCTCGCACTTCAGATTTTGTCAGATCTGCCAATGGGAAAAGAGTTTGACTTAGATCTTCCTGGGTGAGTACATGAAGGAAATAGGATTGATCTTTGTCGGGATCTTGGTTCTTCTTCAGTTGATATAGTCCATTTTGGTCCTGCATAATTTTGGCGTAATGGCCAGTTGCGATATACGAAGCACCAAGGACTTTAGCCCGTTCCAGTAAAAAGTTCCAGCGGATGAATTTATTGCAATTGAGACAGGGATTGGGGGTAAAACCCTGCGCATAGCCATCAACAAAGGGTTCTACGACGGCCTGATAAAAAGGAGTTTGGGCATCCATGACATAAAAAGGGATATCCAGCTGCCCCGCTATATGACGTGCTTCGGCTTGAGCGTCAGGAGGGCAGCAGCGGTTTTCAACGCCTACATCACTCCACAGCCGTAACATGACACCTATAACATCGAATCCCTGGTCTTTAAGCAATGCGGCTGCAACAGAACTATCCACACCGCCGCTCATTCCAACCACGACTCGTGACTCAACGGAAGAGTTCAATTGGTCAGCCCCCTGACTTTTTCAACACAACCTGGAAGAACTTCCAGGAATTTCATTACTTCATCCTTTGAGCTATTTACCCCCAGGGTCACTCTAAGTGAACCAAGTGCCCAAGATGGCTCATATCCAAGCTGGATAAGGGCAGAGCTGGGTTTGGGATCGCCGGTTTTGCAGGCTGATCCGGATGAACAGGCAAATCCAGCGGCATCCAGAACCTGGATCAGGGTATTTCCATCAGCTCCTTCAAAAACAAAACTGGCGTGATTTGGCAATCGCTCCTGGGGATGGCCTGTGAGTTGACTGGCGGGAATTTCTTTCAACACATAATTAATGATTTGATCCCTCAGGAGTAGGACATGATCTCTGCGGGAGGTACCTTCATCCTGGACCATCTGAAAGGCTTCTGCCATACCCACGATCTGAGGGACATTCTGGGTAGCTGCCCGTAAACCGAATTCTTGGGATCCTCCAGTCAATATGGGCAGGATATCCAGCCCGCTGCGAATGTATAAGGCCCCCACACCTTTAGGGCCATAGAATTTATGCGCTCCCATTGATAATAGATCCACTTTCAGTTCATTCACATCAAAGGATTGATGGGCTGCATATTGGACCGCATCGGTGTGGAAGGGGACAGCATTATCCTGACATACCTCGCCTATTTCACTGATCGGATTGATCGTTCCAACTTCATTATTTGCTCCCATCACCGATACCAGGATAGTGTCATCACGGAGGGTAGACAGCACCGCAGAAGCAGTTACAACACCGTAGCGATCGACTGGCAAATAACTGACTTTAAAACCGTGCAGTTTGGCCAGTTGGTCTGCGGTCTGCAACACAGCCGGGTGTTCTATAGGAGAAATAAGCAGGTGGTTCCCGATCCTTTTTTGGCGGGCTGCCAGGGCAATACCCCTCAGAGCGAGATTATCACTCTCTGATCCACTGGAAGTGAAAACAATCTCGGAAGGCAGGGCGTTTATGTTTTTCGCCAGCGTTTCACGAGCATTTTCCAGGGCCAATTCAGATTGCTGCCCAAAAAGGTGTATGGAAGAAGGGTTTCCAAAAGTGATATTGTAATAAGGCTGCATAGCTGCCACAACCCGATCATCAACAGGTGTGGTGGCAGCATAATCAAGATAAATATGAGTCATTGGTCCTCTTTGTCAGCGATTATAGCATGTCAATCAGGTAGATAATTTATTGCCCCTTATTGAAAGATGCCCGAAATGAATAGAGTTTTTTATCGAGAGTGTAAATCATATCATACACTGTGATATTCAAGTCAAGTCCAAAATTTCCACCCATTTGTTATAATAACTTCGCTATAATCTAATCAATTTCGGGAGGGTGAATGGTGCAGAAAATCAAGTTTGGAACAGATGGTTGGAGAGGACACGTCGCTGAAAATTATACCTTTGCAAATGTCCGGCGCTGTACTCAGGGATTTGCAGCATATTTGAAGGATGAAGGGCTTCAGGATAGCTGGGTAGTTGTGGGTCATGACAGCAGATATCAGGGTGAGCTTTTTGCTGCAGCTGTTGCTGAGGTCCTGGTTGGAAATGGTTTTAATGTCTATCTGACTGACGGTCCTACTCCCACACCAGTTATTTCCTATGCGGTGGTTGATAAAAAAGCTGTCGCTGCAATTAATGTCACTGCCTCCCATAACCCATATACAGATAATGGTTTTAAGGTCCGGGATGAAAATGGGGGAGCAATCGATCCTGAAGGATTAACCAGAATTGAAAAACATATCCCGGATACTGAAGACCAGGTTAATCGCACGGTTCTAAGTGATGCGCTGGAAAGTGGAAAACTTCAGTACTTTGATGCAGCTCCCTCCTATATTGAACATATACAGAAACTGATCGACCTCCAACCTATCAAGGATGCTGGTTTGCGGGTGCTGGTTGACCCGATGTGGGGCAATGGAGTTGGTTGGTTCCCGCGCTTGATTGGTGGAGGTAAAACCGAAGTATTCGAAATCCACCAAGAACGAAACCCGAACTTTCCGGAAATGATCCGGCCCGAACCCATTCCGCCTAATGTTGACGTGGGTTTGAACGCCACCAAGGAATATGATGCCGATGTGTTGATAATAAATGATGGGGATGCTGACCGATTAGGAATTGGCGATGAGAATGGGGAGTTTGTCAATCAACTGCGAGTTTATGGATTATTGGCATATTATCTGTTGGAAGTCCGCGGTCAGCGGGGTCCAATTGTCAAAACCCTTTCAACCACTACAATGCTGGATAAACTAGGCAAAATTTATGATGTTCCAGTGTACAACACCGGAGTTGGTTTTAAATATGTCGCTCCCAAGATGGTAGAAGTTGATGCCATGATCGGTGGTGAGGAATCTGGAGGGTACGCCTTTAAGGGAAACGTCCCTGAACGGGATGGCATATTAGCAGGATTATATTTTCTGGATTTTATGGTGAAAATGAAGATGAAACCTTCCGAATTGTTGGAGGTTTTATTTGATAAAGTTGGAGCTCACTATTATGACCGTATTGATACACCCTTTAAAGGTGATAGGGCTGAAAAAATAAACAGGATTGAGAATGCCAATCCGGAGACCATCGGTGGACTAAAAGTCACTGACCTGGTTACGGTTGATGGCTATAAATTTGTGCTCGAAGATGGCGGGTGGTTGCTGATCCGATTCTCTGGGACTGAACCGATAATCCGTGTCTATTGCGAAACCACCTATGGTGATCGGGTTGAGGCAATTTTAAATGATGGCCTTTCGATTGCCGGTATCGACGATGAGGATTAGTGAGACTTACTGATACTCACTGTCACCTGTACTTCAATAATTACCAGGAAGATCTGGATCAGGTAATTGACCGCGCCAAAAAAGCAGGTGTGGAGCGAATCTTGGTTCCTGCCATCGACCTGGCAACCAGCAGGGACGTTATCGGCCTGATTGAAAAACATGACTTAATTTACGGGGCAGTCGGAGTGCATCCCAACAGCGCTACCAGCTGGGACTCGAAAAACATAAGTGAACTGAAATCACTGGCAGCCCATCCGAAAGTAGTTGCCCTGGGTGAAATTGGACTGGACTATTATCGAGACCGGGCTCCCAGAGATCATCAAAAGAAGATTTTGAGAGATCAATTGGAATTAGCCAGTGAGGTTGGATTACCGGTAATCCTGCATGTCCGGAATACAAAGGAAACAGACCGCGCCTGCCTGGATGATCTATTCACAATCCTTGAGGATTGGCTTACTGTCGTGAATAAATCAGGTACACATAAAAGTTATCAGCCTGGGGTCATCCATAGTTTTTCCGGCAATATTGAGGAAAGCCAAAGGGCGATCAAGGCCGGATTTTATCTTGGAATTGTGGGATTCGTCACTTTTAAAAATGCGGATTCAATCCGTGATGTTATCAGGGAAAGTGGTTTATCAAGATTGCTTGTTGAGACTGATGGACCATTTATAACACCGCATCCGTTCAGGGGAAAACGAAACGAACCTGCCCATGTTGGCTATATTGTTGATAAAATAAGTGAAGTTACTGGTATAACAAAAGAACAAACAGCAGAAAGAACCGCTGCAAACGCTGGAATTTTATTTAATTGGGAGTGAATTTTGAGTGAAGTAGGATTCTTAAGTTATCTGGATGAAAAACTGGCCAGAGTTGACCAGAAAATGCTTTCCGGTTCTTCTGGTTACCACCCGGATCTAGCAGCTGCCCTGGAACATTTGTTGCGATCGGGTGGAAAACGAATCCGCCCTGGTATAACTCTGGTAATGGGATCAATGCTTGGCGCTGATGACGAAAAATTAATCTCGCTCAGTGCATCGATCGAACTATTGCACACTGCGACCCTGGTCCACGATGATCTCATTGATGGAGCCCTGCTTCGAAGGGGTAATCCCACTTTAAATTCCCATTGGACTCCAGCAGCAACTGTGCTCACTGGTGATTTCATTTTCGCCCAGGCGGCTCTTCTGGCGGCAGAAATTGAGTCAACAGAGGCAATGAAGTTATTTGCCCAAACGCTCAGCATCATAGTCAATGGAGAATTATCCCAGTTATTTGATCGGGGTAAATTTCCAAGCCGGGAAGATTATTATCATAGAATATATGAAAAAACAGGTTCGCTATTTGCCCTTTCTGCCAAAGCTGCCGCGTTAATAAGCCCTGTTGACAGAAAATATCTGGATCCGGCTGAAACCTACGGAAGAGAAATCGGGAAAGCCTTCCAGATTGTAGATGATATTCTTGATTTTACAGGTGATCAGATCCGGGTAGGAAAACCTCTGGGGAGCGACCTTCGCCAGGGAGTTCCAACTCTGCCGGTAATTTATTATAGTGAACAGAACCCCGATGATGATATTCTGATTGATTGTTTAGCTGGTAGAGTAGTTGGGTCTGCGATTGACGATTTGATAAATAGGGTTATTGAAAGTGGCGCTATCCAACTGGCAATGAAAGAAGCCCGATCATGTACTGAGAATGCAATCAACAGCCTGGATGGTTTCCCCAGCGGGAAGGATCGGGAAACACTCGAAAAGTTAGGCAAATATATCGTGGACAGGGATTTATAAATCGATAATCCCAGATATATATAAAACCCGCTGAGAAAATCCAGCGGGTTTTTGATTTATAGACATGAGGTATTACTGCAAAGTTTGATTATAAAAGTTATATATCGCTGCTGAAAGCTGTCCGACCAGGAATGAGGCATTGTCCCAGATCAATTGCTGGGGATGGTAAACGAATATCACCAGGATGTAGTCGCCTCCCGGTGAGAAAATGATCCCGGCATCACCCAGGGTTTGCATGATGCCATCATAGGATACCCAACCGTGTTTATGAGCCACTACTGTGACATCAGGTACTCCAGCTTCCAGTAAGAAGGGCATCTTGTTCTGAGAGAGGTAATCGATCATGATCTGACATTCTGACTGGGTGATCTCATCGCCAAAAACAGCCTTAAAAGTTCCCTGTCCGTTATCAGCGCAAAGATAAATATCCTCCAGCAGCATGCCAATATCCGAAGGTGTACTTTGATTATAGCGATCGGGGTCGGTAGATATATCCTCACGCTGGTTTGCCGGTGTTTTATAGACTCTTAATAAGGGAGATCCTAATCTAAATTCTCCTGCCAAGAAAGTGTTTTCCAGACCCAATGCCTGCATATCTTCCGTTACTTCAATCGGTGCTGTAGTGGGATGAATAACTCGTTCCATGATCCAATCAGCCGGATCATTTCCGGATTCAATGATCATTTTACTGAGAAGATTGAAGGTTTCGGGATCTTCATCTTCATCGATACGTTTGAAAATCGAGGTCATGATGGGAATTTTAACAATACTGGCAGTAGTGAAAGCTACATCCGGATTGGTCGATATTTTAGAGCCATTCTGGTAAGCAAAATGAATTTCTTCAAGTGTTGTGATGTTCATCATGTACATGCCTACCAGTCCGTCAAATCCGGTCAGATCAATAGTCTGGAGTAACAAAGTTTCCAGGTTCTGAAGGGATGGCCGGGTGGGGCTGGTTTGCCGCCGGGGTAAATTGACCGATCTGCTTTTAACGGATTTCATGGCATTGTCAATTAACAACACTGCGGTATCAAGATCAAGAACTGTCCCATAAGTGCCAGTAGAAAAATTGACTGTTCCGGGCTGAGGTACTGCTGGTGATGGCGGTTTGTCATACCGGGAAGATATCTCGTCGACCAGGTATGTTCTAAGACGGGATTCTGAAAAATCAGCCCGCAGAGGAATGGAGAGGCTATTAATTCTCCGGCCCCATAAATAGTCCCAGAAGCCGACCCAAAAAGAGTTTTTAGTGCGTTCAAGGTCAGCTGCAGCTAGCATGCTTTCCAGGTCCAGATCAAACCCACAGATAGAAGGCTCAAAGAGAATTGCCTGGTCATCATATCGAAGTTCAACAGGCAGGGAATAAGCTTGAAGCAGGCGTTGAGCAGCTTGCTGGCGGTTTAGACCACCAACGGGGACTTCAGCAATTTCCATGTTGGCTGGATATGTTGTCCTCAACCGGCTGAAATTGATAAACTGAAGAGTTGAAAATAAAGCTGCCGCAACCAGGAAAAAAACTGCCAACCAGGTCAATGCCGAAAAGGTAGGTCGTCTTCTCAATTCTTTCTCCCTATCTTGAAGATTTTTTACAGGTGGTAGTTTATCACAGATTTACCCGGATGCCTAACTGGGATCCGGGTAAGTTCTCTCGATGTCAGGAAAACAAAACCCTGATAAATTACACGGAAAAGGATTGTAGAAATTGCAGTTTTTTGAAACAGGATCCCCTACACCTCGGGAAGCTCAATAACACAGTTATCTTTACCGAAATCTCCCAGTATGTACTCGTCCGCTTCCCACTCGTTGTACCACTTTTCGTTATTTAGTAGATAGCGAAACTCATATTTTTTGCCAGGTTCCAATTCAATAGAAGCTTTAAAATCCCCATTCATCAAGGATTCCATCGGAGTATTAGTAAAGCTCCAATCATTAAAATCTGCTACCAGGTGCACAGATTTTACCGGATAATCAGGTTGTTCATGTTTAGCGAGGCGAAATGTCACCTTATACATATTGCGGCTTTTTACATATTGTTTCTTAAGCATTTCCTGTCCTCGTATATGACATTTGTCCAAATTTCACGTATATTTTATCATATCTTATGTAGAAGCGTCACAGGTTAACAATCCTCCTATCTCCGGGACCTGAGTTCATGAGCGAAGGTAGTAAATTCTGGGTTTTGATCAATAGAGGTTGACATTTTACTGTGAATTGAAGTAAATTTGACAATGGAAAACCTGTAATAATCAACTATAGTATTTGTAGGATACTAAAACCATGCTTAATGAGATCGTAAAAGGAATT
>CAYUXO010000049.1:0-19102 GCA_964448865.1 uncultured Anaerolineales bacterium
ATCCCTATAATTTCAAGAATCTCTTTACCACCACAGGTGCTTTATTCGGTCTGGGATTGGGAGTCATATTCATTCATCAATCCAAGGTGTTCACTGCTGAGGGTCCCATCTGGAAACGAATCCTGCGTTATCCGGTCGGTCTGATCGGAGTGCTGGTTTTATACCTGGGATTGGGATCGATATTCCCTGACGATGTTTCCCTGGTATCCTTCGCTTTACGCTTCACCCGCTATTTCTTAATTGGATTCTGGATCTCTTATGGAGCTCCCCAATTGTTTACCCGGTTGAAATTGAGCACCCTCAAAGCCAATTGAAATAAACCAGTCTCTTAATGAAAAAGACCTCTACCGATAGCAGAGGTCTTTTAATGCTAGAGGGTAAAATATTTATTCTTCTTCTGTTGTATTGGCAGCAATCACTTCTTCAGCAAGGTGGGAGGGAAGCTCCTGGTAATGAGCAAATTCCATTTCAAATATGCCCCTTCCACCAGTCATGGAGCGCAAATCGGTGGTATAGCGCTGCATCTCAGCCAGGGGAACCTGAGCTGAAACTACAGAGCGACCGCCCTTGGTATCCATACCCTGGACCCTTGCGCGTCGAGTGTTAAAATCACCCAGAATATCACCCATGTTTTCTTCCGGTACAGTGACTTTGGCTGACATGATCGGTTCTAATAGAACACCGCCGGCTTCCTTAAATGCCATCTTGAAAACCTGGCGGGCACAGATTTCAAATGCCACCGGCTTGGAATCTACCGGATGCTCCTTGCCGTCAATTACAGCAGCTTTGACATTTACAACCGGGTAACCTGCCAGAACACCTTCTTCCATCACGGTTTTTACACCTTTTTCAATTGCAGGCATGTAATTCTTGGAGATGGCTCCTCCGAAAACTTCATTCTTGAATTCAAATCGCTCATCAGGAAGTGGGTCCAGTCGCATATGTACCTCTGCAAACTGACCAGATCCACCGGATTGTTTTTTATGGCGGTATTGAGCATAACCACTTCTTTTGATGGTTTCCTGGTATGGAACCTTGGGGATTTGAATATTCAGTGATGTCTGGAAGATATCTTTGGCTTTGCGAATGGCCACATCAATATGTTGTCCGCCCATGCCTTCCAGGATAGTTTCCTTGGTGATTGTATCCTGCCGCCAGGAGAGGGTCATATCCTCTTCACATAGCCGGCTCAGAGTCGGGCTTAATTTAGCGGAGTCTGCCTGCGCAGCCGGGATTACCGCGACCCTGTAAAGGGCTGTTGGGTAGGTCGGGACAGGGAGTTCCAGGGGGTGTCCTTCTTCTCCCAGGGTATGCCCAGTAGAGGTTACATTAAGTTTCGGTACAGCGACAATATCACCAGAATGCACATTCTTGACATCCAGCTGCTGTTTACCGCGCATCACCGAAATGTTTCCAAACCGTTCTTCTTCGTCTTTCTGATGGTTCCAGACCCTGCTATCCGAGCTGACCGTTCCAGAATAAACCCTGAAGTAGGTGATCTTTCCTACATATGGGTCCGCAGTGGTTTTCCAGACGTACCCTGCAAATGGCCCAGTATCGGAGGCTGTCAGTTCTTCATCACCTTTGACTCCCTTTGCCTGAACAGGACCAACCTCATCAGGAGCAGGGACTAACTTGACAAGCACATTCAGCAAGGAAGCCATTCCAATACCTGCAGTGCCAGCGCTTACCATAACAGGTGCGAAGGAGCGAGCCTGGATTGCACTCTTTAACCCGCTGAAAATTTCTTCCTCAGAAAGAGTCTCGCCATCCAGATACTTCATTAATAGATCATCATTTCCTTCAGCTGCGGCTTCAATGATTTCCAGGCGCAGTTCTTCTACCTGTTCCTGGTATTCTTCCGGAATGTCGGCAGTTTCTTTTCCATCACCCTTATAGGCCTTATTCTCCAGGATATCGATCACGCCGCTGAAATCAGCTTTTTCGCCCCAGGGAAGCTGCAAGGGCAGCAATCTCATTGAGGTCATCCCTCGAACTGACTCGAGGGCTTTCTGGAAGTTGGCATTATCGCGATCCATCATATTGATGATAATGAATCGGGGAAGCTCAAATTCGTCAGCATACTTCCAGGCCAGTTCCGTTCCCACCTCTGCGCCTGCTACAGAATCCACCGGGATCAAAACCCCATCCACGACCCGCATGGCTGAGATTACTTCACCAACAAAGTCTGTATAACCGGGTGTGTCAAGCAAATTGATCTTGCAGTCCTGATACTCCACAGGGACAACTGAGGTGGAAATGGATATTCCCCGGCGTTTTTCTTCATCCTGGAAATCTGAGACTGTTGTTCCGGCGTTGATTTCACCCAGGCGGGTTAACGCACCAGTGAAAAATAGCAGGGATTCAGCCAACATAGTTTTTCCAGATCCACTGTGGGATGCCAGGGCAATGTTGCGGATATTTGAAGTAGCATATTCTTTCATTGATTAAACCTTCCTAAAAATATGATTGCTTTAGCTGTCCTGCACTGGTCAGGGGCAATTTTTGTTTTATACTTGGTAGTTGGTCAAATGCATTCATTACCAGACTACACGATTTTATGACATCATGCCCTGCTTGTCAAAGCCTCACAAGGTGATTTTTGTTCTGATCCCTCAACTATTGCTCCTGATTCGGGTTCTCATTATTGCCTAATAGGGCGATATTCAAAAATATATGGCCGCAATAACAATCCAGAAATTGATCAAACGCACATCCTGCATTCAAAATCGAATGGCTATTGAGGCTGTGGGTCTGGCCAGTCAAGGAGCCAATGCTTTTCAGCACCTGCAGGAAGATCTAATTCAAATCCTTTCTGAGACCGCCAGCGGAGTAAATAAAATCCTTATTGATAGAAAAAAAACTGCCGCTGACCTACCAGTCAGGACCCGCAGGGCTTATCAATGGATAACTTTCCTTTCAAACCCAGATAATCTTAATGCACATCTGGATGCCCTGCAGCGAGTTAATTTATACCTTCCCCATTATAAATCCCAGGTGTCGAACAAAAAAATTGATTTTGCTTTTTATCATCTGGGATCCCTGTATAAGATCACTGAAAACTCTTCTGGCAAAAACATAACCGTTCAAGAAAGTTTTACCCAGGCTCCAGACAAAATACTCACCGCCATTTTAGAGACCGCCTTTTTAAAACAGCCCAATCCCTCGCGGCACATTATTCGGGATTACACTTTTACACCAGAGTACCAGGCTGCCAGAACCCGATTGGAGTACCTCCACGTACCTCCCGGTAGTTATGCTCAGGGATTAGCCCATCAATTGGATCTGAGTTTTAAACGTGTAAACCAGCAATACTTCCACGATAACCTCTCAAGACCCCATTTGATTTGGAGCAGTCGTCTTACCTTTAGGAAATTTGGCCATTATCAATGGGATATTGACACAGTGATGATAAGCCAGACACTGGACAATCATCATGTTCCAGAATTTGTGGTGGATTATGTGATGTATCATGAACTGCTTCATAAAAAGCTAGGGATCAGGAAGATGAATGGCCGCAGATTCTCCCACACTAAAAATTTCCGGGATGAAGAACAAAAATTCATTAAGTTTGAACAGGCAATAAAATACCTGAATCGTATCTCACGAAAAAAGTCCTGAAAGGTGATCCTTTCAGGACTTTTTTATATATATTCTGATCCTATCAGTTATCCCCCTGCTCCTTCTTTATGTTCCCTGACCAGCTCTCTGCGCAGTAATTTACCGACATGGGTTTTCGGCAATTCATTCCTGAACTCAATCTCTGTGGGAATTTTATACTTGGCTATTTTGTCTACGCACCATTCTTTTATTTGGGCTTGATCCAGACTTTGGCCTTCCACGAGCACAATCCAGGCTTTAACTGTCTCTCCCCGTTTTGGATCCGGAACTCCTGCCACCCCTACATCCATGATCGCCGGATGCTCCTGTAATACTTCTTCAACTTCCCGGGGCCAGACTTGGAAGCCTCCCGGTTTGATAAGTTCTTTCTTGCGATCGACAATGTAAAAATAACCCTGGTCATCCATCCGGGCGATATCTCCGGTGTACAGCCAGCCATCCCGTAGTGTATTGCGAGTTTCTGTGGGCATGTTATAGTAGCCCTTAAAAACCTGGGGGGCTTTTATGATCAGCTCGCCGATTTCTCCAGGAGCCAGTTCAGTTACGCCATCATCAAGATCAATGATCTTGGCATCTACATCTGGGAAAGGCAAACCAATTGAGCCGATTTTGTTTTCACCTAAATTAGGGTTGCAGTGCGTTGCAGTTGGCGTCTCAGATAAACCATATCCTTCAAATAAGAAACCTCCAGTTAATTTTTCAAAAGTTTCTTTGGTTTCCTTCAGCAGAGGTGCTGAACCGGAGATGCAGGCCTTAATAGCGCTTAGATCATATTTCCCCGCTCGGACATCAGCGTTATTATTGATAGCGTTATAAAGAGCCGGCACAGCCGGGAAGATGGATGTTTTGTACTTCTCCATATTACCCAGCAGGTCTTTGAGATCCCTAGGGTCCGGTACCATTACCAGGGTGCCGCCAATTGCCATACCATAAAGCATTCCTGCCACCATGCCGTAGACATGATAAAGCGGTATAGCCATCATAACTACTTCTTCCCCCTCCACTCCGGTAGTGATCCATTCCAGCATTTGGATGCTGTTGGCAACCAGGTTGCGGTGCAAACCAATAGCAGCCTTGGGAATACCGGTTGTACCTCCACTGTATTGGAAAATAGCCGTATCATCTGTGTTGACCTCAACATCAGGTCTGGGAGCATCAGCATATTTTTTTAGCAGATCCTGGAGCCAAAGATCATTATCACGCGTACTAATTTTGAATCCGCCCTTTTTTTCTTTCGCCAAAGTAAAGAGAACGCTTAACAATGGCGGCAGGGTTTCTTTGATGTTAGTAACGATGAGCTGCTTTATCCCCGTCTCAGCCTGGATACCTTTTACCAGTTCATAATAATTGCTCATCAAGATCATCAATTCCATCCCAGAGTCATTGGCCTGATGAGTGATCTCTCTGCCAGTGTACTGGGGATTTGTGGCTACTACCACTCCACCGGCTTTTAGTATCGCAAAAAAAGCCATTACAAATTGTGGTGTATTGGGAATCAAAACCCCAACTCGATCCCCTTTCTTAACACCCAGATCAACCAGGGATGCAGCCAGCTGGTCAGTGATCCTGCTCATCTCACTGTATGTGATTTCTGCCCCCTTAAAAATAGTGCAGGGTTTATCAGGATATTTTTTTGTTGATTCATCAAGAAAATGGAAGATCGGTACAGACGGATAAGAAAGACTAGTGGGAATACCTTCATCATAATAATCATGCCAGGGTCGGTGCTCCATCGAATTCCTCCTCCTTTGAAAGAATATTTCTTTGGCTGAATTCAGTATAACAAAAATATTACAGAAAATGTTGGATTTCGTTCAAAATTTCCTTAAAAGGATCATCTGCGGCTGAAAACCATTTGATATTCTCATCGTTTTGTTTGAACCAGTTTGCCTGCTGCCGGACATATTTACGGGTTTTTGATCGAATCTGGCGTATTGCTTCATCAATAGAAATCTCCCCTGATAAATGAGCGGCTATCTGTTTGTATCCGATGGCGGACATCGAAGACAACTCACGTGAATGGCCTGCCTCAAGAAGAGTTTGAACCTCCTGGATAAGGCCTTCTTCAATCATCCGGTCAATCCTTATGTCAATTCGTTGATAAAGTTCCTCCCTGGGACGGATTAATCCAATCTGTAATATCCGGAACATTGATCCCTTTTTATTCTTTTGAGAGGAAAATTTTTTACCTGAGCTCAAAATAACTTCCAAGGCCCGAACCATACGCCGTAAATTGGGGCCATCAATATTGGCTGCCGCATCAGGATCCAGAATTTCTAATCTGGATCTGATACCGTTTGTTCCGATTTCAGCTGCCCACTCAGAGAGGATTTGTCTCAGAAGTGGATCTGGCTCGATTCCGGGAAGATCCCACCCTTCCACAACAGCTTGGACATATTGGCCTGTTCCACCTACCAGAAAGGGGATGTTTCCTCTAGCCAGGATATCATTAATAATATCCTGGGCGCGGGGCAGATATCTGGCCAAACTCCACTCATCATCAGGTTCGGCAATATTGATCAGATGGTGAGGGACGCCATCCATCTCGACCTGAGTAGGTTTTGCCGTACCGATATCCATGCCCTTGTAAAACAACCTCGAATCAGCGGATACAATTTCCCCATCCAGCTTTTTTGTCAGACGGACAGATAATTCCGTTTTTCCAACAGCTGTTGGACCTACAATTACGATCAGTGGTTTAGTAATCTGGATCATTGGAAAATACTACATTTTCATAATGTTTTATATCAGGTGATTGATTTACTGATAATCGCTGTACTGCAATGACATCAACCCGCCAGTCATACTCATATTGAGGATGGCTATCCTGAAAATCATTTATTGTGCGCAGCAGATGATCCCATTTTTTCCTGGTGATTGCCTGTTCTGGGTATCCAAAGCTTTCGCTTGTCCGGGTTTTTACTTCTACAAAAACCAGAACCAATTCTTTACCTAAATATTGAAGTGCCACCAGATCTATTTCACCAGATAATGTCCGGTAATTTCGTTCAAGAATTGAATATCTTCTATTTTCGAGAAAATCTGCAGCCAGATTTTCGCCCCACCTTCCTAACTCTTGTTTATAAGTTCCCATTCAGGTTTTATATCTGCCAAAAATATAAACAGCCCCCCTATTTAGTTTAGCACACGGCAGGGTTCCTGAGCGTTCAGAAGCCTATAGAATTCCCGTTTTCTTTAGTTCACGGTAGAATGATTGCATGGACAGATTCCAAGACCAGCTTCCAGATCTAAATAAACTCAGCATTCTGGTCGCGACAATCCTGCTGGCATATTCTCTGGCTCAGTTTGTGTCCATACCCACCCAGGTAGTCGAATTTTCCATCCTGGGAATATTATTTCCCATCCACCTGAATTTTTCCACCCTGGTTTCCCTGCTGGTGGCAGGGCTGACAGCATCAGGATCCGCCTGGATGCTAGAATCTCATCCAGCTTCTAAACCTTACGGGTCAACAGCCGTCCATTGGCTGTTGCCTTCTTTGACCTCTCTGGTGCTCTTCCAGGCTATTGACCAGCTGCCGCTGGGTCAAATCTGGTGGTTGGCCGCGGGTGTCAGCGGATTGGTCCTGACCCTGGTACTGGTTTCAGAATATATTGTATTGGACAGTACAAACCAATTATTCATGCTGGCAGAAATGGTCATCACTGCAATCGCTATCGTATTATTCTTAATTCTGGCAATATCCCTTCACACCGCAGAGACAAGACTGTTTGCTCGAATCCCGTTATTAAGTTTTGCCGCTTTGCTGGTTTACCTACGCGTGATCCATTTACGTCAAAATGGCTACTGGGCTTTTGTACAGGGTTCTGCTTCCTTTCTGCTGATAGGAGAAATTGCTGCCGGATTGCATTATTGGCCAGTGGGCTCAATTGGTTTTGGAATTGCATTAACAGGACCATTATATGCATTAATTGAAATCAGCGATCGTCTTCCACCCGCAGGATCAAAGATTGGAAGAAAAGAGTTAATCTGGCCCCTGGTGATTATCTTACTCTCCTGGATCAGCGCAATCTTTATCTGAATCGTTTCTTATGTAAAGAATCTGTGTTAATAAATTTGTGTGGACCAATATATTAAAATTACTGGAGAATAAAAATCCCATGGCTTTAATAATTCTTGGCACATTTGTTATAAGCTACATCATTGGATCAATACCATTCGGTTATCTATTAGTGAAGGCATTTACCGGAAAAGATGTCCGTGAAGTAGAAAGCGGAAGAACCGGCGGCACCAATACCATGCGTGCTGCTGGTTTTTTATTGGGTTTCACAACATCACTGCTGGATATTATGAAAAGTGCCGGGGCAGTATGGATAGCCAGGTATTTATCACCCGAGGTTTTCTGGCTGCATGTTTTTGCGGGATTTCTCGCAGTAATGGGCCACAATTATTCAGTTTTCCTGATACGTAAAGAACCGGATGGGAAAATTAAAATTGGCGGTGGCGCAGGCGGAACTCCTGCAGTTGGTGCTATAGTAGGTTTGTGGTGGCCCAGCATATTCATCCTTGTACCGGCAGGATACTTTATAGTGATGGTTGTGGGATACGCTTCCCTTGCAACCTTAAGTCTACCCATTATTGGCGGCTTGTTATTGCTATTCCGTTTCATAAAATTTGATGAGCCCTGGGAGTATATTTTTTCAGGGTTGCTGTCAGAGATTTTCATTATCTGGGCTTTAAGGCCCAATATAAAACGACTTTTTAATGGCACAGAGCGTCTGGTTGGTTTCAGAGCCAAGAAGAAGTATCAGGATAGAAAAAACCAGTAATAATAAAATACCCGGCGTTGCCGGGTATTTTATGGTTTAGTAATCAATAATCTCAATTTAAGAATCCAACCTCTGTGGATCCTGCCCGTGAGCAACTTTATATAGATGCCTCAGATTTTGCTGATGGATCTCTTCAGCTGCGCCACCCAATAAAATACGGCTTTTTCCACAGGTCTCAATATCCTTTTCTTTCAGATACTCTCCAGGAAATTCATCCTCAGCCGCTTCAATGACTATTTGTTGTATTTTATCCAGGTACTCAATCCTGTCAGTGATACTGCTGATGACTTCACCCCTCAGAATAACTTCGCCATGCCCTTGGACAACATTTTCAATGACCATGGACTCAATCTTCGTCAATGATTTCCGCATTATGTCTGGGTCTCCATCAACAATATGCGGGATTGGCATCCAAACATCACCAGCGAACAATACCTCATCTTCGACGACATAGACACCGATTCCATCAGAGCTATGCCCTGGCAATTCGATGAATCTTAATGTCTTCTCACCAATGGTCAGTTCGATCACACCCTCATCAAGAGTTATATGGGGAAGAACGATCTGGGTTTTTTGAAATACATTATCCATCGCTCTGGCACCTAGCAGAGATTCTTTGCCAAATTCTGTCAACTTTTCCCTGCAGAGGGCGTGGCTGAGCACGTATGCTCCGGGGAAGAAGCAATTACCCCAACTGTGATCAGCGTGGTAATGAGTATTGATCACATAACGAACCTTGCGTTTCAGCTCCTCCTCAATAAATTCTCGAATTGCCAGGGTCTCATCTGGAAATGCCAGTGTATCGATGACTACAGCCCAATCGTGGCCGATTACAGCACCCGCATTCACCTGGGCATAAACATCGCTTTGAAATGTATAAACATCATCCGCAACTCGTTCCCGATGTATCCTCAAAATCCACCTTCCAATAATAAATGTGGGTATTAACTACATTTTCCACCTGCCGACAACCCAAAGAATAGCATATTTCAAGGGTGAAAGTCAAGATTTTTTAAGATAACAATTTAACTATCTTTATATATAATGGGGATTGGACAATAATTCTCTCCTGAAAACATTTCAAGGGCTAGCGGATTCCCTATCCTGTTGACTTGAATTCTTAGTACGGGTATAATGCGGAAAATTGAACATTTGCCGATAACCGAGATTAAGTACAGGGTCGGTAGGCTGATAGAGACGGGAGGCCACCGGCTGAAATCCTCCCCCAGCGAATTCCCTGGAAAGTCCCTTGGTTGGTTTGTCGAAGAAATTTGAATTTTAAAGAGTAGAACGACACGGGGATGC
The DNA here is from genome assembly GCA_964448865.1 of uncultured Anaerolineales bacterium. Lineage (GTDB taxonomy): Bacteria > Chloroflexota > Anaerolineae > Anaerolineales > UBA11858 > B10-G9. The sequence goes on from CAYUXO010000049.1 coordinate 9,715, forward strand.
CCGTTACAGCATGATCCTGGATCTTGTACAGGATACGAGTGTGTGCACTGTAAACTTGCACAAACTGAGGTGGTACCGCGGAAAGAAAATTGACCTTTTCGTCCTCATGGGATGGAAGGGTTTTTCTTATTAAAGGATACTGCAATTTCCCTAGCCCACATCGAACTATCGAATCGTTCGTTCTATTATTGAAAATTGGAGAAGAATATGCTCCCAAAAACATATGATTTCAAAGCCGCCGAAACCAGATTATATAAATTCTGGGAGAAAAATGGGTATTTTAAGCCAACCAACGATCCCAATCTCCCGGGACATGATCCCACCAAAAAACCCTACGTAATCTGTATTCCTCCACCCAACGTTACCGGTATTCTGCATCTTGGGCATGTCTTGTTTGTGAGCCTGGAAGATCTGATGATCCGCCATCAGCGCATGAAAGGCGTTCCCACTCTCTGGGTTCCGGGAACAGACCATGCCGGAATCGCCACCCAGCTTGTGGTTGAAACGAAATTAAAGGAACAGGGAACCAACCGCGAGGAAATCGGTAGAAACAGATTCCTGGAAGAAGCCTGGCAATGGAAAGAAGAACATGGGGGAGTTATTGTGGAGCAGATCCGCAGATTGGGCGCGTCTTGTGATTGGGACCGGGAGCGATTTACGCTCGATGAAGGATTATCCCGGGCTGTCAGAGAAGCCTTTGTTCATCTTTATGACAAAGGGTTAATTTACCGGGGACCGCGATTGGTAAACTGGTCCCCCACCCTGCAGACTGCGGTTTCAGACCTGGAAGTAGAACACACTGAGGAACAGGGCAAGTTGTACTATTTCAAGTATCAGATGGCAGATGATCTTGAGCAGTTCATTCCCGTAGCGACCACCCGGCCGGAAACCATCCTGGCAGATACAGCAGTAGCGGTACATCCGGATGATGAACGTTATCAGGAATTCATCGGTAAGATGGCTCTGGTACCTATTCTGGGCAGGGAAATTCCAGTCATCGCAGATGAATATGTCAGCCCAGAATTTGGAACCGGGGCTCTGAAAATAACACCCGGACATGATCCCAATGACTATGAGATAGGTTTAAGGCACAACCTTGAACCGCTTTCCATGCTTGATAAAAAAGCCCGGGTGACTGAGGTTGGCGGTCCCTACCAGGGTCAGGATCGTTTTGAAGCCCGGAAAAACCTCTGGCAGGATATGGAAAAAGCAGGGCTGGTGATCAAAGAAGAGCCCTACCTCCACCAGGTCCCCCGGGCTCAACGTGGAGGAGAGATTATCGAACCGATGATCTCTACCCAGTGGTTCGTAAAAGTCGATACCCTGGCCCAAAAAGCTCTCCAAGTTGTAAAGTCGGGTGAGATTGAAATCATACCTGAACGCTTCAAGAAAGTATATTACAACTGGATGGAAAACATCCACGACTGGTGCATCAGCCGCCAGTTATGGTGGGGCCACCGGATTCCAGTCTGGTATTGTGATGACTGCGATGAATTGACAGTAACCAGGCAGGATCCGACTTCCTGCCAGGCTTGCGGAAGTAATAATATCCACCAGGATCCGGATGTACTGGATACCTGGTTCTCCTCAGGATTGTGGCCTTTTTCCACTCTGGGGTGGCCAGATCAAACACCAGACCTTGATTATTTTTTCCCCACGACCATGATGGAAACAGGACACGATATTTTATTTTTCTGGGTAGCCAAAATGATCATGTTGAGCCTGGAGCTGACAGGAAAAGCTCCCTTCTCAACAGTCTATTTACATGGATTGGTGATGGATGAAAATGGTCAAAAAATGAGCAAATCCAAGGGCAATGTGATTGACCCCATTGATGTCATGAACGACATGGGTACTGATGCGGTGCGGTTCACTATGTTGGTTGGCTCAACCCCCGGCCTCAACACCAATCTCAGTTTACAGAAGGTGGAAGCCAACAGAAATTTTGCTAACAAAGTTTGGAATGCCGGACGCTTTGTGCTTGGGAACCTTGAAAACGCCCCCGAGAAACCAGTTGCAGACCCTGATTGGACTCTGGCAGATTCCTGGATCTGGGCCAGAATGCAAGATCTAATCCGCAATGTGAACCGGCTCTTTGATAACCACCAGTATGGAGAAGCTGGCCGTTACATTTATGATTTCTTCTGGGGTGAGTTCGCAGATTGGTACCTGGAAATCGCCAAGGGGCAAATTTCAGAAGGAGGAGACCGGGCTTACTACACAATAGAAACTCTGATCAAGGTGCTTGATCAATGCTTGCGTCTTTTACACCCTTTTACCCCTTATTTTACCGAAGAGCTCTGGCAACACCTCAGAGAAGCTGTTCTGAAATCCCCTTACCGGGAAAATATCAAGGATTGGGGTGAAGCATTGATAATTGCCTCCTGGCCGGAATCCTGGGATCCGGAAGGTTGGGAAGATTCCCGGTTGAAAGAGTTCCAGCTTCTTCAGGATATCACCAAGACTATCCGCAACTTAAGGGCAGAGAAGAATATCAAACCTGGCAAGTTAATTCCTGCCAACCTGGTAACCAGTGAGTATGCCGCTTTGCTCGAAAAAGAATTACTCAGCCTGGCAGCTTTGGCCCAGCTGGATCCTGACCGGGTCACTGTCAATACCTCACAAAAAGAAAAACCCAAGGGTCAGATCGCACTGGTAGCCGGACCAGTAGAGATTTACTTACCTCTCAGCGGTTTGGTCGATCTCAACGAAGAAAAAGCCCGCATCTCCCAAGAAATAACTGACGTTAAGGAACAAATTCAGCGTCTGAAAAAATTATTAGCCAGCCCATTTGCTAAAAAAGCACCTGAAAATGTGGTTAATAATGAAAAAGAAAAACTTTCCGGATTTATTGATACTGCCAAAACACTAGCAGAACAACTCGGCAATCTCGAGGAGTAGGTGTAAACGCATTCAATAATATTTGCGATATCCTGATAATTTATGTTAAGGACAATCTCGGAAAGAATTCTATTATTCCTATCCAATAACAAAACCCCCTGGGATCCAGGGGGTTTTGTTTTCACATTCGAACAGGATCAAACAAGTTCGGGGAGATCAACTTTCAGCAGGTTTTTGCAATGAAATTCTAACTGCTCCTGTGCTTTACGAATTATCCCTTCAGTGATTTTATGGATATCCCTGCCCTCGCCAAGATCATTAAGGGTTAAAGTCGGAGCAAAAGACAGATTGGGCGAGGCCATCAATTTCCCAGGTGCCATTAATTGGTACATGATCTGAAAAAATTCAGATAAGCGTTGTTTATTAACCCGGCCTTTTCGGAATATAGTCGAAGGATGGTTGATATATTTTGATGATAATACCCCGCTGACCAGTGCGATCGCTAATTTTGTCTGAGGGACATTCTTCAAGAACAATCCCAGGCTTGAGGTCCAGCGGGTCAATTCTTCTACTGACCCAGGCAAAAAAGCCGGATCCGGTTCCAGGGTTCCCCGGGCGAATACAAGCAGCGCACCACCATCCGTTAAATGGCGAAGGGCTTTTCGAGCCACCCCCATACTGGTATGGGGATCTTGAGCTTTAAAAATCATGTGTTTGCTGGTATCAGGCAGCTTCTTAACAAAGGGAATATCCGAAGAGATGATCTTTACATCATCCCTGGGAATGCAGGATGTTATAACCAGGGAATCATAGGCGCCAGGATGATTGGCAGCGACAACAAGGGGGCCTTCCGCTGGCAAATTCTCAACTCCAAGTACCCTTACCCTGTCAACAAAATGAGAGATAAACCAGGCGGATGCTTTCTGAAAACCCTCCTGGACGACCCGGTAATCAAAATGGGTTGCCAGCTCTGAAAAGCGCAGCATTGGCTTCCAGACCATGGATTTCAGGATCGGCTGAAAAATACCATCCTTCCGAAACCCCAGGGATTTATTAAGCTCAAAGACCAGATCATTGGCAAGAATTATGGTTTTCTTTTCCAGATCTACCATAAGCCATCACCTCTGCTTGATAAGGGATATTATTTTCATTATAGAAGGTTTTTCACCAAAATAATAGAACCGGATTTAAGCTGTTTATAATATCTTCTCTCTTCTGCATGAGAGTAAATATGAACAGTTTGCTCCAGATTATGCTGTAATTGAGATAGGATCGAAATTCGTTGAGTAGATAAAGAATCTTAGATTCAGTGGATATCGCTATTCAGACCTGTTGATCCCGATTAACTTAACTCCTGCTAATTCAAGGAATTCTAGAGAACGTTCATCATGGTACTCACGATCATAAACTATCTCTGAAATTCCCGCGTTTATAATAGTTTTGGCACAGTTAAAACAAGGCTGGTGAGTAACATAGATTATCGCCCCTTCCGTAATCACTCCATGTAAAGCAGCCTGGATGATCGCGTTTTGTTCGGCGTGAAGAGTGCGCACGCAATGTCCATTATCCATCAGGCAGCCAACTTCAGTGCAATGGGCAAGTCCCCGGGGGCTGCCATTGTACCCGGTAGTCAGGATCCGTTTGTCCTTAACAATCACCGCACCCACCTTGGCTCGCTCACATGTACTGCGCTGGGCCACTTCACGGGCAATATTCAGAAAATATTCGTTCCAGGTTGGCCGGTTCATCTCATCAGGCATAAAGGGCTCCTAATAACTTTCTGGAAATCATCCAGGTCATTTTAATTTAAATCCAGATTCGAGGATTGTCTCTCTGAGATGTGGACGCGATGGTTTACTTGATCGTCTGGCTGTATGCTCCATCCAGCCATATAGATCAGGATCTTGGTCCTCAGATTCAATTTTCCGACCTTCATAAATCCCGGTCTCGATCATTTGCTGATCATATTTTTTCAGTTGGATCAGATCATCTTGACGGTAGCTTTCCCAGTGCAGGACAGCCTCTAGGGGAAGCCTGGGGCGGATTAGAGGTAGATCCACCGGCCAACCAATCGTCATCCCGACTACCGGGTAAACTAGCTCTGGCAGGTCAAATATCTCCCTCACTGAACGAGGATCATTACGAAGGGCACCAATATAACAAAATCCCAATCCCAGTGATTCCGCAGCCAGGGCAGAATTCTGGCTGGCAATGGCCGCATCGACAGTCCCCACCATGAAGTTCTCTACATAACCGGCTTCAATCGTATAGCCTTGGTGTTGGCACACCCTTTTTAACCGGCTGAAATCAGCACACCACAATAAAAAAACGGGCGCTTCACTGATGTGTTTTTGGCCATTGCAAATTGCCTGGATTTTTTTCTTCTTATCCTTGTCTGTAGTGACGATCACACTGTATGTTTGTAGATTCGATGAAGTCGATGCTCTTTGTCCTGCTGTAACGATCTCTTTAACCATATCCCTTGAAACCGGGTCTGGTTGATAACTTCTAACCGATCCATGCTGGTGCATCAGATCAATAGTTGGTGTAGACATAAAGAACCTCCCCGGTTACAAAAACCAGGCAGATAAGATTTGATAAAACCATTTTCCATCAGGTGAATATCAGCTCAGCATTCACTGTAGCTGCAGGAATAACATTTTCGACAGCCCTCTTCATTTACCAGGGCAGCCTGACCGCATTCCGGGCATAGATCACCCACTTCCAACCAGTTTTCTGCCTGGTTGATCTCCTGAAAACTTTCCAATTCTTCAGGGGTGAGTTCCTGGAATTTCCATCCCGTATTTTCAAGATACTCCTGAAGGGCCTGGGCAATCCCATCCGGCAGAGACCTGACCCGATTGGGTCCAAATCCAGTTGGTCTCCTACCACCTATACCGGAATACTGCTGGAAAACCTCTTCCAAACGCTGGCGGGGTGGAATTGGAGAAGACATTCGCAGAATATAAGACAGAGATCGTCCAATAGCTTCCGATACAGCAGCAGTATCCGATCCAGCCTTGGCGGTGTTGATGAATACCTCAAAAGGTTGTCTATCCCCGTTTTCATTAATGGTCACATAAGTCTTACCCAGGGGAGTTTGGATGCTGTAGGTATATCCTTCCAGATGACGAGGTCTGGGTTTTTTGGTAGCCTGCCATTTTGATAATTGAGTTTGAACTTCAGGTTGAACAGCAGAGATGTCTGATTTGCCTGTCTCCAGGACAACTTTATCGCGTGAGCCTGTCACATAGACTGTAATGCCCTTGCAACCTGATTCCCAGGAAAGTATATAAGCCTGGGCAACATCCTCGGGAGCTGCATTGGAAGAAAAATTAATGGTTTTTGAAATGCTGTTGTCGACAAATGTTTGCAGAGCTGCTTGAATCAGAATATGCTCCTCTGCCTTGATATCTCCAGAAACAACAAATGTGTCTCTGACATTAGCAGGAATATCTTTGATTCCCTGACAAGTTCCTGATTCCAGAACAGATTTGATGATTTGCTCTTTTTTGTTTTCTGATATTCCGGATTTTTCCAGCGCCTCCATGAATAACGGGCTGGTATAAGTCAAAGCAAGGTCACCACTACTTTCCACGACGTGTCGTGTATAAGCCAACGCAAAAACTGGTTCACATCCATAACCCTCACAGCTAGATACTGTAGCAATTGTCCCGGTAGGGGCAATAGTTGTCTGGGCAGCGTTGCGGATACCGTGTTTCTTAATACCCTTTAGCACCTTATCCCAATCAAGATTTGGCCGGGCCCAGTCAGTTTTGGTATCTAAGATCGATTGAGGTGCCTGCCATTTAATTTTATCTGGATCATAAATGCTGTCTTCTATTGCCGGGAACGGGCCTCTCTCTTCAGCAAGTTTTATACTGGCCAGCATGACATGATAACGTACGAATTCCATGATCTGGGCTGCAAATTCCTGACCCTGTTCTGAACCATACCGAACACCGGCATGGTACATCAAATCAGCTAAACCCATAATGCCCAATCCAATTCGCCTGGCCTGGAGGGCTGCCTGTTCCAACTGGGGAACAGATGGTACGTAGGCGTTGGCATCAACAACATTGTCCAAGAAATGTGTGGCTGTATCTATGCTCTTACGCAATGATTTCCAATCCGGGTTTCCATCCTCAAGATAATGTAGACTTAAATTTATTGAGCCTAAGCAGCAATTTTCATAAGGACCCAGGAATTGTTCTCCACAGGGGTTTGTCGCTTCTAGATCATACAAATGCGGAATAGGATTATCACGGTTGGCCTTGTCAAGGAACAACAATCCAGGCTCTCCATTATGATGAGCCTGATAAACGATCTTGTTAAATAGATCTCTGGCCCGGATAGTTTCATGGACCAGAATGGGAATACCGGCCGCTTCAGCCTGTTCAAGGGTGCCATTGAAGGATCGATATTCCGGGTATTTTACATCTGGAAACCGTAGGTCCCACAGGTCATCATTAACAACAGCTTCCATAAAAGCATCTGTGATCCCCACCGAAATATTAAAATTTGTTATGGCAGTTTCATCATCCTTACAGGTGATGAACCACTCAATATCCGGATGATCCACCCGCAGGACAGCCATATTTGCCCCTCGCCGGGTTCCTCCCTGGGCAATCTCGCCAAAGGCCTTATCATACACCTTTAAGAATCCTACCGGTCCCGTTGCATGCCCTGAAGAAGCTTTTATTAAAGAGTGAGTCGGTCGCAGCCTGGAAAATGAAAAACCATTGCCACCGCCCGTTTGCTGGATTAATGCAGCATCCCGAAGAGATTGAAAGATCCCATCGCTCCACTTTCCCATATCATCACTGATTGGGATCACAAAACAGGCTGCCAGCTGTCCAAGAGGTGTTCCAGCTCCGGTAAAAGTTGGTGAGTTGGGTAAAAATCTTTTATTTGCCAATAAATGGTAAAATTCAGCGGCTGTATTCTCTACATCTCCGCCCCATTTTTCTTCTTCCCGGGCAATGGTGTAGGCTACTCTCCAGAAGGTGTCCTCTTTACTTTCAATAGGTTCACCATCTTCCCCCTTCCGCATGTAACGGCGGCGAAAGACCTCAAACGCATTTTCAGAAAATTCTACTTCTGGCATTCCCGCAGGTACAGCAGGGATGAATTTGTTTTCTTCCACACGCTTATGAGGGGCGACACCTTTTCCCATTGAATACTCCAGAATTGAAAATTAAGAATAAAAACTCAATCAGCTATATTTTTCAAATTCGCAAATTACCCCCATATGTATGGGTAGTGAACAGTTATTCCCTTATATATCCGGTTGAGTGGTCGTATTCTAGCATACACAAACTGTTCTAGCAACCCAACTTATAGTGAGTCAACCTTAAACTTTTAACGGGTTAGTTTTTGTTAAGGTTAGAACTGATAGAATCTAATTTAATCGGCTAAACTAACTGATTACCAGGTCATATTTCAAGCATTAATATCGATTCAATATCACAATTTTTTTGTTCACAAACCGTAATAATATGACAACAAATACAGAGATCCACACTATTGACCTTAATTTCCTGAATTGCCCCCATGCGATTGCCAGCTACCTGATCCCATATAAAGAGGGTTTGATCCTGATAGAAAGCGGTCCGGGATCAACCCAAGAGCGGCTCACACAAACTATCACAACCCTTGGATATAAGCTGGAAGAGATCAGCCATGTCCTACTAACCCACATCCACCTGGATCATGCTGGAGCAGCCGGTTGGCTGGCCAATAAGGGCGCAAGGATTTTTGTGCATGAACGGGGTTATCCCCACTTGTTGGATCCGTCAAAACTAATTGCCAGTGCTGCACGTCTTTATCAGGATAGAATGGACTCACTTTGGGGTGAAATTCTGCCTGTTCCCGAAAAACAGTTAGCCTCATTGACGGACGGGACAGAAATACAAATCGGATCATTGGTGTTTCGATCCCTGGATACTCCCGGACATGCCAATCACCATCTGGCATATCTCCTGGATGACGTCTGCTTCAGCGGGGATGTTGGTGGGGTTCGGATCAACCCACCTGGGAAAAAGCACCTTCGCCTCCCCATGCCTCCCCCTGAATTTCATCCTCCCAGGTGGAGAACATCAATTGAGCGACTCAAGAAAGAAAAAATCTCCCATATCGCCCCAACCCATTTTGGAATGTTTGATGATGTAGAATGGCATCTGGATGCGGTGCTGTCAGAGTTAGATGCTGCTGAGAGTTGGATGGCAAAAGTAATGCCAAGAAATCTCAGCATTGAGGAACTGAGAAATGAGTTTGTCGCCTGGGTTAAGGATAAGTCCCTTATCCTGGGGGTCCAGGAGAAAACTCTGGATGCTTTTGAAAAGGCTAATCCATCTGGAATGTCAGCTGACGGAATGAAACGCTACTGGGATAAGTACATAAATATGGGATAGATATAGGTTCCCCATCAAGAATCTAAAAGCCCTTCAGTTCATGATGAAGGGCTTTTAGATTCTTGATGGTTAGATGGCTATGCAACTTATTTTTCATAATACCGTATATTTTCCAGATGACGAATTCCTTTGTG
>CAYUXO010000050.1:0-18715 GCA_964448865.1 uncultured Anaerolineales bacterium
GCAGATGGGCAGCTTGACGCTTCCCCTTACCCCTGAAGAAGGAAAACAGATTTTTGAAAAAGAAAACTGGAAAATCTCTAATTCTCTCTACCGCGATCTGGTCGAAAAAGAACAGCAGAATCTGTCCCAGAAAAAACAAGAGCCAATCATTCAGGTCCGCGATCTGAAGTATACCTATCCCAACGGAGTGGAAGCTTTGTCAGGTATAGACCTGGACATTTACAAAGGGGAAATTGTCGCCATTGTTGGGCAGAATGGAAGCGGGAAAACGACCTTAGCGAAACACCTCAATGCATTGTTAATGCCGACAGAAGGAGAGGTTAAAGTCTATGGGAAAACTACGGCCGAGCAAGGAGTCTTTGAAATTGGGAAAAAAGTAGGATATGTGTTCCAAAATCCGGATCATCAGATCTTTTCGGAAAAGGTTTATGAGGAGGTTGTTTATGGACCGAGATTGAGAAATGTTACTGATGACGAGATTGAACTACGCGTAAAGGAATCCCTCAAGGCAGTTGGACTAGAAGGATTTGAAGAAGCAGACCCCTTCAGTTTAACTAAAAGCGGCCGGCAGCGCGTGGCAGTTGCCTCTGTCCTATCCATCCGGCCTGACATCCTGATCCTTGATGAGCCAACAACCGGGCTGGATTACGACGGACAGCGGGGTATGATGGATATGGTGGTGGAATTAAATAAACAAGGAAGCACTATTATCTTTATTACTCATCACATGTGGGTGGTTGCTGCCTATGCCGACCGGGTTTATGTAGTCAAGGATGGAAAAATTCTCCTGAAGGGATTAACCAGAGAAATATTTGCAGAGGAAAAGATCCTCAAAGATTCATTCCTCAGGCCGCCCCATTTTGTCCAGTTCAGCAATCTTCTTGGAAAAACATTCCTGTCGGACTCTGAAATGATCTCCTGTATGGAGGGGAAATAAACTATGAATATTGATTTCTACCTGGATATTGATACCGTTATCCACCGTTTTGACGGCCGTACAAAGATAATCCTCTTTCTGGCTTCTTTCTTGGCACTGGTGCTGTTTGAGGATCCGCTGTTTATTCTTCCGATCGCGTTATTGATTCTTCTGCAGAACTTTTTAGCCCGGGCCTGGATGAATATCTGGCGCATGCGTTTTCTTCTGTTTCTTCTGACCTTTACAAGTATTATCATGTGGAATCTCTTTGCCAGCGGTGAAACACACCTGTTCTGGTTTGTTGATCTTGAGTCCTTGTTGTACAGCACCGCCCGGACGATGCTCATACTTTTGATGATCATCAGCGGGTTGAACTTGCTCAGCACCACCCGAAATGAGGAACTTGTCCTGGCAATGATAAAACTGGGCCTGCCATATCGGGTTGGATTCGCGATTTCTACCTCATTACGCATGGTCCCGACCATTTCCACTAGCATCTATACTATTTCACAGGCTCAACGCAGCCGGGGTTTGGATTTGGAAGGGGGAGGCATTCTGGAGCGCTTGAGAAAATTTATACCCATCTTGATCCCGGTGTTTATTTCCACTATCCGGGACACTAATATTTTCGGCATGGCACTGGAGTCAAAAGGGTTCGGTGCCCGGGAGGACCGAACTTATTATCTGGAAATGACCATGGATCGCGCCGACTTCCTGGTCCTGGCTTTTTGTTTTCTAATCGTGGGTTTATCTCTCTACCTGGAATTTGCAGGATTTGGTGATATTGCTGGTTTAACAAAATTTTAGACGCCAGGAATGACAGGTTTCAAAGGAGCTAAATTGATAGATTTACTGGAATTGGATCAAATGCTACCGTTTATTTTAAAACGGGACAATGTCGCCCGTTATGAAGATGGAGCTGTCCTTATTGGTGACCGGCGCAAGTACCCATTTTCTAAAGAATTTGTCCGGTGTGAGGACGTGGAAAGTGTAGCCCAAGCAATTGAAAACATGGTTACCCAAGGCGGTGGTCCATGGATAGCGGCTGTCTTTGCAATGGTCATGGCTGCAAAAAAAGTGGAATCCAAACCCCAGCAGGAAGCCTTGGATTTTCTATCGAAAGCAAAAGAACGGTTGGTTAAAACCCGACCCACCAACACCGCCATGGCTCGTCGACTGGGAGACACTTTATCGGTTGTGAAAAACGCCCAGAAAGAAGGACGATCCATTGAAAAAGCATTGTTGGCCTGGATAAAGAAACTTCGTGATAAAGCTTATGAGAGTTATGCCATTCGTTCCCGACTGGGAGCCGATTTGATTGAAGATGGGGATGGCATCTTAACCATGTGTTTTGCCGAGACAGCGTTTATTCTCGCTATGTCATTGGCAAAGAAAGATGGAAAAAATATCCATGTTTACACACCTGAAACCAGGCCTTACTTACAAGGAGCCCGGTTGACTGCACCCAGTTTGCATGAACTGGAAATCCCGGTGCAGATCATTACCGATAATATGCCGGCATTTGTGATGTCTCAGGGAAAGATTCAGAAATATTTTACGGCTGCTGACCTGATTACCATGGATGGACATGTGGTAAATAAAATCGGCACTTTCCAGAACGCAATTGCTGCTCATCACCATCACATTCCATATTTTGTGTTTATGTGGGGACCGGATTTTGAAAGCCCAGATCGTGAGTCAGTAGTAATTGAATACCGGGATCCGGCAGAAATCCGCTCTTGCCGGGGAACTCCAACAACGATTGATGAAATTGAAGCCTATTACCCGGCATTTGATATCACCCCTCCCCACCTGGTAGCAGGTGTGATTACCAGGCATGGAATCTTAAGCCCGTATGATTTGCGTCCTCATTTTAAAAAAGAACGGGGTAAGGAGTAAACAACATGCCAGCAGCCATTATCGCCGGGACATTAATGTATGAAGTCCCGAATATGATTTTAACAGAAAAAATAATCGACACCCCTTATGGGAGGACATTGGTTTATGAAGTGCAGGGTGCTGGAACTGAATTAATATTCTTGCCCCGCCATGGATTAAAGCACGATACTCCGCCGCATAAAATTAATTACAGAGCCAATCTTAAAGCCCTGGAAATTCTGGGTGTAAAACGGGTAATTGCTGTTAATGCTGTAGGATCGATTAATAAGGAAGTTGCTCCCCTTGACTTGGTAGTATTGAGCGATTATTTGGATTTCACCTCCGGTCGGGAATTGTCATTTTTTGACGGTGGTGATAGTGGTGTTAAGCATGTGGATATGAGTAAGCCTTACTGTTCATATTTAAGAGAAAAAATCCTGGCCCTGGCACCAACTTATGATATCCGCATCCATCCCCAGGGAGTTTATGTATGTACCAATGGCCCCCGGCTGGAATCCCCGGCAGAAATCCGCATGTACGAGAAGCTCGGCGGAGATGTAGTCGGGATGACCGGTTTACCTGAAGCCGTTTTGGCGAAAGAATTAGATATCTGTTATGCATCTGTCTCTTTTTCAATCAACTGGGCAGCGGGTTTTATGGATACAATAGAGTTCATATCAGATGCGGAAGGGTTAAATAAGACGCAAAAGAATCTTATGGAATTACTTATGGAGACTTTCGAAACCACTACGGATGATGAGTGTTCTATCAGATAGATATCACAATCGCCTGATACCGACTTATTATCAGTTCTCATAATTCTCTAAGGGCGAAAAGGAGGGCTTATTGATCAAGTAATGCAGGAAAGTAGGAACCGGTTTATAACATTATTATTGTTCCTTCAAAGATACACTTGTATAGATAAGGAGAGAATGATGAAAGAAGTCATAACTATGTGGAAAAACACCAGAATGGTCATTCTGGTTGCCCTATCAGCGGCAATTTATGCTGCCTTCCTGATTGTTTTTAAAGGCGGCATCGTCATTGTTCCCGGGATTACTGAAGTCCGCCCGGCGAATGTTTTCCCCCCTGTGTTTGGCCTGCTGTTTGGTCCTGCAGGTGCCTGGGGATCTGCAATCGGCAACTTAATCGGAGATATGTTTGGCGGTTCTTTGGGAATCGGCTCCATTTTTGGATTCTTCGGCAATTTCTTCCTGGGGTTTGTGCCTTACAAGATGTGGGGTTCAGTCTTTGGGTTGGTGAAGAAAGAGGATATGTCCCTGAACATGGGTGATTGGAAAAAAATCACTGCCTTCGAAATTGTGGCTTTAACATCTTCAGCCGCCTGCGCTATCATTATTTCTTGGTACCTGGACCTGGCTGGAATTGTTCCTTTTGCTTTCCTCGGTATTACCATTACCGTGAACAACTTCGCTGCCGCAGTAGTTGTGGGTCCGATTTTGATCGCATTGCTTTACCCGCGCGTAAAACGTTGGGGTTTGTTCTGGACCGATGTGATGGATAAAGAAGACGTCAGCAAAGGATTCGCCACAAATCTCGGCTCAATTCTTATGATAATCGGCTCACTGGGAGGCTTGATTGTAGGAATCCTGGTTGCCACCGGAACGGCGGGACAGCAGCTGTACGGTTTTGCCGGCGCGTCTGGTCAAACCGCTGTCTGGGCGGCAGTACTGCCCTTCATTTTGATGATCCTGGTTGCCAGCTTCATGCTTTCAGGTCAGGAGCAATTTGTAGACGAAGAGCTCTAAAAGTGTCCTTCAAAGTATAGTTTTATCGATCGGGACGGGTGATGTTTATACCCGTCCCGGTTTGTCATTTGTGATCGGAAAGGATAAATGGAACCTGAGGAGTACAATTAGTTACCAATCAATGTTTTAATTAAATGATCCAGCGAAATTACTTGCGACCCAGATTTTCTTGTAATATTTTCGGCTGGTCTAAAATATTAAAGGGTTATGAATGGAAGAAAGCATGAAGGTAGATGTTTTAATTAGGGGCGGGACGATCCTTACCATGAATCCGAGCCGCCGGGTGATTCATGATGGGGCAATAACGATATCCGGTGATGGCATCAGCGGTGTTTATTCTTCAGATGAGATTCCCCAAGGGCTGCAAGCCGGAAAGGTGATTCAAGCAGATGGAAAGGTTATCCTGCCTGGTTTGATCAATGCACACAGTCATTTACCAATGACGTTATTTCGGGGTTTTGTGGAGGATTTAATTCTCCAGCAATGGTTGGAAAGAGTTTGGAAATATGAGTTTTCTATCTTGGATGATAAAGCGGTCCGAGCAGGATCAAAATTAGCTTTGGCTGAGATGATCAAATGCGGCATAACCTGTGCTCACGATATGTACTGGCATTTTGAGCAAACGATGGAAGTGGCAGAGGAGTATGGATTCCGGCTGCTTTCAGGCCCACCGATTACCGGCCTGGGTGATCAGAAGTTTGATGAGATGTTTGCCAAAGCAAGGAAAACTCTTGCTTGGCTGGACAGTCTTGAATTTGTGTACCCGATCATTCAAGCTCACAGCACTTATACAACCACTCCGAAAATGATGCACACCGTCAGGGAATTTAAAGAGGAGTATGGGATCACCTTTACAACACATGCGTCCGAAAATCAAGCCGAGGTTGAGACCGTTTTGGAGAAATATCTACAAACCCCCATCCATTTATTGGCTTCCTATGATTTACTTGATCCGCATACCCTTCTGGCTCACTGTGTGATACTGGATAATGAGGAAATTGAATTATTGGCTGAGACCGGCACTCATGTAGTCCACTGTCCTGAAAGTAATCTGAAAATAGGGTCCGGGATTGCCCCGATTGCAGCGATGATGGAAAAAGGAATCAATGTGTGTATTGGCACAGATGGCGCGGCTTCGAATAATGATTTAGATATTCTTGGTGAATTAAAAACCGCGGCTTTACTGCAGAAGGGAAGCAATCACAATCCTGAACTGTTGACCACAACAGAGGTGTTGGAGATGGGAACCATTAACGGAGCAAAAGCTTACCAGTTGGAGGAAGTTTTGGGCTCCCTTGAAAAAGGCAAAAAAGCTGATCTTGTAATAATGAACTTTGATAAACCGCATCTTACTCCAGTCCATGATCCAGCTGCTAACTTGATTTATTCCTCGGGAAAATCCGATGTGGAGACAGTTTTTATCAATGGAAAACTTCAACTTGAGAACGGTCAACTGACTGTAATCGATGAGGAAAAAATAATGGTTGAAGTCAGGTCGATCAGTAAACGTTTTGTGTAACAAGACCGGATGATATTCAATTTGTCAGAACAGGTGATCCGGACCTGTCAGGAAGGAGTTATTTGAGATGCCCTATCAAGAGGAGCGGAAACAACTATTAAACACTGTCCAACAAGCCTACAAGGTTGATTTAATCAGGATGTCTGCAGGGAATATCAGCACCCGGACAGCAAACGGATTAGTGGCGATTACACCGAGCGGGATCAAATACCGGTACATGAAAGCGGAAGATATATCCATCGTAGATCTGGAAGGTAATCTGGAGGAAGGACCAAAACCTTCCTCTGAAACACCGATGCATACCGCGATTTATCGAAATGTGCCCCGGGTAGAAAGCATCTGCCATACCCATTCCATCTACGGGATGGTTTTTGCGATGCTGCAGGAAGATATTCCCCTGATGAATATTGAATTAATGGTATGTGGTGCCCCTATCCCGGTAGCTCCCTGGGCTGCGCCAGGGACAGCTAAGGCAGGTGAAGTTACCGTGGACCTTTTTCTTTCCCTTCCGGAATTGAGCGTGATCCTGCTCCGCCAGCACGGACTGGTTGCGATTGGCAATTCTTTGGATCAGGCCTATGATAAAGCCTATAACGCCGAAACCGGATTAGAGACATATTATAAATCCCGGCTGTTGGGAACCCCCCAGCCGTTTTCCCGGGATCAAATAAACGAGATAAAAGAAGTCTACGGAATTTAGCGTATTTGGCATATTGGATTTAACAAACGTTACCTTCCAAGACCAGGCAGCCTTGAATTAATCAATGGAAGAATTAATCTGCAGGTAGAAAAAGGCGGCAAATATCCTTCTATCAGACCCCAAACAAGTGTGGAGGAAACATGAAACTTAAGCTTTTCTATCGTATCCTAACCTTTGTTGTGCTTTTAGTTTTGAGCACATCCTGCTCTGCGCTTAGTCTGGTTAATCCCCCGCCCGATGCAAGTGACACGGGAGATGCGAGTGACACGGGAGATGCGGGTGACACGGGAGAAACTGGCGAGGTATTAACCTGTTATCATGCCAATAATTATGTACTCTCTTTTGATCATACCCTGACGGTCAATCATGAAGGGATCAGTCTGACTCACATCTTAAAACAGGGAGGGATAGCTTTATTAAGTGAAATAGATTCAGGACAACATGACACTTTGCTCACAACCGCCTCTCCCCAAACGTTAATATTTGAGTATATGGGGGTTCTGGGAGATTCTTGCTCCGTTGACGCGGCAGGAACGGTAAGAGTTTCAGCAGAAGGTTATTGTGAAGCAGGGGTGGTTTATCTCAATATCACGGAAGATTGGAGCAAAACTGAAGGGACTATGACTTGTGATGATACTGTCGTGCCCTATTCGGCTCCCGGCTCTGCATTCACTCACTCTGGGGCTTCCGGGCTGGGAGAAGAATTTTTAATCACAGATGATTCTACCGGGTACACCACGATGCGGGAATTCCAGGGTGGTGAAGGATACCATTCTTGGACCCTGACGATGGAAGTTGATCTTGTTCCTTTGGTACCCGAAGATTAGGTTAAACACGGGGGCTGTAATCCAGTTAGGATTACGGACCCTTTTATTAATCGACAGAGTTTTTTATTCCACTAAGATTTTATTTTCTGCTATTACCCGAGCTTGCCTTCAAGGACCAATTCAGCGCTTTCCAGGTTTTCTCCTTCATAGATAAAATACTTTAATTCAAGTGGTATTACCTTTCCCAGCATCGCCTGAGCAGGGCAATATGAATCTGCCGATAATTCCATCGCTCGGGTGACTGCTTTCTCTGATATATTTTTTCCTGCGGCATGGTATTCAATTATAGCGTTTGTGAACACCTTGGGATGTTCATCGGTCCGTTCAGTAAATACTTTGACGTGGAAATCTGAGATTTCCTGGCGCTTTTTACCCAAAATGGAAATCACATCCATGGCAGTACAGCCGGCCAGGCTGAGAGCCATTAACTCCATCGGTCGAAATCCATCATCATCTCCACCGACTTCTGGATACGATCCCAGGGGGATTTCAAAACCTGAATCTGCGCTTCCAGTAAATGTCAATCTTCCTTTCCACTGGACTTCAGCGTTCATCGATTACTCCTTTAATAACGGGGTGACATATTTTTCGAGTGTATCAAAGTTTATTGCTCCCAACCAGGCAAGACGCAAATGGCCCCTTTTATCAATTATCCAGGTATTTGGAAGCGATGAGTTTTGGAAAGTTGTCAGGGATTCATTTTCCGGATCAAGCAAGATGATAAAACTCAGCCCAAAATCATCAACAAAATTCTGGACTTCTTCTGTGGGTTGACCGGCCTCAATTGCAACAATATGAAAACCTTCGTCCCGGTGTTCGTCAAAATAGGCCTGGAAATCCGGCATTTCCTGGCGACAAGGAGGACACCAAGTTGCCCAATTATTTACCAATAGCACCTCCCCGTGAAAATCGGAAAGGGAAACCGAGTTTCCCTGAAGATCGAAAAGGGTAAGTTCAGGGGCGGGTTGATCTAATTCAACTGGAGGAAATGTGAACAAATCAACTGCTGTTGTGGGATCTTCTCCCTTGGATTGTAAGATCGGGGTTACGGCGCTCATAATAATCAAACCTATCCCTCCCAGTATAAAGGGAAGATAATCAGTTGGTTTTGATTTTCTTGTCATCAGCCTGCTCCTCATTCAACAGCACCCCAAACAAGGAGTGCCGGGTTGATGGTTATTGTACTATTTAGATTCCAAAATATAGGCTGTTCTTGCCAGATTTATAAATTTACACAGCTTTGAAGGTGATTTTTTCGCCTGCGGCGGGGATAGTAAATGAATGTCACCTAAAATGGGTGAGTTTTGTCAATCGAATCAACGGGGTGGGCGGTGAAAATGGTTTGAATACTGGTATACTTGCTGTGAAAGTTATAGCTAACTTTAGCTCCACTGAAGTTATCCAGCATATCATGATAAATAACAATCCAATGTATTGCTTCAGCAGCGCCCAGGCTGTAATCAAACGCACTCTTATTTATCGGTATCAGCTGTATATTATAGGTAAACCGGATAGCAGAAGATTTTTGTATACGGTATTTCGCAGAGGAGCAGCTCCCAAGGTGTAATGAAGCGACTTGGATGCTCCTCTTTATTTTTTAACTGTGATTATTGCGAAAGGAGAAAATAATGGCAAACTTATCTCTTGAACTTCCATTAATGTATGGAGACCATCACGTAAAAGAAGTCAGGCGGATCTTGCTTGAATTTGAGGGCGTGAGTGATGTTTATGCCAGCAGTGGGTTCCGGGCATTAGAAGTAGAGTATAACGGGAAAAAAACTCCCAAAAAGGACCTGATTGCGGCACTAGAAAAGGCTGGATATATTGGTAATTTTAACTTTTCCGTGGAACAGCCTATCCCAGCCAATGAAAATACAGAAGGCGCATATTTCCGGCATACGGCATCCAGCGAACAAACAGGGAATATAGTGAATTTTGAACAGGTTGTTCGAGTTCAAAAATCACCTCTCTGGCCCTGCCCTGGAATGGGTCCGTTAAAACCGGCAACTTTAGAAGTGGACAAGGAGAAATAACATGGCTAAAAAGATGAGAACCCCAGAAGAAGCTAGTATAGATCCCGCAACCCAGGAACTGCTCGCCCGGGCTGAGAAACTGGGCATTGATACCGCGTTTTCACGGGCAGATAAAATGGTTCCCTGCCCCATTGGAGCGGTAGGCATGTGCTGTAAAAATTGCAGCATGGGTCCCTGCCGGCTGACGAAAGACGGCCAGGTTGGAGTTTGCGGAGCCACACTAGGTACTATTCAATCGCGGAATTTACTGCGGGCTATTTCCGTTGGCGCATCAGCCCACTCAGATCACGGCCGGGATATGGCATTTACCCTTAAAGCAGCTGCCAATGGTGAAGCTGAGGGTTATGTCATCCGAGATGTCGCTAAATTGAGGACAGTTGCTGGCTACTACAATATTCCAGTTGAGGACCGCTCACCCAATGAGATTGCCAATGACCTGGCAGATCATTACATATCCCAATTTGGCCAGCAAACCGGTCAGGTTGCTCCGGTTGTTCGCGCTCCTAAAAAACGGCAAGAAATTTGGAAAGAACAGGGCGTCATGCCCCGCGGAGTTGACCGGGAAGTCATTGAAGCGCTGCACCGTACCCACATCGGTGATGACCAGGATCCGGAAAACATCCTCCAGCAAGCCATACGTACTTCTTTATCCGATGGATGGGGCGGAAGCCTGATCGCGACGGATGTTTCCGATATTCTTTTTGGCACACCTGCGCCTGTTCTGGGCGAAGCAAATCTTGGTGTGTTAAAAGAAGACTGGGTTAATGTGGTTGTTCATGGTCATGAGCCGACACTGAGTGAAATGATCGTAGCTGCTTCTCAAACACCGGAAATAATTGCCTATGCCAAAGAAGCAGGAGCCCAGGGTGTCAATCTTTCTGGTATTTGCTGTACAGCAAATGAGATCTTGATGAGACAGGGTATTCCCGCAGCTGGCAATTTCCTGCAGCAGGAAATGGCTATATTAACTGGCTCAGTGGAAGCCATGGTGGTGGATGTGCAGTGCATCATGCAAGCGTTGGTCGGGCTGGCTGAGAATTTCCACACCAAAATTATTACAACCTCTCCGAAAGTAAAGATCACCGGGGCAACCCACATCGAGTTTGACGAACACCATGCTTTATCGATTGCCAAGAAAATCCTTAAAGTAGCAATTGATAATTATAAAAATCGCGGCGAGGTCCAGATACCCAATTATAAAACCCAGTTGGTACCAGGGTTTTCTCATGAATATATTAACTATGCTCTCGGTGGTTCCTACCGGGCATCTTTCCGGCCTTTGAATGACGCCATCATATCCGGACGTATCCGGGGTGTGGCAGCCGTAGTGGGCTGCAATAATCCTCGCAGTCAGCATGATTATCTACATGTAGCGGTAACCAAGGAATTACTAAAACACGATGTGTTAGTCGTGGAGACCGGATGCTCGGCGATCGCTTGTGCAAAAGAGGGCCTGCTGCTGGGTGAGGCGGGATTAGACAAGGTTGGACCCGGACTACGAGAAGTTTGTGAGACAACCGGATTGCCCCCTGTGTTGCATATGGGAAGCTGTGTGGATAACAGCCGTATTCTAACCGTGCTTTCCCAAATGGTGGAAGAGGGCGGTTTAGGAGAGGACATAGATGAGCTTCCGGCAGTCGGTTTGGCTCCGGAGTGGATGAGCGAAAAAGCTCTTTCCATTGGTACCTATTGCGTAGCTTCGGGAGTCTATGTCATCTTTGGCGGAACTTCTCCTGTAGGGGGAATGCCCGACAAAGTAGCAGATAGTGATGTTGTCACAGATCTGATAGGAAGGGGATGGGAAGAGAAGTTTGGCGGGAAACTGGAATTTATCCCCGACCCAGATGAAATGATAAAGGCTACCCTGGACCATATTGACAAGAAGCGAGCAGAGCTTGGATTGGTTAAATATGATCCCAGTCTGTTTGGAAAGAGCGGTGATAGAGTCATGATCGAGCTAGAAAAACTTCCTCTTAAGGAACGACGGCAGTCAATCTACGGATCTGCTAAATGAAGGAGATAAGATAAATGTCAAAGTACATTGCTACCCGAGCCGCTCGCGGCGCAAACGCACTTGTATTTGAAGCCGAGACAATGCTGAACACTGCCCTGGCGGAGAAAGGTCCGGAAGCGGTAGTTGAATTTCCTAACACTGCCTATTACCTGCCTCTGATCTATGCCATGACAGGCGAAAAGGTTGAAACGCTGGGTGATCTCCCCCCGATCCTTGAGAAAGCCCGCAGCCTGCTGCACCCTGTTCCTTCCGAGGAAAAATGGACGCCCTATCTCGGCGAAACTTTGGACAGCGGTATGGCAACACTTATCGCTGCTGAAGCCATTGAAGCTATCAGGACGATATACGATCAGCAACCCGAAATGTATCCGGGATTTGAATTGGCAGGCGGAACTGAGTACGGCGACCGTGATTTCGGGATGACTGGAAGATTAAACGGACCTATCGATGATATTCAGCTCCGTTCCTGGGGTATTCAGCTGGTAGACGGCAGGATGCCCGGTTTTGCGGCCATAATCGGTGCGGCAAAATCCAATGAAGTCGCGGTAAAAATTATCCGTGAACTCCAGCAGCGCAATATCCTGACTTTCCTGAGTGGAAATGTCAACGGAAGGAGCATCATTGACCAGCTGGTTGAAGAAGGCGTTGAACTGGGATACGACACCTATACTGTTCCTTTCGGTACAGATACTCTCAGCGCGATTTACGCCCTGGGATTTGCTTCCCGTTCCGCGCTGACTTTTGGTGGACTTAAGGCTGGGCAGGCCCGCGAAATCCTCGACTATAATCGTGCCCGCGTATTTGCATTTGTGCTCGCCCTTGGCGAAGTAGATGATCTAAAATATGCTGCTGCGGCAGGAGCTATCAATTTTGGCTTCCCTGTGATTGCTGATACTGTGATCCCGGAAATTTTGCCCACCGGCATTACCACCTATGAACACGTGGTCAGTATGCCCTTTGATGAGATCGATGGGGCTGATGACATGGAACGGGCTACTGCATTGGTTCAAAAATGCATCCAGGTCCGTGGTGTCAAAATCAAGATCACTGATGTTCCTGTTCCTGTCCCTTACGGTTCAGCTTTTGAGGGAGAGGTCGTCCGCAGAGCTGATATGAGAATTGAGTTTGGCGGAAAAAATTCCCGATCCTTTGAATACCTCTTCATGACAGACGTGGAAAATATTACTGACGGAAAGGTAGAGGTAATTGGTTCAAGTTTCGAGGATCTTGAAGAAGGCGCCTCGATGGACATGGGGGTCGTAGTCCAGGTTGCTGGCCGGGAAATGGAAATGGATTTTGAACCTGTTCTGGAGCGCCAGATCCATGACTTCGTCAACGGCGCCTCGGGGATCCAGCATATTGGTCAGAGAGATATAGTCTGGTGCCGGATCGCCAAATCAGCCGCAGAGAAAGGTTTCTCACTGGAACACTTCGGCAAAATTATCCATGCCCGTTTGCATTCAGATTTCGGAGCAGTGCTCGATAAAGTTCAGGTTACTATCTACACTGGCAAAAAAGACATGGAATTCTGGTTGGATAAAGCCCGCGAAGCTTATGATTTTCGCAATAAACGCCTGGCAGACATGACTGACACATCCGTGGAGGAATTTTATTCCTGTACACTTTGTCAGAGTTTTGCGCCGGACCATGTTTGTGTGGTCAGCCCTGAGCGCCTCGGCCTGTGCGGCGCCTATAACTGGTTGGACTGCAAGGCGTCTTTCAGCATTGATCCAACGGGCCCGAACCAGCCCATCAAGCTGGGAGATGTTTACGATGAAGAAATCGGTTACTGGCAGGGCACTATCGACTATACCAAGACAGCTTCCCATGGTGTGATTGAAAAAGTATCCATGTACTCCATCATGGAAAACCCGATGACGGCTTGTGGTTGTTTTGAGGCTATTTTGATGTACATCCCCGAAGTAGAAGGTGTCATTGTAGTCAGCCGGGAAGACACCGGAATGACACCCATGGGAATGAAATTCAGCACATTGGCCGGTATAGCAGGTGGTGGAGTGCAAACCCCTGGTGTTATGGGCGTGGGCAAATACTATATGCTCAGCCCCAAATTCATCTCGGCTGATGGCGGATTTAAACGTGTAGTCTGGATGAGTAAAAATATCAAGGACTCCATGCGAGATGAATTCCAAGCTGTTGCTGAACGGGAAGGCATACCTGATCTGATCGACAAGATTGCTGATGGTGATTCAGTAACCACGGTAGAGGAACTTCAGGAGTGGGTCAAATCTAAAAATCATCCTGTTCTAGAAATGCCCACCATGGAACGAGAAGAGAAGGCTCTGGATATCCCGGAAAGCGCAGAAGAAAGCGATGATGTGATTGCCCAGGCAGAAGCAGTTATTGCCAAGACAACTCCGGAAGAAACGAAACCAGAACCCGCAGCTGAAACCCCTGCAGCTCCCCCGATTCCCCAACCTGCGGCACCCACAGCACCCGTAGCGGCATTGAGCGGAATCCCTGCTGATAAAGCCGTAGATATGCTGCGGAGAGCTCTGGTAGCAGCCCTGGCGGAATTGGGAGGTATCGAAGGCTTGGAAGGACTGCAGCCCTCAGCAATACTTTCTGCTCCTGCGGCAGCACCGGCAGCTGTGAGTAAAACACCCGTCGCGGAAATTAAACCGGATGAAACTTGGCTGCCAGTAGAAACCAAAACAAAACTTGTTAAGGAAAAATGGGATGGTGTAGTTCGGGAAATTACCCTGGGCGCAACTGCTGCTGATGGAGGAACCCGGTCTCACACAGTGACTCTCGGCGGCTCCACAGCCATGCCCTATATGCATTTTGAAGGCCAAACACCCCATAAACCGGTGATCGCGATTGAGGTTCTCAGCCGCAGACCGGATGATTGGTCAGAATTGCTGATGAAAGCCTGGGGAGATGTCATGAATGATCCCGGAGAGTGGGCAAAAGCAGCAGAGAAAGCTGGTGCAGAAGTACTCTATCTAAAGATTGCCCTCACCGACGCTGACGGCAACCCCACTACCAAAGAACAGGCTGTTGAGGCAGTTGATAAAGTTCTTAAGGCCAGCGGGTTACCCCTGATCGTGTTTGGACCCGGGCAGCCCGAACCGGATAATGAATTGCTGGTAGAAATATCCACCAGATTTAAAGGCGAACGCCTCCTGTTGGGTGTCTGTGAAGATAAAAATTACAGGACCATAGTAGCAACCGCAATGGCAGATGGACAGCTGATAGTAGCCCGTACAGCCATGGATGTGAACCTGGCCAAACAACTCAATATCCTGATCACAGATATGGGGCTCCCGGCAGAAAGTATCGTAATGGATCCAACGACCGGAGCTTTGGGTTATGGGTTTGAATATGGCTACTCTGTGATGGAACGTCTGCGGATCGCAGCCCTGCAGGGTGACTCAATGACCCAATTCCCTATGATGGTGACACCCGGAGAAGAATGTTGGAAAACAAAAGAATCTAAAGTTGGAGTGGATGTACCGGAAGCCTGGGGTGATTGGGAAACCCGGGCAATTGCCTGGGAAACCACCACGGCAATCATGTTGGCAGAATCCTCTGCTGATTTGATGGTTCTCCGGCATCCAGAAAGTGTCAAACGAGTGCAGGAAGCTCTGGACGATTTAATGAGCTCCTAGCTTTTCAATTCGAATCTGAGTTGAGTCTCGTAAAGGAGCTCAACTCGATAAATTTCACTGATAAGCAGATAAGAACAACGGAGAAATCGTATGGCTCTAACCGGGATTCAAATTTACAAACTGCTTCCCCAAACCAATTGTAAGGAATGTGACTTTCCAACCTGTCTGGCATTTGCCATGAAATTAGCTGCCAAACAAGTTGAATTAGCAAAGTGCCCTTATGTCAGCGAGGAATCAGCCGTCCAGCTAGCTGAGGCAGCTGCCCCGCCAGTCCGACCCGTTACTATCCAATCCAATGGACATGAGGTTACAGGTGGAAATGAAGTAGTGCTATTCCGCCACAACAAGAAATTCGTCAGCCAGCCGGGTTTATTCATCCGTGTTTTTGATGATCAATCCACGGAGGAAATCAAGGCCAAGGTCAAGCCAGTCTCGGATTATATGGTTGATTATGTTGGCATGGATCTCTCAATGGGCGGCATTACAGTTCAAGCGCGCGGCGGCGATTTTATTGCGGCTGTTAAAGCTGTCCGTGAAGTCAGCTCGCTGCCATTGATCTTAATTGGTCCGGCGGAGGTTATTAAAGGCGGCCTGGTACAACTGAAAGATGAAAGGCCCTTAATTGGTACCGCGACAGCAGAAAACTGGGAAGCCATGGCGGCTCTGGCTGTAGAATTCAACGTCCCCCTGGCAATCGAAGCTGGAAATATTGATGGGATGGTCGACCTGGTTGAAAAGCTGGAATCCAAAGACTTGAAGGATTTTGTCCTGGCCCCCAGTCAGAGAACCCTGATCGGAACTCTCACCGCAAATACAACAATTCGCAGAATGGCGTTAAAGGAAAACTATCATCTGTTGGGATTCCCGATCATCAACTTCCCGGGAGATATCGGTGATCCTGTGCGGGAAGTGACCCTTGCCATGCAGGCGATAGGAAAATATGCCAGCTTCATTGTCCTTGATAATTTCGATCCGGCGATAGCCTATTCACTGTTGGTTTTGCGGGCTAATATTTACACGAATCCGCAAGAGCCGATCCAGGTAACACCAGGAATTTATGAAATAAACAACCCGGGTCCAGAGGATCCATTCCTGGTGACTACGAACTTTAGTATCACCTATTTCAGTGTGGCGAACGAAGTTGAAAGTATGGGTATCCCGGCCTGGTTGTTGGTAACAGACTCAGAAGGAATGAGTGTTCTCACTGCTTGGGCGGCCGGAAAATTTGACGCCGAAATTATTGCCAAGGATGCAAAAAGATTTAACGCGTCTGAAAAGGTTGAGAAGAAACGCATCATTCTACCCGGACACACAGCGGTCCTTTCAGGTGAGCTTGAAGAGGAAATGCCTGATTGGGAAGTAAAAGTTGGACCCAAAGAGGCCGTTGATTTACCGGCTTTCCTGAAAGCAGCCAATTAGGTTGGTGTTTGAAATCTGCGGGAGGAAAAGAATTATTCTATAATATAAGGTAGGGCAGACATTCTGGTCCCTACCTTTTGTTATCATATGAGAAGAGCCTGCTGTGGCACATCCGGCAGGTCGGACAATTTTTATGGCTAAATCCTATTCAGTTAAATTTGATATTGCTCCTGAACCGGTGGATGTTCCAGGCGGAACAATGCTCACCGATGCCGCAGATAAGGCTGGTCTTGAGATCAGCCAGCCCTGTGGAGGACAGGGCAGGTGCGGTCAATGTGCTGTTCAGGTTACTTCAGGCAAGGTCCGTCGGCGCAGCACAATGCGTTTGTCAGCCGAGGATGTAAAAAAAGGATATGCCATTGCCTGCCAGACGGTTATTGAAGGTAACCTGGAAGTTGTAGTCCCCCCCCAGGAAAAAATCCAGCAGCGATTAACGACTGGCTACACAGCAACAGAAGTTGCAGTCCCTGATGGTTATGATCCTGTCAAGGATCAGACCCTTCAACGGATTCCCATTACCTTAAAATCTCCCTCCATGGAAGATCAGACCAGTGATTGGGACCGGCTACAAACTGCTCTGTTACAGAAAACAGGACTGAAAAAGATCACCATTTCTTTGCCGGTGTTACAAAAATTACCCTCTGTTCTTCGGGAAGGTGAATGGAAAACATCCGCGGTGATCTCCAGTCCGCAGTTTCCCGATTCTGGGGGAGAGGCTGAATTGATCGATATACTGCCGGGTTTGATGGCAGATGACACACCTTTATGGGGAGCAGCGGTTGATATTGGAACCACTACAATTAAAGTTATGATAGTGGACCTGATCAGTGGAGAAGCTTGCGGCCAGGCCTCAGAATATAATGCCCAAATTTCCCGGGGCGAGGATGTAATATCCAGAATAATCTTTGCTGGAAAAGGATCTGGAGCTCAAACCCTGAGAGAGCTGGTGCTGGAGACTATTAATGAATTGTTAATCAGGGCCAGTAAGCGGGCTAAAACATCCCCTGAAAAAATATATAAAACCGTATTGTCTGGGAACAGCACAATGATGCATTTGCTGCTGAAAATTCCTCCAGCAAGCATTCGCCTGGCACCTTATATCACTGTGGCCAATCATATCCCCGCGCTCACGGCCAGGGATCTGGGTATTGACACTTATCCCCAGGGGAAAGCTATCATCCTGCCGGGTGTTGCCAGTTACGTGGGTTCAGATATAACAGCAGGCGTATTGTCCTCGGGGATGTCAGAAACAGAAAAGACCACATTGTTCCTGGATGTGGGAACCAACGGCGAAATGGTGCTGGGATCGAACGAATGGCTGGTGACCTGTGCTTGTTCCGCCGGGCCTGCATTTGAAGGGGCGGGTGTGATCCACGGCATGCGGGCAACTACCGGAGCAATTGACGAAGTCTGGATTAATGAAAAAACTTATGAGGCATCCTGGCGTGTGATCGGAGGAGAGAAACCCAAAGGTCTCTGCGGAAGCGCCCTGATCTCCCTGTTAGCAGAATTGTTAATGACCGGTGTGATTAATAAAAGCGGCAGATTCGACTATTCGTTGGAAACTGACCGTATCCGAAAAGGCTCTCACGGTGGTGAATATGTAATTTGTTGGGCAGATGAGAGTGATGCTGGGCAGGATATTATCCTGTCCGAGGTTGATATTGATAACTTAATGCGCGCAAAAGCAGCCATCTTTGCTGGATTTTCAGTCCTGGCAGATAGCGTTGGTGTACCCCTGGAATCAGTTGAGCAATTGTTGATCGGAGGAGGTTTTGGTCAATATATCAACGTTGAAAAAGCAATCCAAATAGGTTTACTCCCCGATATGCCCTGGGAAAAATTCAGTTTCCTTGGGAATACTTCCTTGAAAGGAGCCTATCTGGCATTGCTGGATCGCAAGAACAGGGATGAGATATATGAAATAGCTAATAAAATGACCTATATTGAGCTCTCGGCCGACAATCGTTTTTTTGATGCATTTACATCAGCCATGTTCTTACCCCATACC
>CAYUXO010000051.1:0-18072 GCA_964448865.1 uncultured Anaerolineales bacterium
TTTCCGGTCCATACCACAAACGGTGGCCGCCCCGGAGTGAATAATCCTCAACTCCCACAACCTGAATTTTTGCATCAGGAAGCACAGCCATCAGGTTTTCTCTTCCCAGTAGTCTTAGCCCCAGTATACGTGGACCAACTTCTCTGGTAATCCATAAAGCTAATTGGCTATTTTCCAATTTAAAGCATGAATACCCGCCAAAGTTAGTAATTTCTTGAACGACCATGAATATTTCCTCTTTTTTGATATTCGAGGCTTATTTACACAACTCGGGGAATATTTTCCAGGAATATCGCTACCAGCTCAGGATCAAACTTTTGGCTGCCCTGATTCTGGATATAGAGAATTACTTTATCTTCCGGCCAAGCTTTTCGGTAAGGCCGATCAGACGTTAAAGCATCCCAGTTGTCAGCAATGGCAAAAATCCTGGCAGCCAGGGGAATATCTGTGCCCGATAGATGATATGGATAACCGGTCCCGTCCCATCGTTCATGATGGTAAACCGGAATATCCATCGCTTTCTCAAGAAACGGGATATCCTTCAATAAAATGTAGGCATGTAAGGGATGTCTTTCAATCAACAGCCTTTCCTTATCTGTCAAAGAAGCTTTTTTATTAAGGGTTTCGTCAGAGATGCCCATCTTTCCGATATCATGCAATAAAGCCCCCCGACGTATATGTTCAAGCTCTTCACTGTCAATATTATTCTTTCGAGCAAGATCCAAGGTCAGTTCTGTAACTCTGAGGCTGTGACCTTCTGTATCTTTGTCAAATAGCTCGAGCGCTTTTCCCCAACCATCAACTATTTGGTTGTAAGAGTTTCGAAGACTTCTTTCAGATTCTACAAGTTGTTCAAATCTCTTTTCAATGGTCTGGATTGTGATCCAGATAATAATTCCTGTGATCACCAACAGGATAAAAACGGTAATATAACTGTAGAAATGAACTGTGATTCTGCCATCAAATGGTGCAATTAGACCAGCTGTAGTCAGCCAATATATACCTGTTACTTCAGCCAAGATAATAAGAGTCATATATGGTATGAACTGCTTACCCATGATCAATCCGACAAGAATGATCAATACCGGGAAAATGACCATGGCGTTATCGTGTATTCCGCCAGCAATAATCAAATTGTAGGTAACCACTACAGAAAATACAAAGATTAACCCGGAACCAGATATCAGGTAATAACCCTTCCGAAACAAGATGAACAACAAAATAATTAACAACAATAGGATCAAAACAGAGATATCGCTTTTGTGAACTGGAGGCTGCATGACGTTAATGCTAACAAGGGCAACTGCTATAATGGCTATTTGAAAAACAGCCTGTAATACCTTTGATAAATTGATCATTTCCTCAAATCGAGGCCGTACTACGGGTTTAGTCATTTGCGCACACATCAGTCAATTTCTCCTAACCCAATTTCATCTATCATCTTCATAAAAACTGCTGCGATATCTGGATTGAATTTTTTTCCGGATTGATCGGAAATATAAGCCAGGGTTTTCTCATCCGACCAGGCTTTCCGGCAAGGGCGATCTATCCTGAGCATATCCCAGTTATCAATAATGGAGAAAATCTGGGCTTTAAGGGGAATTTGCTCCCCTTTCAAATTTTGGGGATATCCATTTCCGTCATACCTCTCATGATGATGGGAGATAATTTCCAGGGCTCCTTCCAGATAATCAATATTGCTGACGATCCCGCTTGCCATCAAGGTGTGCTCTTTTAACAATTTCTTCTCTTGTGGCTTGAGTGGTTCCGATTTAAGGAGAATTCTCTCAGGGATGCCCATTTTACCAATATCATGGAGCAAAGCACCCTGTCGGATTTGTTTAATTACTTCTGATTCCAGCTTCATTTTTTCTGCCAGAAAAGCAGCTAATGACGTGACTCTTGCGCTGTGTCCCGGTGCTTCTCGCTCCCGCATTTCGAGAGCTTTTGCCCAGGCGGCCAGTGTTTCTTCGTACGCGCTTTCCAGATCAACTTCTGCCTGGACGATTTTCTCAACCGAGTTTTCAACGATATCGATCACAACCCATACCAGGAAACCCGTCGCTATCAAAATAATGATTGTAGTTATGGTTTCATTTAATTGCATCTGTACCGCGCCCCCAAATGGCTGAACATGTCCCGCCTGGGCAAGAATGTGGACCAGGGTCAATTGGGACACAGTAATCCCGGTCACAATAACTCCTGTTCGTTTGCCAAAAATAAGCCCCGAAAAAACAATCAAAAGTGGATACGCGAGCATGGCCTCATCATGTATTCCATGTCCGATACTGACATTAAATGTCAGTACAAAAGAGACCACCAAATACAAAACCAGTGCCGCTGTCCTGTCATACCCCCGGTTTTGGATTAACAGCAGCAACGATGATATAACAGCCAATGCCAGCAGGGAAATAGAAGTTTCCTGCACACCGTTGCCAACCCAGAAAGCAATGCTTATTATCAGGCTGGCAAACAAGCTGATCAATATCAAAGGTTTAACAATCGCTGGGATATTGACTATTTTGGCGTAGGATGAGTTGGTTTTATCTTTCATGTTACTCGGAATAAAGGGCAATATTGGACAATTCAACTTCAGTCCACTAAATCATATTCTAAACTATCCGATATCTAAGATAATTGATAACTTTGATAACTTAAAGCAAATTTTTACCTAAGTCTTTTATCCGTTTTGTTCACTGATAAACGGTTTTTTTCACAGAATCCTCCGTTTACCATAATCCATCTTGAATTATCAAATATCCAGGCCAGATACCATCCCACATCTGGACCAGAGATATAATCACCATTCTCTTTGTTTCTGGCTGCCCGATAGGCACTGATTGCCATCTCCTGGATATATATGATCAACCACCAGCGAATCCGGATAATTATAAGCTCTCTGATTACCTCTCTAGGCCGCGAATGGTTACCAGAACATCCCGGTTTTCAGGAATATCAGACATATTATGCCCGTAATGCACAAATCGTACTTGGCCAGCTTTATCTATGATTAACATAGCCGGCATTCGCCCCCATTTGAATAATTTGATTTCCTGCCCATATAGTTTGAGAACCCTGTGTTCGGGATCTGGTAACCCGACATAGGGCAGCATATTGTCCGACCAATATCGGGAAAATGCCCGGGCACTTTCTGGTCCTATAACCAATATTTCGGTATCCAACGCCCTGAATGATTCAAAGTCCTGGAGCAACTGCACCAGGTGTCTCCGACAGAATGGTCAGGTAAATCCTCTATTAAATACCAGGAGAATATTTTGTTTACCAAAATAATCACTTAGTTTGATTATCTGACCTTGAAAATCCGTTAATCTAAAATCTGGCGCAGGAGTATTTAGTTCTATTCTCGGCACCTTTTTCTCCGACTTTCTACAAGCGTCTGAAAGTTCTCCTATCTGGTCAAGGAATACTAACCATTTATCCAAGAGCTATTTAAGTGTATCAGAACTAGGCTCACCTTCTAACAGATATTTTTTAAACCTAATTATTCTTTCTTCCTAAGCCATGGCCGTTCAAGCCCAATTATTGTTAACCAGGGCAAAGCATAATAATGTTAGTCCTGCTATAATGCAAACATTATCAATGGAAAGCTAAACATGCAGTTCACTACACCTGTCTCTGAGCTGATCCATCGCCGATTTTCATGCAGGACATATCAATTAAAAGCTATTTCCAGGGATGATTTATCAGCCTTGCAAGAGATCTTAGAATCCTCTCAATTTGGCCCGCTTGGAAATCAAATCAGGTTCAAATTAACCGCTGCCGCTGAAGATGACAATCGGCAATTAAAAGGCCTGGGAACCTATGGTTTTATCCAAGATCCAGCTGGTTTCATCATCGGAGCCATACAGGAATCACCAGGAGCATTAGAGGATTATGGATATCAAACTGAACTTATCATCCTGCGTGCAACCGAGTTAGGGATCAGCAGCTGCTGGTTGGGAGGCACTTTTAGGAAAAGTCGTTTCTCCAAGGTCATGGAACTTCAACCAGGAGAGGATATTCCTTCAATTATCTCTATTGGTTATCCCGCAGATCAACAAGCCTGGATTGACCGGGCGACCAGGGTCGTAGCCGGAGCAGATCGACGCTTGGGCTGGGAATCCCTCTTCTTTGATTGCTCTTTCAATACACCGCTAACCAGGGAAGCTGCCGGCAAATTTGCGGAACCTCTTGAAATGGTAAGATTAGGACCTTCTGCCTCGAACAAACAACCCTGGAGAATAATCAAACAGGGAGATCAATGGCATTTTTTCATCCAGCGGACCAGGAAATATCCACCCACCGCCTTCAAATTATTAATAAACGCAGCTGATTTGCAGAGAATTGATCTGGGAATTGCCATGGCCCATTTTGAACAAACCGCTAATGAGATCTCATTAACAGGAAATTGGGTTGTTCAGGACCCAGGTTTGTACCTGCCAGATACCCAAACTGAATACAGGGTATCCTGGATTCCAAATTGATAATATGTTCACGCTAAATCATTCTAAATCATAAATATTAAAGAGAGAAAAAAAATGAATCCCAATCCTGATATTTTTAAGATCCTGCTTTTGATCGCCCGTCCTGCTGCCGGAAAAAGTGAGATTATAGCCCATCTAAAAAACACTTCAATAGATGAGCGGATCAGTAAATTCCATATTGGTGATTTCGAAGAGCTGGATGATTTTCCTATGCTGTGGACCTGGTTTGAGGAGGATGCCATACTTTCTGAACTGGGCCATACCCGACTGCACACTGACGCTGATGAAAAATTTTTATATCCCTATCTATGGGATCTGCTGATCAAGCGGATCAACCTGGAATACAGCAAAAAACTGAGAGACAAACCTGATTATCATCAGGGTAAAACCACTATTATCGAGTTTGCCCGCGGCAAATCACATGGAGGCTTCTCAAGGGCGTTTACACATCTCAGCCAAGAGATTGCAGATAATCTGGCAATTTTATACCTCAACGTCTCCTGGAAGGAATCGCTCAGAAAGAATCGATCCCGTTTTAATCCTGAAAAACCTGACAGTATCCTTGAACACGGATTATCAGATGGGAAAATGGAATCGCTCTATCGTTATTCAGATTGGGAAGAAATAACAGCAGATCAGCCAGATTCACTTCAAATCCAGGGCGTTTCAGTACCTTACGTTGTTTTTGAAAATGAAGATGATGTAACCAGTCAGGAAGGTTTGAAACTCTCCACAAGACTGGAAAAATCCCTCACGGATTTGTTTGTTAAATTCCAATCGGGCAAAAACGCTAAATAGTGCGGTTCGGGGGCAATCAACTGAAGTTAATTATTAAAATCTTCTCCAAACAACACCCAAACCCACGCTTATTCCCAATCTACAGTGATATTCATCACAAATTCAGTCAGTTTAGCCTGCAGGTTAAGCATGTTCTGGTATAACTAAACGGAGTTTAGTGTGTGAATTTTCACATATGTTTGGAAGTTCAGATGACTAATGGGATTATTCATCGAAATAACCCCATTTGGACTTCAGGGAGACCTAAATGTTTGTTAAAGACCGCATGAACCCTGATCCTGTTTGGGGAAAACCGGATATGGCTGTTACTGATGCCCAGGAGCTTATGAAACAAAAAGATATCCGCTACCTACCCATCTGTGATGAATCAAATAAACTGGTTGGTTTAATTACTCAAAGCTCTTTGCTTTCAGCCCTTCCCTCAGATATTTCCCATTTCAGTCGTTTTGAAATTACCTACACTCTCTCGCGCATAAAAGTCAAATCAATTATGGTAAAGAATGTATTTACTATCGGGCCAGATATCCCCATCGAGGATGCGGCATTTCTGATGGCTGAAAAGAGAATTGGCACATTACCGGTTGTTGATGACGGTTTTTTGGTGGGGATCATTTCTGGTAAAGATTTATTCAATGCCATGACAACATTATTAGGAGCCAGCAAGCCTGGAATCAGGGTAACAATCCAGCAGCCGGATCAAAGCGGATTGATTGCCCGCCTAACCACTGCCATAGCTGAGGGAGGAGGAAATTTATCAGTTTGCGTCGGCTATAAACCCACTGATCACAGTGATCAGTGGATATCTGTTTGTAAAGTCGACAACATGGATCAAGACAGCCTGGTAGAAGTTATTTGCGGGTTAAAAGATGCAACTATATTGGATATTCGTCAGTTTCAGGAGCAAAAATGATCAGTGATCACCAACAACCCGCCGCATCAGTTTTAGTGGTTGGCGGGGGAATCGGTGGGATGCGGGCTGCTATTGATCTCGCCGAAGCCGGATTAAAAGTTTACTTGATAGAAAGAGATCCCGGACTCGGCGGCCGGGTAGCCCAGCTGGGGTATATGTTTCCAACCCATGACTGTGTCCTTTGTCGGGGCACGTCAGACCACGGGTACGGATGTACCAGGCCAGCCATCTCACCAGCTTTTCAGGACCATAATCGCCATCCTAATATCGAGATCATGACCCGGACACAGCTCATTGGAGCTGAAGGCCAGGCTGGTGACTTCAATATCAAGCTGTTGAGAGAACCCCGGTATGTCGACCCCTCTCTCTGTACAAATTGCGGCCTATGCGCAATTGTTTGCCCCGAGCGATTACCCAGTGAATTCCAGGAATCCATTGTGACCCGTAATGCGGCTCACAAAAGCGCTCCCCGTTCCCTGCCGGATACTTACTATATTGACAAAGGCGACTATTGCGAAGACTGCAATCGCTGCCTGGATGTCTGTCCAACCAATGCCATTAATCTGGACGAGGGACCCTGGGAAGAAACCATCCAGGTGGGCGCAATCATTCTTGCTATGGGTTATGCATTGACTGATCCATCTGAATTAGGAGAATATGGTTATGGGCGATTTCTAAACGTCGTTCACAGCATGCAGTACGAAAGATACGTTAGTCGATCTGGGCCTACGGAGGGTTTACTGCTCAGGCCATCGGACAACGCTCCTCCCAAGAAAATTGCCTGGCTGCAATGTATTGGTTCCCGGGATCAAAAACACCCTTACTGCTCATCTATATGCTGCATGTATGCAACCAAAGAAGCAGTTCTGGCAAAAGAAAGACTTGATAATGTGCACTGCCAAATCTTTATCATGGACGAGAGGGCTTTTAATAAGGAGTACAACGCTTACTTTCACCGCTCGACAGACCAATATGGCGTGGAATATACGCGCTGCAGGATTTCCGATATCCAGGAAGATCCAAAAACTAAAGATTTGATCGTTCATTTTCCTGATCCCAATGATGGCGGAAAAATCAAAGAAGAACATTTTGACATGGTGGTTTTGTCTGTCGGTGTTCAGCCACCAGGAGGTGCCGAAATTGTTTCCAGCCAGTTGGGTTTTGACTTGAACGAGTATGGTTTCTGTCAGACGGATAAGTTTAATCCGCTTGAAACCAGTCAGCCCGGAATTTATGTCTGTGGAGCATTTTCCTCTCCAAAAGAAATTGCAGAGACAATCATAGATGCAGCCGGTGCTGCCGGTGATGTGATGCGCCTATTCCAAAATCAACTGGGTTGTAATTATTCGAGCCGAGAATATCCTTTCCTTAGTGACGGTATCTTTCCTCCTGAAAAAGATCTGGAGGGTAAATCTGCCCGCATTGGCGTCTTCAGCTGCCGCTGTTATCCAACTATGGATGGAATTGTTGACATTGATCTAATTCTCAATAAATCTGCCCAGTTTCCTCATGTTGTGCATACTGAGGAAATCGGTTATGGATGTTTCCCGGATGGATTGGCAAAGATCAAAGAATCAATTGAGAAACACGATCTTAACCGGGTTGTGGTAGCTGCTTGCAGTCACCGAACCCATGAATCCCTTTTCCAAAAAACTGTTCGTGAAGCCGGGTTGAATTCATATTTGATGGAGATGGTTAATTTGCGGGGATTTGCCGCCTGGGTCCATCCTCATCAACCGGAAAAAGCGACCAGGAAGGGATTGGAATTGATCAGAGTTGGAGTTGGCAGGGCCTCAATGCTGGAACCTATCTATAAATCATCCATACCTCCCGACCGCAGGGCATTAGTTATTGGCGGTGGTGTTTCTGGTATGACAGCAGCTTTATCCATCGCTGATTCAGGTTTTGATGTAGTGTTAATTGAAAGGGATGAATACCTGGGAGGTAATCTCCTGAACGTTCATTATCTCGTTGAAGGCGATAATCCCAACAAACTCCTCAGGGATCTGGTTAACCGGATCATTGCCCACGAACACATTACCGTTATGACCAGAATAGAGATCATTGAACATGATGGTCACGTGGGCGCCTATCACGCTGTCCTTCAGCATCACGATGGGTCTCAAAGCAATATTTCTCATGGAGTTACCATCGTAGCAACCGGCGGGCAGGAAAGCAGGGTCAATCGTTATTTAATGGGCGAACATCCTGCCGTCCTTACTCAATTGGAACTGGAAGATAAGCTTGCTCACCATATTGAAGAAGTTGCTGATCTTAACGAAGTTGCCATGATCCAGTGTGTAAAACCAAAAGATGAAACCTACGAGTATTGCTCAAGGATCTGCTGCATCAACACAATCAAGAACGCTATTCGTTTAAAAACAATCAATCCCGAATGCCAGGTAACAGTGCTTTATAAAGACATAATCACCTATGGTTTCAGGGAGCAATATTATACAAAAGCCCGGGAACGGGGTGTGGTATTTGCCCGTTACGACGATAAATATCCTCCGATTGTAGATAATGAAAATGGCCAGATTATCGTTAAGATGAAAGAACAAATGCTTGACCGGGAATTGATACTCAAACCAGATTTATTGGTCCTCAGTACTTCAATAAAACCATCCAGCGGAACCCGGGAGCTTGCTAAACTCCTCAAGGTCCCTATTTCCAATGAAGGTTTTTTCCTGGAAGCTCATCTCAAAATGCGGCCAATGGATTTTATGGAAGAAGGTATATTTGTTTGCGGGATAGCCCACTATCCCAAATTCATCGAGGAGAGTATCAGTCAGGCTCAGGCAGCTGCCGGTAGAGCAACCACGATTCTAAGTAAAAAACCTTTCCATTATGGAGGGACAGTGGCAGTTGTCGATCCGGATAAGTGTGTGGGCTGTTTGACTTGCACGAGAACTTGTCCCTTTGAAATTCCGCAGGTCGACGATCAGTTTGTTGGCGTAGGTAATTTAGGCGGGGCTGCTTATATTGAACCTACCTTATGTCATGGATGTGGTACCTGCACGGCAGAATGCCCGGCCAATGCTATTCAGCTTCTGAATTACACAGACGATCAGATTATGGTGCCGGAATTTCCTGTTCTGGGAAGCTGGGTGAAATTATGAGTGAACCTATATTTGAGCCTGAAATAACTGCTTTCATGTGCATTTACTGCGGTTATATGGCTGCAGATACTGCCAGTGCACTGCGTTTAGAATATCCAGCGAACGTTAAATTGATCAAGCTCCCCTGCACCGGCAAAACAGATACTCGCTATTTGCTAAAAGCGTTTGAAGAGGGGGCGGATGGAGTTTACGTTATTGCCTGCCCTAAAGGCAACTGCCATCACGTTCGCGGAAACGAACGGGGAGAATTAAGAGTTGAACATACCAAGAAGATCCTTGATGAAATAGGCCTGGGAGGAAACCGCTTGAATATTTACTTCCTGTCAGGTGGTCAGGGAAAATCGTTTGCAGATGCAGCCCAGGAAATGACTGATCGGATCAGAGAATTGGGTCCTAATCCCGTCAATAAGTAATTCCAATTCAATATCCAAATGACTAAAAAGCCAGAGGCTTACAAAAGCCGCTGGCTTTTTTTATACTCATTGTATTGGAAAAATTAAATGTTGTTTTGAATTAGGATGCGTGAACGTTTCCACTTCAGTTTGGTAAGTTTCCTTGATGTGTTCAGGAGTTAATACTTCCCGGGGTTTTCCTAATTTGTATAACTTTCCTTCTTTCAGCAATGCTACTTTATCGGCAATTCCTGACACTTGATTTAGGTCATGCATAGCCATCAGAACAGTTAAGTTCTCCCGTGTGACAAGCGTTTTTAATAATTTCAATAGATTTACCTGAAATTTCAAGTCAAGATGGTTGGTAGGCTCATCCAATAATAATACAGGAGTATCCTGAGCCAATGCCCTGGCCAGCAACACTCGCTGCTGTTCACCCCCACTGATTTCAGCAAGTTTACGTTCTGCCAGATCTGCCACGCCTGTTTGGTTCATCGCCCAGAAAACTCTTTCGAGATCAGTCTCTCCAGGATTTCCCAGAAATCCCAGATATGGGTTTCTTCCGAGCAGGACAGCCTGCTTCACGGTAAATGCGCCTCCAACATGTCTGGCTTGGGGCACAACAGCTAGAGTACGTGCCCGGTCGGAAGTGGAGTAAGAACTGATCTCTTGTTTATTGATCAGGATTTGGCCTGACTTTATTGCCAGTACACCACTGATGACTTTGATCAGGGTTGATTTTCCAGCACCATTTGGTCCCACAACCCCTAAAATTTCACCGGCATTGACATCAAGAGATATTCCTTTTAGCGCTTCAACCTCGCCATAAGATGCGGATACGGAACGGATCTGGAGCACGGGATTGCAAAGATTCTTGTTCACCAGAACACCTCCTTTTTTGCGCGGCGTAATATCCACAGGAAAAATGGGGCTCCCACCAGGGCTGTGACTATTCCTACCGGAAGATATCCAGGAGCCATGATGGTTCGCCCTATAATGTCAGAAATCAACAGGGTTGCACTGCCGCCAATAATAGATAATGGAATTAGCCTCTTATAATCTCCACCCCATACTAACCGGATAATATGCGGGACCACCAATCCCACAAATCCAATCACACCAGAAAAAGAAACCGCGGCTGCTGTGGTCAATGATGCGGATATGATAATAAAAAGTTTGACTCTCTCAACATGTAATCCAAGCTGCATGGCTTGCTCTTCGCCAAATTGCAAAACGTTCAGGGAGTGGCCACTCAGGATCAAGGAGATCATGCCCAAAGTAAAATATGGCAGGGCAATAATCAGAGGGTCCCACCCGGTAACAGTTGATCCACCTAACAAAAAACTCATTGCCTGGAAAATCATTTGATCTGAGATCAACATCAGGAAGGATGTTAAAGCAGACGTAAATGATCCCAATGCAACTCCAGCAAGTATCAAAGTAGTTAACGGGACAATTTTGCCCACTTTTGCCAGTTGGTACACCGCAGCGATAGTCAAAAGGCTGCCGAGGAATGCGCCTAAAGGGATCAGGTATTTTCCTGCCTGGGGTATGGATAGGATAATGATTGCGCCCAGACCCGCTCCAGAGGCCACGCCAATCAGGTAAGGATCAGCCAGGGGGTTTCGGAACAAACCTTGAAAAGCAGCTCCGCTACCAGCTAAAGCCGCACCAGTTAACGCCACCAATATCGTGTGCGGTAAACGAAGATCCCAAAGTATGGTTTCAAAATATCCCGGCCAATCCCCGGTTATCTCAATTCCTGGGATTTTGCCGGCCAGAATACTGAGGGCATTGCCCGGGGGTATAGTAACAGCCCCCAGGGCGATGCTCAATACAAAAGTTATTCCCAACAAGGTGGATACAACCAGGTACGGACGTTTATTCATTATTTATTTGAGTATCTCCGGATGAAGAATTTCAGCAAGCTGTTCGAATCCATCAATCAAGCGAGGTCCAGGAACACTCAATATAAATGGATCAAAAGGATAGACATTTCCATCCACCACAGCCTTGATTCCCCCCCAGCCCGCTCTTTCTGCCAGGCTTTCAGGCGTGATGCCATACAAAGCATCAGCAAGCAGAATAAAGTCCGGATCTTGAGCTATAAGTGCCTCAGAGCTGATCTGAACCCATTCCCCGGCCAGGCTATCCCCCAGGTTTTGGCCTTTCGCCTGCCCAATTACATAGGAAATAAAGGTGCCTGCTCCGGGCGTCCAGGGATTGGAAGGATCAGAAGCATCCAATTCATAAAATACCACTGGCATCTTTTCAACATTCTGGAGTTTTTCTGTAAGACCCTCCACTCGAATTAACAATGATTCGACCAGAGTGGCTGCTTGATCTTCCATTCCAGTGAGATAAGCTATATCCCTTATATTCTCGTATAACCCTTCAAAACTATCCGGGTTCGCCTGCCAATATACAGTCAAACCCAGTTCTCTCAACTCGGCAATAGCTTTAGCAGAGTAGATCTCTCCTGCCAGTATCAGATCGGGTTCCATTGCCAGGATATCTTCAACAGGAATTCCTTCCCACATTCCACCAAGGTCCACAGCTTCCAGAGCTGCCTCAGGAAACATTGAGTTTGAGTCCCGGCCAATTAATTTGTCACCAGCGCCAACACTAAATAGAATTTCAGTTAGGGATGGTGAAATGGAAATTATTTTCTGGGCGGGTGCTTCCAAAACAATTTCACTTCCCAGATCATCGATAATGACAATCTTTTCTGGTTCTGGTTCAATTGTAGGTGCAGTCGTTGGGGGAATTTCAGTCACTTGAGCTGATGCACAGGCACCAGTCAGAATTGTCACTGCAAATAGAACTGAAATTATTGATAGATATTTTATTTTCATTGTTCCTCATTATTTTATGATTTGTCAATATTAAATAAAAAATCCCTGTCTCTAACAGGGAAGGCATTTGTGTTATGGTTTATCATTAACCATGTTCACACCTCCTTACCACGAGAGTATATTGAACGTTCAGCAAAGGCGGTCGACCTGGCTTATCGTATCCAAAATGGAAACGAATCACAGTTGCGGGTCAGCGTCTGAATTTCACAGACTTCGCCATTAAGCCTGATATTGCTTGTATTGGCACCTCTGCTGTTTTTGATTGTTAAGTTGCGATGTACATCTTTATCAGCAATTATTTTAATGGTTTATTGCTTCCTTGTCAATTGTCTTTCATGAAGAAACCTGGTGATAAGCACTATCAGATAAGAGGTGATACACTTCAACAGGACAGGATGGATCTCATTAGATCCCATATAAAAAATGAACAAATATGATGTGATAGTGGTTGGCGCAGGTCCTGCCGGGATGATGGCTGCCGGACAGGCAGGCTTGCAGGGGCGCAGTACCCTCTTGATAGAGAAAATGGGTTCACCGGGGAGAAAATTATTACTGACCGGAAAAGGTCGCTGCAACCTGTCTAACACAGCCCCCATTGAAGAAACCCTGAGGCATTTTAATAAGGAAGGGCGATTTCTGAAAAACGCCTTTTATCGCTTCTATAACACTGATTTGCGAGATTTCTTTGATTCTCTTGATATCCCAACCGTTGTCCAGCGGGGCGGAAGGATTTTCCCCCTTACAGAAAGTTCCAAGGACGTTCTGGCGTCGATGTTGAGCTGGACGATTAAATCAGGTGTCGAGCTGCTGACAGAAACATCCATTACAGAATTAATCGTTGACGCTGGGAAGATCCAGGGCATTAAGACTTCCCGAGGAATGTACTATGCCCCAAAAATAATTCTGGCCACAGGAGGTAAATCCTACCCTAGAACCGGGTCGACCGGTGATGGATTTGCTCTGGCTCGTCTCGCTGGTCATACAATCCAGCCTCTTCGCCCATCCCTTGTTCCTCTTATTACTGCCGGCAAAACAGCCCGCCAACTTCAGGGACTCAGCCTTAAAAATATATCGCTCACTGTCTTAGCCAATAACAAGAAAATCAACCAGCTATTCGGAGAGCTTTTATTCACCCATTTTGGACTTTCAGGCCCGGTAGTGTTGTCACTGAGCAGGCAAATAGTAATTGAATTGGAACAGAATAATCCAGTCGAGGTCAGTATTGACCTCAAGCCTGCCCTGGATTTTCCTGCTCTGGATTCTCGTTTACTTCGTGATATCCAAAACCTTGGAAAAAAACAATTCAGTTCCTTGCTGGAAGGGTTGCTTCCCAAAAAATTGATTCCCATTTGTTTGGATCAGATCGGGATTCCTCGAGAGATGAAGAACAGCCAGATTTCAAGCGCAGAACGTAACCAGCTGCTCTCTTGGTTAAAAGTTGATTTCAAATTTAATGTCACAGGGCATAAAGGGTTTGATCAGGCTATTATCACCGCTGGCGGGGTTGATACTTCTGAGATCGATCCCTCCACAATGGAATCCAAAATTACTTCGGGATTATATTTTGCCGGAGAAATCATTAATATTGATGCCGATACAGGAGGTTACAACCTTCAGGCAGCATTTTCCACAGGTTGGGCAGCAGGGAAATCGGCTGGCGAGGGATGACATCCGAGGTCCGCAAGGCGTAAATCGAGAGAAAATCACAGCGGGACCTCCGAGGTCTAACCATGCTCGGAGGCCGTGGCCCTGTGTTATGATGACGTTATGCCAAAGCCAAGAAGAAGGTCCGAAGTTGTTCAAACGTTCCGATATTTTACCGGGATTGCAATGGCTTATTTTGCATCGTTGTCCCTTATTACGGCACTCCAAACTGGACAGATCGTAAACCTCTCCCAAATTCAGTCTTATGTTAATCTAGCGATCAATGCAGTCTTGTTTGGATATCTCTCCTGGACCTGGCTTGAAAAGAATCTGGAACGGCTTTATCTTCCAATCGCACTGGTTTCTGCGACTGTTGTACCCTTATTCAGCAATCTCATTTACTTTGCCAGCCCCCAAGAATCAGCTCAACTTACCATTACAAGGAGTTGGCTGCTTTTTCCGATATTGATTGTTCCTCTGGTTTTAATTGCCTGGCAGTACCGGTTCAGAATTGTTGTGGGTTTTATATTCATAACTTCTGTGATTGAGCTTACAATCCTCTTTTCCAGGATAGAGACTATTAATTTCGAAACCCTGCCAATTCTGGGTGTTCCGCTAATTAGAGCGTTTGCTTTTGGAACGATCGGACATATTGTTACACGACTGATCACCTTCCAGCGTAAACAGCAAAGAAAATTACTTGAAGCAAATTTAAAGTTAAGTGAGCATGCCGATGCCCTGGAACAATTGGCAACCAGCCGGGAACGTAACCGATTGGCAAGGGAGCTACATGACACCCTGGCACATACTCTAAGCGGGCTCACGGTAAATTTGGAAGCCATTAAAATCATGTTGGGACCTGATCATCCCCAGATCAAAACCCGGATCGATCATGCCCTTGATAATACCCGGACTGGGCTAACTGATACCCGCAGAGCTTTGCGGGACCTGAGGGCAAAACAAGTAGAAGATCTGGGCCTGGCGCTTGCGCTTAAAAATTTGGCAGAGGGCGCTTCAACTCGTGGTAATTTCGACATCCAGGTTACAGTTCCCGATATAATGCCA
Organism: uncultured Anaerolineales bacterium; assembly: GCA_964448865.1. GTDB lineage: Bacteria > Chloroflexota > Anaerolineae > Anaerolineales > UBA11858 > B10-G9. The sequence continues at coordinate 15,268 of CAYUXO010000051.1, forward strand.
GATATACCGATCAAAATTGAACAAAGTTATTATCGAATCGCCCAGGAATCACTGGAAAATATCGTTAAATATGCTGAAGCACAAAGGGTGTTTCTGACCTTGGGTTTTGTGGATCATGTTTTGAGATTATTGATTGAAGACGACGGGATTGGTTTTAACACGAGTATTGAAAATACACCAGATACACTGGGAATCCAGGGGATGTTTGAAAGAGCAGCTGAGTGTGGTGGAAATATCCAACTGAACAGCACTGTTGGTCAGGGGACCATCGTCAGTCTTTCTACGGAGCTGCAGGATGTATAAAATAGTAATTTGTGATGATCAGGAAATTGTTTGTGAGGGTTTACAAACGATCATTGGCGCAGACCCCGAACTGGAGGTTGTGGGAACTGCTCACGATGGTGAAGAAGTGCTCGACCTCATAGCGTTAACTAGGCCGGATTTGGTCTTAATGGATCTGAAAATGCCTAAGATGAATGGCGTATTGGCAACTAGAAAGATCAAGGAAGATCACAGTGATATTTATGTTTTGATTCTGACAACATACGATGATGATGAATGGATTTTTGACGCGATCCGCAGCGGCGCAGCAGGATACCTTCTAAAAGACACTCCGCCGACTGAACTTATCAGGTCAATAAAAGGGACCCTGGAAGGAATGTCATTCATTGATCCCCAGGTTGCCGGCAAATTACTATCTGAGTACGCTGATAACTTTGGAAAGTCCCAACCACCATCTCACTATACATTCACTGAAAGAGAGAGGGATATTCTGGGCTTATTGTCTAATGGATATTCAAACGCTGAAATAGCAAAGAAGTTATTCTTAGCAGAAGGCACAGTCAGGAATTACACCAGTGTGCTGCTCAAGAAACTTGGAGTTTCTGACCGGACCCAGGCAGCCATCCTGGCAATCAGGTATGGATTAGTTCCCACCAAATTCAAGAAAGATTAGATTTCCGGTTCACCATCTCCAATTAAATCTCGGTATAGATGCAGCACCCGGTCCAATATATTTTCCCATCCATATTTTTTAGCAAATGCAAAAGCATCATGGCCCATGCGGTATCGCAGAGCTTTATCGTTTAACAAGCCCTCAATCCGCTGGCTAAGAGCAACAGGATCATCAACAGGTACATGGTATCCAGTGACCCCGTCTTCCACCAATTGGATCAACCCCCCCACCATGGATGCAATTACAGGCGTTCCGCAGGCCATTGATTCTAAGGCAACCATGCCAAAAGACTCGTAATGCGAAGGCATGATCACTACCTCCGCCGCAGAATAGTAATATGGCAGGGAGTCCTGGCTGCGTTTTCCAAGGAATGTCACCAGATCCTGCAGTCGATACTCATCCCTTAGTTGACTGAGTAATTTCATTTCTTCTGACTCGTTTCCGTGTCCATCTTCCAGCTCACCACCGATTACTGCCAAGCAGAGATTTTCTTCCAACCCGCCATTATCATTTAAATGACAGATTGCCTTAAGTAAAGTTTTAATCCCCTTCAGCGGTTCGATCCGCCCTACAAATAATAGCATGCGTTGGTCAAGAGGGATCCCTACATACTCTTTGGACTCGTCCGGGGGTATAGGATAAAAACGAGATAGATCGACTCCGGGAGGAATAATTTCAATCTTTTCGGGATCAGCGCCGTAGAGCCCTTCAATCTGTTCCTTCTCGATCGAAGTTGAAACAACTATCTTGTCAGCAATCATAATTGCCCTTTCCTCTCCCTTGATACGGTAATCACCCTCGGCTTCTTCAGTATTTTGAGCAACTTGCTGTTTAAGTTTTCCCAGAGTATGAAACATCTGTATCACAGGCACATTCCAGCTTTCTTTAAGTTTTTCAGCGGCCAAACCCGACATCCAATAATGGCTGTGGATCAGGTCATATTTGAGATCTTTTTTGTCAGCAAATTCCAGGATCCTTTCAGCGAATTCAGGAATGAAACAGGCCAGTTCCTTTTTTGGCAGAGGATGCTCAGGGCCAGCCGGAATATGTGCTACTCTGTTTCCAAATCCAAGATCGTGAAGAATATGGGGCACGTGCTCATCCTGGGATCTGGTAAATACATCCAGCTGGATCCCTTCTCTTCCAAGAAACAAAGCCAGATCACGCACATATACATTCATCCCTCCGGCGTCTTTTCCGCCCAGAGTCGCCAGGGGGCAAGTATGATATGAAATTATTGCTATACGCAAGTGTTCCTCCTGAAATCTTGATTAACTTTGGAATATTGAACCCTCATCAAGCTGTTAATTTTCACCCAAGTATGATAGCTGGTATAATTTCAGCCGTCAACTAACTCATGTGCAAGCCACCGTAGCTCAAGGGTAGAGCAATCGCTTCGTAAGCGATAGGTTATGGGTTCAATTCCCATCGGTGGCTCTTATTATTTAAGACAATCCTTTCATTGATCTTTGTTCCTTTTACGCTCTGATGCGGTGATTTCGTTATTAAACAGTTGACGCGATTTCCTGATTTGGATATAGTAATACAAGAGAAATCGCAGAACATAATGTCAACCCTGGCCATAATTCTTGTTTCGCTGTCCCAAAGGAGCATTAGATGTCAGAAGAACAAGCCCCGCTAGAATATACTTCCTCAGGTAAATTGAAAGCAGCTCACTACAACCGGGAACTTGCAAAGCTTCAGCAAGAACTTGTGAAGCTGCATTATTGGATCAAGGAACAGGAATTGAAAGTTTGTGTGATATTTGAAGGCCGGGATGCCGCCGGAAAAGGCGGAGTCATCAAACGCATCACCCAGAGACTTAATCCCCGTATTGCGCGCGTGGTAGC
>CAYUXO010000052.1:0-18008 GCA_964448865.1 uncultured Anaerolineales bacterium
CATCATGGATTAGAAACCAAGGCCAAGGAAATCCATCGCCGTATGGATCCTTCACTTCGTTCAGGATGACAGGCAGGGGTTCATTGTCATTCCGAAATCCAGGATGAAACCACGTTCACAAAGAAAGCAAACGTCAGGGATTTATTCCAAGGCCGAGGAAATCCATCGTCGTATGGATCCTTTACTTCGTTCAGGATGACAGGCAGGTGTTTATTGTCATTCCGAAATCCAGGATGAAACCACGTTCACAAAGAAAGCAAACGTCAGGGATTTATTCCAGGGACAGGGAAACCCAGTGTCGCATTCAACCTTCCAACCTTTCAACCTGCAACCTTTTTAATATATAATCAAATCAACACCCGGGAGGAGCCATGAACGAAAAAACCACCCGCATTATCCGCTGGATCGCACGGGTCTGGGCTTCTCTGATGGCAGCCATGGTCGCCTTTATTTTCATCGGTGATGCTGTAGACGACGGCATCGGACCGATCTTCAGCATGACATTAAGAGACTCTTTGATGATGGCAGCCTTTGTGGCCACCTGGCTGGGATTGGTCCTGGGCTGGAAATGGGAGCGTCTGGGGGGATCCTTGATCGTCGGAGGAATGGCCGCTTTTTACTTATTCGATTTTGCGTTTACAGGGTCATTCACCGGGGGATCGTTAATTTTAATGATCGTAGTACCTGGATTTTTATTCTTGCTCAGCAGTCTGGCCAGAGGTGGTGAATTAAACGGACAATCGTTCTTGGAGTCAAAACAGGATAAAAGATACTGACTGTGAAAATAACAAGCCCTGGACGCCAGTAATTCGGCTCCAGGGCTGATTTGTGGGATTTGCAAGTTTAGGATCTATCATGTTTCAGTTTCAAAAAGTGAGTGGAGCAGGAAATGCATGGATCATAGGATCGAAGCAGGTGCTCAAGCTCCAGGCTGGCCTCTTCCTCAGACCGGTCGAAAAGCACTTCCGGCGCAAGCTTGGCCAGATCCTTTTCCATCTGGGCGTAATTCTGAGCTGTGGGAGGTGTGATCTTGGCTTCTTTGATCAACCCGTCTTTGCCAACTTTATAGCGGTGATACAACAACCCGCGGGGAGCTTCAGAAACACCGAAACCCTCACCGTCTTTTAAACTGATTTTCTTATGAGGAGGACCCTGGGGGTCGTAGGCTTCCATCAGCTCAAGCGCCACATCGTACACTTCGATGGTTTCAAGTGCCCGGGCAAGCATGCCTTTATAGGGATTGAATTGAGGAGGTTCGAAACCAATTTCCCTGGCAATATCCATTGCGGTTGGCCGAAGCTGTTCAAAATTCAAATTGTAGCGTGCTAATGGACCGACAAAATAGGAGTTGCCGTCGGTGGTGTGGCTGTGCAGGGCTGTGGATTGAGGCACATGGAATTCCAGGTACCGGGATTCATATTTGTCAACAGGGATCTTTGACCCTGTTGAAGAGAGCACATCCCCATCGTATATCGCATAATGATCGGGATTGCTGACCGCGACAAATTCATAATCCATTTTAAACTCTGGAAAATCCAGAGTCACTGCCCAACGGGCTGTTTCAATGGCAAATTCCAGACCCCATTTGTAGTCTTCCAGTAAATCTTTGATCTTGTGTTTATCAGGCCAGCGATAAAAGCCTCCCACTTTCGTATTAACGGGGTGCACGCTTCGGCCTCCGATGGCTTTCAACAGGTCATTGCCCAATTTCTTGGATCGCAGGGCTTTTTTGACTATTTCCGGTGCGATAGCAGCGATCTCAATCACGCTGGGTGTGCCTAATAGATCCGGCGCCTGGAGCAAGTACATGTGCAAAACATGGCTTTCAATATATTCCGCGCAGTACAAAAGCCGCCGCAAGTCGTAGACTTCCTGGGAGATTTCTACTCCATAAGCATTTTCAAGCGCTTTGGCGCCGCTCATCTGGTAGGCAACTGGACAGATCCCGCAAATACGCGCAGTGATGTCTGGGACCTCCTGGAAATGCCTGCCCTGCAGGAAACCTTCATAAAAACGAGGAGGTTCGTAAATATTCAGCTCAATATGCTCAATTTTGTTGTCTTTGGATCGGATATACAGCGCCCCTTCACCTTCAACACGCGTGAGAGCCGGTATGGATATATTTTTTGTCATTTTATTGAACTCTCCTCTAAAATGGAATCAACTGCATTCCTGAACTGAGGGGCGTAACCCGCAAAATTACGAAGCAGGTGGACTGTTTCATTGGGGTACTGTTCCCGTTTTTGCATCAACGGAATCATGACTTCCATTTCTGCATTGGGAGATGGACCAAAACAACCATAACAGCCCCTGCCGTTGGCAGGGCACAATGCGCCGCAGCCTGTTCTGGTCACGGGGCCTGCGCAGGGAATTCCCTGTGCTACCATCACACAAACTGTCCCGTTACGTTTGCAGTCCAGGCAGACACTATGTGTGGGAAGATGGGGCGTTCGCTGCTGCAGCAGCGCGATCACAGCTTCCAGGATCTGGTATTTATTAACCGGGCACCCCGGGATGGTCAGGTCAACGCTGACGTGGTCGGAAATGGGAGTGGTTTTTTCCAGGTAGCTGAGATATTCCGGGTGGTCATAAGAAGCCTGGGCTAGTTTGGCATGGTCTGCAAAGTTGCGCAGGGATTGAATGCCGCCCGAGACGGCACAGGCACCAATGGCAATTAATACACCCGATTCCGATCTGATCTTTTGGATGCTTTCTCTTTCGTGTTCAGTGGAGACTGAGCCTTCTACTAGTACGATATCATAGGGGCCAGGTTGAATGGTGCTGGTGGCTTCCAGGAAATAAGCAATTTCGACTGCATCTACCAGGTCGAGAAGTTCCTCTTCCAGGTTTAAGATTCCCAGCTGGCAGCCATCGCATGATGAAAATTTATGTACTGCTAACCTTGGTTTATTCATTAGAAATCCTCCACTTCAAGATATGGACCAATTTGTTCATAACTGAACACGGGTCCATCTTTACATACAAAATATGGGCCGAGCTGGCAGTGTCCACAGGATCCAAATCCGCATTTCATATTCTTTTCCAGGGACACAAAGATCCGATCTCTGGGCACACGGCGGGCAATGGCTTCATAAGCCGCAAAACGGATCATGATCTCAGGTCCGCAAGTCATCAGGGCACTCTTTTTGGGATCTAGCCTGAGACTGTAAAATAGCATAGGCACAACACCAACCAAACCTGTCCAGGTATCATCGCAGGAGTCAACGCAGACCATCATTTCGATGTCTTTGGCTTCCCAGTCATCGTATTCAGCTGTAAACTGGAGATCTTCGGGGGTTCTGGCTCCATAGATGACAACAACTTTGCCATAATCCTCCCTGTTGTCCATGATCTGGTAAATGACAGGCCTCAGAGGGGGAAGGCCAATGCCGCCTGCGGCGATGTAAATATCTCTGCCCTTGAGCTGCTCCAGCGGCCAGGCAGACCCAAATGGGCCCCGTAATCCCAGTTTTCCCCCAACTCCTAACCGGTCAATTGCATTGGTGACATTGCCGGTCAAGCGAATAGTATGACCAATGGCTTCTTTGTTATTGGGATGGGAACTGATGGATAAGGCAGCTTCTCCATATCCGGGAATGGTCAGCAGGTTAAATTGTCCGGGCTGGAAGGAATAATTCTTCTGAACCTCTGGATCAGTGAATTTGAGCCAATAGGTGTACACTCCGGGGGCTTCCTGTTCAATTTTGAGGATTTCAGCCCAAACAGGCAGCATGGGATCCGAGGAGAAGTCAGTGGTAGGTTTTGAAGTTGTTAAAACAGTCATGAGGGCTCTCCTTCACGGATGGCAGCGATTTCGTCAAGATGGTTGATTTCTGCCGGGCACCAGGTAATACAACGTCCACAGCCGACACATCCAGCTGTGCCATTTTGTTCATACCAGCTGGCAAATTTATGGGTCAGCCACTGGCGGTAGCGGGCTCTGGTATTGGGACGGGTGTTTCCATGAGCAACATAGGAATAATCCGGATTGAAGCAGCTGTCCCAAACCCGTTCTCGAATGACCGTGTCTCCGGGAAGGGTGGTCTTATCAGCCGAGTCCCAGCAGAAGCATGTTGGGCATACCAGGGTGCAGCTTCCACAGCTCAGGCACCTGCTGGCAACATCGTCCCAATGAGGGTGATCCAGATTCTCCAGCAGTTCAGTTATCAGTTTTTCAGGATCTGGCAATTGGAGACCAATCTTTTGAATTGAATTTTTTATTACCTCTCCGGCTTCCTTCAGCATTTCATCCGAAGCTGCTTGCCATTCCAAATCCCTCAGAGCTTTTTGACCTTTTTCTGAACCAACTTCGATCAGGAAATGATCCTTTAATTCAGTAAGCGCGAGGTCAAAACCACTTTCTGCTTTTGGCCCTGTTCCCATGGATGTGCAAAAACAGGTCCCGCAGGGCTCGCTGCAGTTGGTTACCATGATCAGGGCTTTTTCTCTTCGCTCCTGGTAAATGGGGTCACAGCGTTCACCCTCCAGGAATATTTTGTCCTGGATTAGAATGCCTGCCAGATCACAGGGCCTGACACCGATCAAGGCATACCGGGGAGCCTCACCCTCGCCGCTCGTTGTGGTCCAACTGGTTGGATCATCCGCATCCTGTTGGAAAACCATTAGCTGAGCTTTGGGAGGGAAGAAGTATTTCTTCCAACTATGTGGTCCGGAGGTCAGGTCAAAATATTTCTCCTTACCGTTGGAAGACAGGGTATATTTCCCCGGTTCTTCCTGGCTGGTATAACCTTTCGGGAGATCAGCCAGGTTTTCAATGGGACCCAGGATAACGGTAAAGTCCTGTACTTGTGGACCTTCCAGTTGGTAATCCAGGTCGCTGAGGGTGGTGAGGATGGTATCTAAGTGGGGTTTTGTAATAGCGATGTTAGCCCGGATTTCCGGGCTTTTCTTAGGCATTTGATCCTTCCTTGCTGGATTGTGAGTACATGTCAAGTAGCTGCAGTCGAGTGACTAATAGCCGGCTGGCAGCCACATTGGCGATCCTGCGCATTACTGCATAACCAAATGAATGGTTTTGATCACATAAATTTTGTAATTCTTTTGCATCCAGGCGTACCAGAGTGCTTGGCAGAACCGTGATAGCGCCAGCTGTCCGCTGGCGTACGATTGGTGTCACACTGGACCATCCCAGCAATTCTGTAGGTTCACAAGTGGAAATTCTTACCCGCCCTTTTCCGGGAACGGCAATTTCTATGGCAACTCTGCCTTTCAGGATGACATACAGGTAATCCTGTTTATCTCCCTGATGGAATAGGTCTTTGCCGGCATCGACCTCAATAACATCAGAAATTCCAGCCAGGTTATCAAAGTGTTCCTGGTTTAAATCCTGGAACCAGGGAATGTTTTGCAAGGCGCTGATAAGTTCCTGTTTGGGTGTCATAAAGTTCTCCTTTATGGTTCCGGCGGGGCAGATTGATAAGGGCGATCCGGAATCAAACTAAATAATAGGTCCCACTTGAGAAAAAATTCACGTGAAATCCTTCACAAATTCTAATATAGAGAAGATACCTTTGCAAGAGTTAGGAATGTCATGTTTTTTGTCATTTGTAAACTGTCAAGTCCTATAGTTTAATGGGTGTAGTTATCACCCTATGATCAGCCTGTTTATTCAAAATTGACAGATCGTCCAGGCAGACATAACCCATTATACTGAAACATCCAAGTGAGGGACCATGCCAGATTTCGATGATTATCTATTTCGGGGTGAAATTGGTGAAATTGCACCCTTTGTTTCCGAGCTGATCCGCTGGGAGGATGAACGCCAGGCCAGGAAATTGATCTTTATCCCATCCCAATCCTATGCTCCCCAGGCAGTTCGAACAGCTCTCAGTTCACGCTTTCAAAATCTTTATGCTGAAGGATATCCTCCTACCCAATTGACCGGGGAAACTGAAGCGGGACTGGAGGATATTGCCTGGCACCTGGCAAATTACCGCAGGTATGCAGACCGCAGGTTCTATAAAGGCAAAGAATACGCCAATATTCTAGAAAGCCTGGCTCAGCGAAAAGCTGCCCGGCTTTTTGCCGGGGGTGGTATTTCTCCGGGTGAGATCTATGTCAATGTTCAATCTCTGTCAGGCACCCCGGCAAATCTGGGTGTTTACTGGTCTTTGATGGAGCCCGGAGACACCTTCATGGGTCTGGATCTTTACCAGGGAGGGCATCTTTCCCATGGATCCGAATTCAATGTCTCAGGCCAGCGCTACCAGGTGGTTTCTTATGGTGTTGATCCTGATACTGAAAAGCTGAATTATGATCTTATCCGGGATCTAGCCTTGGCCCATAAGCCCAAGATCATTGTGGCTGGTTATACTTCCTATCCCTGGGCACCTGATTGGGGTAAATTCAGGGAAATTGCCGATGACAGTGGATCCTATCTGATGGCAGATATATCCCATGTGGCCGGGATGGTTGCAGCGGGAGTATACCCGAACCCTGTTGGTATCGCGGATGTAGTTACCTTTACAACGCATAAAACTCTGATGGGTCCGCGCGGAGCGGTTATCTTAACAACAGATGAAGAACTTGCCAGCAAGATCGACCTGGCTATATTCCCGGGAGAGCAGGGAGGTCCCCATGTAAATAAGTTTGCCGCAATGGCGGTTGCTTTTGAACTGGCAGGGACGGATCAATTTAGATCTCTCCAGAAGGATATAGTAAAAAATGCTGCTGCCCTGGCTGATGGATTGACCCGGCGGGGCCTGCGCCTGGCATACGGAGGCACAGACACCCATTTACTGCTTTTAGATTTGAAGTCCATTGCCCAGGACCCAGCGGCTCCCACCGATATTTCCTATCCATTGTGGGGGGAACCAGCAGTCAGGATCTTGGACCTGGCAGGCATGGTAACTAACAAAAATACCATTCCTGGTGACCTGGAGACATCCCTGGCGACGGGAATACGGCTTGGCACGCCCTGGTTGACCCAGAGAGGACTTGATGAGCGAGATATGGATACCCTGGCGGGGTTAATACACAGGCTGCTGGGGGACCTGAAACCCTTTGCCTATCAGGGATTGATCGGCACCCTGCCGCGGGCTAAGGCAGATCTCGAGGTCCTGGAAGAAGTTAGGGCTGAAACTGCCAAGATTGCCGCAAAAGCAGGGATCGATTTCCTTTTTGAAAAGAGCACTTATCCCCATTATTCGACCGGCGGAGAACTTTCTAAAGGGCAGTCGAGTGGGATTCTTATCACCGGATATCGGGCAAAACAATTTCTCAGTCAAGTGACAACCTCAAATCTAACTCAACTGGGGGTTGGAGAGAGGATTAGCACTTATTTGCTGGATCCGGCCGGAATGTTATTGAGTGAAGTGGGCATAGAAAGGGTAGAACCGGATCAAAAAATGCGGGATCGATATCAACTGATCGCCCCCGCTGATCATGTAAACAATCTTTTGACCTGGATGCGGAATTTGAGTGACGGTTATACCCTGTTTGACAAAGCAGACATTTACAGGAAAGTTGAAGGCCCTGTCATTGTGGAAGAGGTCGATTATGGTGGTGATAGTTTTACACCCTCAGCTCCCCCCGGAGCAAATGCACCTGATTTGTACCGTGACCATCCAGAGAATATCGATCTAAAAAAACCTTATTTCATCGGACAGTCTTCCATTTCAACTGAAATAGCTGTGGATGGGAATAAAGAGTGGAAATGGCAAAGTCCCGATTCTGAACTTAAACAAACCGAGTTATATACCATTCACCAGAGTGCAGGCGGAAAAATGGTCCCGTTTGCGGGATGGGAAATGCCGGTTCGTTACAGCTCGGTTCTTGAGGAACATCGAGCTGTGAGGCAATCAGCTGGTCTGTTTGATGTCTCTCACATGGGAGTATTTGAGATATCCGGTCCCAACGCCACAACATTGATCGATACCGTGTTTTCAAATTACGCGGCCTGGCTTGAAGACGGGCAATCGCTGTATGGTTATTTCCTGGATCCTGATGGTGGTGTGATCGATGACGGTATCATCTATCGGATCAGGTCTGATCATTATTACCTGGTGATAAACGCTTCCAATGAAGATAAAGATTGGGATTGGTTGAATGCTGTCAATGAAGGACGGGTGATCATTGATCGTGACCGCCCCTGGATCAAGGTTGAGGCGCCGGCAGTCTTGAGGAACCTCAAAGATCCCTCTGTGGGGAAAGATCAGAAACGGGATCTGGCCCTTCAGGGACCAGCTTCGCTGAAGATCCTGCAGTCCCTGACGGATGACCCTGAACTGAAAAAGAAACTTGCCAAAATTCGTAGGACCGAATTGATAAGCTGTGAGTTATTGGAAATTCCCCTGGTTGTTGCCCGGACTGGATATACCGGAGAAAACTGGGGCTATGAAATGCTGGTTCATCCGGATCAGATGCAAAAACTCTGGAAAACGATCTTAAAAGCCGGAAAACCCTTTGCTATCAAGCCTGCTGGACTGGCCTGCCGGGATTCAACTAGAATAGAAGCCGGACTGCCTCTGTATGGCAGTGAATTGGCTGGACCGATGGATATATCACCCGTAGAAGCAGGTTTTCCAGGTTATGTGAAATATCACAAACCCTTTTTTATTGGCCGGGAGATGCTCTTAAAAAAGGAAAAGGAACGCCTGAGGGAATTAATCCGCTTCCGCTGCACTCAGAAACGCTCCCGAAAACCCGATCAGGGTGATCCAGTTGTGAACCCTCAGGGTGAGGAGATCGGGCAGATCACCAGCTGTTCTGTAGGCGAAGAGGGTTGTTTAGTGGGGCTTGCGATCTTGGATAAGAACTGGGGAGTACCAGGATCAGCGCTGCAGGTATTATCCCTGCGCGGCAAAAGCCTGCAGGAAGGTTTGGGCGAAAAAGCAAAAGTTTCCACCCAGATTGACATTACAGTCCTGGAAAGGTTTCCGGAAAAAACCGGGCAGCTGCCTTCCTGGCTCCTGGGTGGTGATTGATCCGAGTTTTTTGATCTAATTGATAACCGCGAGTATCCAGTATGGTAAGATATTCGCGGTTATTTTATTCTAAACAATGACCCAATAGAATAATACAGGAGGAGAATATGGATCCAATTATATTTACAATTCCGGGCACGAATTTTTCACTGCATTGGTATGGAGTCATCATGGCAGTGGGAATACTCCTGGCCGGTTTGGTCGCTGAATGGGGCGTCAAGCAGCGAGGTGGAAACGGAGAAGACATCTGGGAACTGCTGATCTGGGGAGTTCCGTTTGGAATAGTCGGTGCCCGGCTCTGGTATGTGGCAAACGATATCCTTGGCGGCGGTCGTTATTATCTTGACAACCCGATAAAAATCATCAACCTGCCTGAAGGAGGACTGCATTTTTATGGGGCTATTTTATTTGGTGCCTTAGGTGCTTTGATTTATGTAAAAAGAGCTAAATTGGATTTCAGGATCTTTCTGGACGCAGCTGCACCGGCTCTTTTGATCGGGCAGGCATTGGTCCGTCCGGCCAACTTCATCAACCAGGAACTCTATGGTCATCCCACAGATTTGCCCTGGGGGATTGCCATTGACGCAGCTCACCGCATCGCCCCCTGGAAGAATATGTATGAGTTCCCTTTTGAAACGACCCGCTTCCATCCGGCATTTGCCTATGAGATGCTGTTGAATTTCCTGGCAGCAGGTATTTTATTGTGGATTGCCCTGGAATTAAAAAACAAGATCAAACCGGGTTCGATATTTGCCGGATGGCTGGTTCTGGAAGGCTTTGGCAGGGAGATCATTGAATTCTTCCGGCCTGATCAACCCCGTTTGGGAGCCACAGATATCAGCTACTCCCGCATTGCGGCTGGGATCATGATCCTGGTAGGAATTATCTGGCTTCTGATCCAATATGAGGTCATTAAACTTCCCTTCTTAAAACCCGGTCCTGATAAATATCAGCTTCCTCGAAAAGCAAATCGCAGGAAGAAATAATTTTTTGATAGCAATGGACTAAGTATTTTTTATAAGGACTTAATCCCTAAAAGAATAGAAGGAGCAGTCATTTGACTGCTCCTTTTTGGTTCGCAGGATAAGGTATCCTTAGATTGGATAATTTGATTATGGACAGAGGCAGTACGGATCGCCTACAGATACGACAGGTGTTTCCCAGGTACCGCCGGCCACTTCACATTGTTCCTTATCGGGTAGGTCCCTTGTGCATGGGATCGGTGTGGGAGTTGGTGGCACTTCTGGTGATTCCTCGATTTCCAGCAAATCCTCATTCAAACCAATACAATCCAGTAAATATTTGGCTATCCAACCTTTAATCAAAGCTTCATCCTGGCCGTAATAATACCCGGGTCGGTCCGGTCCAGATTTTGCCAGGACCTCAAACTGGTGTCCTTTTAAGAATCCGGTAACAGTAGGGTAATCCGAACTGCTCGGCCCGGTCCTTAAGAATGCATTTCGATTTACGGTGCAGATGTAGGAATATGGAGATAGTGGCGAAGGTAGGAATTGGTAATCCCAGCCGAATTTGATATCCACCAGGTCTTCTCCAACAGCTGGAAAAATTTCGACTTGTGCCGGAACTGCGCCCCTGACAGGGTAGGTCCAGCCGCCGGGTATCAGTACGGTATCGTTAGGGGTTGATAAGGCATCGATCTCAATGCAGTAGCTGCTGCCACCAAACAAATATGCGAAGTTAAATTCACCATTTGAGTTGGTTGGAACTTCAGTCAGAATCAAGCTGATCGGGCAGGGTCCAGTACCGATCCTGACCAATAGACCTCCAATACCGGGTTCTGCAAGGTCGTAGATGCCATCCGCTGCCAAGTTTCCTCCGCCAAGGTCAACACATCCTGGAGGGGGAGTGGAGGGTGGGGAGTAAGGCACAGCACACAGATCGTGCCATACTAAGCCCGAAGCGCTTGCATCAGGAACTTTGGGCACATGATAGAAGTTAATGTCATCCAGAACTTCTCCTGAGGCGAAGTATAGATTATAGAAGGTTGGATCAAAAGTTTGCTGCAGGGGAGATGTGATCAGGCAGTAATTCCCAGGATCGATTTCCATGATCTCGTAAAAGCCATCAGGATTGGTTACTGCCGATGCCGTAATAGCTCCGCCGGGGCAGGGGCCCTCCTTCAATTCCAGGATCACATCCGAGACAGCTGCCTCGGCGGGATCCCTTATATCATTATTATTGCTATCGATATAGGTCCAGCCCCGGACAATTCCCAGGCTGTAAACATTTTCATGAGCGCCGCGGTCGCACCAGGCTCCCTGGGGGCGGGTGGTCCCATTTTGGTCAATTACGGTACAGAGATCGGGAACTCCGCTGTCGATGGCCGGGCTGCCGACTGCCAGGGCATGGCTGGGTGCCATGCCGCCGTGGAACCCTAATGGTTCCAGCAGGGGATCAATGGAAGTTAAATCATGCGGTCCAGCTAAGGCACAGCTGCCATCACTTTCGATATTGTAGTCCAGGGAATCCGGAGCCATTCCGGCACAGTTTCCTCCGCTGTTATTTGCCAGGGCAGAACTGCGAAGTTTGATCTCTGATCCTCCATCAATCCTGAGACCTTCACCGGAGTTGTTCGCGACTGTAATGAACCGAAAATCAAAGTGACTGTTGGTATAAATCCCTCCTCCCAGACCGCTTGTCGCAGTATTCGCACTTACCGTCACATTTTTCAATAACAAACCTGTAGATGGCGCTGGTCCTTGATTGTTTATGCCACCTCCGGTTGTGGCCGTATTTTCAGTTAATCCGCTTTGATAGAGATGAACCATGCCTTCGCCGTTATACAGGCCACCCCCGAGATCAGCCTCATTGAGGGTAAACCAGGAATTTGTAAAATAACCAACTCCTGGATTCCAGTTGAAAAAACCTCCCCCATTTACAGCGGCCTGATTTTCTTCAAATATCAGATTCTCACCGTTGGTGGTGCCATGATTCCAGATCGCACCGCCGTTAACAGCAGCCTCATTCAATCGATACAGACCACCATTGATGGTCAGCGAGGCATTTAAACCATTCCAGATCGCTCCGCCGTGGCCGGCTACGTTACCATAAAAATCAGCGTCCTCAATCGTTAAAACCGCACTGTCATAGTTATAAATAGCCCCGCCATAACCCGCTGTATTTGCTAAAAAATGTCCGCCCAGAATGGTCAAGTTTCCTGTGTTGAAAATACAGCCGCCCATGGCATCTCCCATGCCCCCGGGCGGAATGGCAACGCTGTTGTAATTGCAGGTAAACGATGTTAAAGTCGTATTACCTTCATTGATCATTCCTCCCCCGAATATAGCTGATCCGCCAGTTAACCAGATAAGATCAAATACCACTGTTGCGCCGGAATGAATATGAAATGAACGTTCGATTCCACCATTGATGGAAGGAGCTCCGGTTCCGATAATCGTCAGATCATCGGTAATATCCAGGTCTCCAGTTTCTCCCAGGTCCTCATCATCGCCGTCCAGTGTCAACGCATAACCGCCAGCAGGCAGATTTATTGTGTGTGAGCCCGGACAGGCATTGGCATTGAGCACAGCTTCCCGCAGGGAACAATCACCCGGACTGCAAACACCATCGTTGGTATCAGCTGTTTTGGTGACAGTATAAGTTGCTGAGCAATTTGGGGTTGGCGTGCAGGACGCCAGAATAATCAGGATGAATCCAAAAATCAACAGGATGATAAACTTTTTCCGAGGTTTCATCTAGAGCCTCCTTTGGCTTTCAGAACTCAACTTCAATTTTGACAATCCTGAGAAACTTTTAAGGGTGGTTTACGTATAGGTATCAGGGAGTCTATCTGATAGGTATATTTTACCAAAAGACCGGGTTACTTGGTTGAGCTATGATCCCTATATTTTAAAACGAAATATCTGGTGGAAATGTTACAACCACTGGAATCACTGATTGGTTTATGGAGCGTATACTCTTTAGGCATGCAGACCAGGAGCCGTAAGAGAGAAGGGATAGGATATATACCCGGGAATGGTTCGAGATTGTTCTAGTCATGTTACGATATTAATGATGGCCCTTTAGAAATGGATTTAAAATATTAAGGAGTTCAGAGATGGATAAAAAGAGACGGACAAGTATTGTGGGAGGAGCATTATTGATCCTGGTTGGTGGATTGTTGTTTGCAGGCCAGGTATTTCCTGATTATATGCCCGATTTTTGGGAGGTCATTTCCTGGCCCTGGTTCATCATCGGTATCGGATTGTTCCTGTTTGCCCTGGGTGCAGCCATTGGCGAACCTGGATTGGCTGTTCCTGCGACTATTGTGGGAGGTATTGGCGGAATCCTGGCCTACCAGTGGTTTACAGGGAACTTTGAAAGCTGGTCTTATCTCTGGGCGCTTATTCCCGGATTTGTTGGTCTGGGTATTATGTTGATGAGTTTGATGGGCGGTGGCGGCTCCGTTAAAGATGGCGCCACTTTGCTGTTCATCAGTTTTATTTTACTGGCCATCTTTGGCTCCTTCTTCGGAGCAATTGGATTGGCAGGAAAATATTGGCCTGTGCTTTTGATCGCCCTGGGTGTGGTCCTGATGGTTAGATCTTTTATTAACAAGGAATGATCTTGATCCTGTATTGAGGGATCAAGGGAGGATATAAATATGCGTTCGAATCGTGTTTTCTGGGCAGCTATTCTGGTTGGCCTGGGCTTTCTCTTCCTGGCCAATAACCTGGGATTGATGAGCCTGAATGTTTGGAGTTTATTCTGGCCCGGGGTTTTAATTTTACTGGGGATCTGGTTCCTGATTGGCACAAGACGGGGAACAAGCGGACTGGTTATGGAAAGCGGCTCGATCGATCTGGAAGGTGCTTCCAAAGCATCCGTTGTGGTCAAGCACGGGGCAGGCAGATTATCGGTCAGCGGAGGTGTGGAAAGCGGACTGCTGGTTTCGGGAAGCTTTGCCAACGGGCTTGATGCCCGGGTCAAAAAAGATGGTGACCTTCTGAATGTGGTCATGCAGCCGCAGACCCCGCCTTTCCCGGAAGTGATCTTTCCCTGGACCTGGATGTCCGGGAGAGGTTTTGAGTGGGACTTTTCTTTTGCCAGGGACGTCCCTCTCGATCTGGTATTTGAAATTGGAGCAGTCGATGCTCACCTAGACCTGTCTGAGATATTGGTCAAAAACCTGGCTCTGAAAACAGGGGCCAGTTCAACAGATCTAAAAATGCCTGCCGGGGCTGGAATGACCCATCTCAAGGTCGAATCTGGAGTGGCATCGGTCAAGATCCAGATCCCCCAGAGTGTTGCCGCCCGGATAGAAACCAAGTCTGGCCTGGCATCCATATCTGTAAATCAAAGCAGATTCCCTAAACAGAATGGTTATTACCAATCTGGGGATTATGAAACAGCGGAAAATAAAGTTGAGATCCGGATCGAAACAGGAGTGGGATCCGTGGAGATCCACTAAGGAATGAATCGGGAGATGGTCTCAGTGATGCGGGAGAGAAACAGCAAATGAAAATAAATATGCGTAAGAAGGAAAAACGTTACATCAACCTGAAAAAGAGTTCGTTAAAAATGGCGGGTAGAAGGGGATTCAACGTTGCCCCTCAATCCCGCCTGGTCCAGTTATCAGGAATAAAACCAGAGCGGTATGTGAAACGTCCCGCCGGCCTGTTACTTGATGGAAACGCCGATAGTGAACGATTGGCTGACAGTGGTTTGGCCCGGATCATTGAAATCCTTATTTATGGATTGGGAATCTTGTTAATTTCCCTTGGGTTAAATAATATTATTGGCAAACGCAATGGAGAACAATACGGTTGAATATATTGAAAGGTTAAGACAGTAAATAGTAAGTAGGGGGGACCCACCGGGTCGCCCTTATTGGTTAAACCTGTCTTTGCGAGAAGCCTGGCCTGAGCCCCTCGATTCCACTCCGTTTCACTCGGGACAGGCTAGTCGAAGGGAAGCACTCTCCTGATAAGCTGAGGAAAAATTGAAGCTTGAAGATTTAAAGGTTGAGGTCTTAGTCTATAAGTGAATTTAGGGAAATCCCTCGAAAAGAGGGGTTTCCTTTTTATTTACTTGGGAGGGGCACCCCTGGACCAATACCGCTCCCTCATCCGTCCCCGGGTGAGGTTGTACGACCAATCGCGCCCGAGGACAGGCGCTTGAGCACCAGGGTGAGTTGATTCCTGTTTCCTTAATTTAAATCCTTCTGGCTGGCAGAGCCAAGTATATATATATTCTCCAAAATTGATTAAAAACAAATCCATTGAGTGTCCCGCATGCTTTCTCCAATAACCTACTCTTTTTTCGGACCGAATATTGCACAATAAGGCCTGAAATCAGGAAACTGGACCTGATTTCAGGGAAATGTGATTCATACAATTAATTAACGGCATCTTGTTATAATTTTATTAATGAAACTATATACTGGAAAAAGGATTCTCTTACCACATCAAAGGTAAGGGTAACCCCCCGGTAATATAAAAAGATCCATTGTATTGAGGATGGTGACTAAATGATGCGATTTGACCGTTTTACGGAACGGGCGCAGGAAGCAGCTCAACGAGCGGCAGAGATCATCCAGCGTTATGGGCATAACCAGATTGATACAGAACATATCCTGCTGGCATTGATCGAGCAGCCCGAAGGGGCGATCTCCCATATCCTGAGTAGTTTAAACGTGCAGGGTATTTTTATCAATGAACAGCTGGACCAAATTCTTAAAAACTCTCAGAAAGCGAATATTTTTGGCAGCCGTGGGGCAGGACAGGTTTTTATCACTCCTGCGGTGAAGCGGATTGTGGATGTAGCTATGCAGGAAGCCAATCGCCTCAAAGATGAGTTCATATCTACAGAACATCTTTTTCTGGCAATTCTCGACCAGAAGAATACACCTGCAGCCCGGCTGTTATCTGATGAAGGTATAACCAAAGACCGGGTTTATCGGTCTATTGAAGAAATTCGGGGAGGACAGCGCATAACCGATCCCCAGGCGGAAACCCACTTCAAAGCCCTGGAAAAATTTTCCCGGGACCTGACTAAAATGGCCCGGGAAGGAAAATTGGATCCTGTTATCGGACGGGATGCAGAGATTCTGAGAGTGATCCAGATCCTCTCCCGGCGCACGAAAAATAACCCGGTCATGATCGGTGAGGCCGGAGTGGGAAAAACAGCCATTGTGGAAGGTTTAGCCCAAAAAATTGCCAGCAATGATGTCCCTGAGATCCTTTCTGGGAAACGGGTCGTTTCCTTGGATTTGGGTGCCATGATCGCTGGATCAAGATTCCGGGGAGAATTTGAAGAAAGGCTCAAAGCAGCCATCGATGATGTTAAACAGGCTGAGGGGGAAATAATCCTCTTTATCGATGAGCTTCACACTGTAGTGGGAGCTGGAGCAGCCCAGGGAGCCATGGATGCTTCTAATATGCTTAAACCAGCCCTGGCCAGGGGTGAACTGCAGTGTGTTGGCGCAACTACTCTGGATGAATATCACAAGTATATTGAAAAAGACAGCGCGCTTGAGCGCCGATTTGCTCCGGTTTATATCGAAGAACCTTCTGTGGAAGAAACTATCCAGATGCTGGAAGGTTTACGTGACCGTTATGAAGCGCACCATAAAGTCCGGTTTTCTGATGAGGCCCTGCGGACCGCAGCCATGTTGGCTGATCGTTATGTGACTGACCGGCATTTGCCTGATAAAGCCATTGACCTGATGGATGAAGCTGCCGCAAAATTACGAGTGGCCCTCTACTCACTGCCCCCGGAGCTGAAAGATCTCCAGACAGAAATTAAACATCTCAAAAAAGAAGAAGAGGCTGCAGGACACGACCGGGAATATGAACGCGCCGCCACCATGCAAACCCAGCGCCTGCGCCTGGAAACAGAGTTTCATGAGCAGCGGGATGCCTGGGAAGCGGAACATGAACTTGATGAAGTAGTGGATGAAAATGACGTGGCAGAAGTCGTTTCCCAGTGGACTGGCATACCTATGACCCAGATGCTGGAAGCAGAAGCAGATAAGTTGCTGCGCATGGAAGAACGCCTGCAGGAACGGATCATTGGTCAGGATGAAGCCATCACGGTGATCTCAGATGCCATCCGCCGGGCCAGGTCGGGACTCAAAGACCCCAAACGACCGATCGGGTCCTTTATATTCATCGGACCTTCCGGTGTGGGTAAAACCGAACTTGCCAAAGCCCTGGCTGAGTTCATGTTTGATGATGAGGACGCCCTTTTACGATTGGATATGAGTGAATTTCGGGAGCAGCATACTTCCTCCCGTCTTTTTGGAGCACCTCCAGGATATATCGGTTACGAAGAAGGTGGACAGCTGACTGAGGCAGTTCGCCGCCGGCCCTACAGGGTAATCCTGTTTGATGAGATCGAAAAGGCTCATCCGGATGTCTGGAATACGTTGCTCCAGATCCTCGATAATGGACGTTTGACAGATGGCCAGGGGCGGCAGGTTGATTTCCGCAACACTGTCTTGATCATGACCAGCAACCTGGGGACTGAATATGTCAGCCGCTCCGGCAGCCTGGGATTCCTGGATGGTTCAGGAAGTGATAAGGAAATTGAGGCCAGGGATAAGATCAACAAAGCCCTGAAGGAAGCATTCAGACCGGAATTCCTGAACAGAATAGACGACATCATAACCTTCTCACCCTTATCTGAAAAAGATATGGTAAAGATCGTTAATCTGCAGTTGAAAGAAGTAGAAGGCCGTTTGGAAGAAAATGGATTGAAAGCAACTTTATCCAAAGCTGCCCGATTATGGCTCGCAAAGAATGGTTACTCGGCTGATTTTGGTGCCCGGCCTCTCACCCGCGCTCTTCAGAAATATATTGAAAGCCCGCTCTCAAAGAAGCTGCTGGAAGGGGAGTTTAAATCCGGGGATGTGATCATGGTTGAACTGGATCCGGATGATGAAGACAAATTGACTTTTAAAAAGAAATAACGACTTCTATCAGGACCTGGCCCTTTCAGAGGTATGCACCCTGCAAACCGGACAAATAAATAGACCCTCTCTGAACATATTATACAAACTGACGTCTGAATTCTAAAGGCGTCAGTTTTGTTCTATCTAAG
>CAYUXO010000053.1:0-17918 GCA_964448865.1 uncultured Anaerolineales bacterium
AAAGGGGGAAAATAGAAATTAATTGGTATAAAACGAATAATTATCAAATTCACATGCACCCCACATGCACACGAAAGTAGATTTATCGAGTGAGCGTGGAGGGGCTCGAACCCCCAACCAATGGCTTAAAAGGCCACTGCTCTACCATTGAGCTACACGCCCACTTGCGAGTTGGATTTTATCACGCCACTTAAAGCAAGTCAACAGACCCCCGGTAAAAAAAGGCAAATTCCAAAATCTTATTGTGCGTTTTTTCTACGAGTTGACAAGTTGCAGGTTGAAGGATAAAGATTCACACTGTTTCTTCCAAACTTCAACTTTCAACCTGCAACTTTGAATGATTTCTCAAAAGTTGGTACAGGCAAAAATCTTATCGGTTTACACCTTACGACTTACATTTTCTGGAAGGGATTCTCCTATGGATAGGGGTACGTTCCTGGTATGCCCGTGCATATGGCAGTCAATTAACGAGCTGTGGCATAAATCTTGCACTATAAGGGATAATTGGAGACGCAACCTCGAAATACCTGCTCCTACTATCAATCCAGTTTCAAAGAAGAGGCAAACATGAAGAAAACAGATACAAGTAAATTTTCCTGGTGCCCGGTATGTATGGTGCATACCTATCATAAGAATAAAGGTGGTAAATGGGAGTGTATGGACCAAAGTCATGAAGATTTTCTTCAGTTCCGCACCGATCCCTGGATAGAAGAATATCGCAAATCCAGATCAACTCTGCCAATCCCGATTCCGAAGGGAGTGTAGGATGGATAAAGGATCTCACGATAAATCCCGGAAAATTCAAATCATGATCAGCAATTCCCTTAACAACCAGCTTTCCCGGGCATCTGATCACTGCGGCATCACCAAATCCGCCTTTGTCCGGGTAGCTCTGGAAAGGGAGTTTGCCCTTGATCAGCAGCTGGCCGCGGAATGCGCCTTGGCTGATAAAGCTCAGGCACAGGAGCCAAAAAAAGATATCCCCCAGCCGCTGTTATTCGAAATCTAGGATATGCTCGGTTAAGCCCGACAGCTTTTGTTTTTTTCCTTAATCCCACCACAGGTAGCCGCAGTAGAACTTTCCATCCTCTTGATCTACATAGGGGACGTCCCATTCATCCATTTTAAATCTAACGTTTTCCCACAGCCCGGAATTTTCCTCGAGTGCTTTTTTGGCTCTAAAAGCTGGCATCAGGAAGCTCGGCCATTTTCTGTCGTCATTCTTCAGAGCATCGGCCCTGCAGGCCAGGATAGCTGATATATCTTCCTTTTCATTCTCCAAGATGTTGGGATTATCTGCCAGGCCGATCAGGGTTGGTATAGCATCGTTAGAAAGGGTTTTGAGATAGTAAGTATCCAGAACAGCATCTTCCACGCTCAAGCGCTGGATATTCTTTGTGGTTATAAAACCATCCACATTAACTGCGTTCATAGTTAGCACAAAACCGGCGACGGCAGCTGCTGTTGCCAGGGTAAAAAAGTGGTATTTCTGGAGGATCTCCAGTATCAGAATTGCCAGGAATAACACCCCGATCCACAACACACATAAGTGGGAATAGGTCCTCAAACGTGTAAATCCATAAGCAGCTTCATAAAGCGCCAGCCGCTGCAGGGAGGAAACAAGGATCACCCCGATAAAGGCAGTCATGGCTCCAGTGAGCGCTGAAAATGTAATCCTGTCCCTGTTATTTTCTCTTTTGGTGATGCCGCTCAATACCATGATGATAAACAGGGTAAAAAAAGCCACTGCCAGAAGTTCTCCGAAACCTTTGCGGGCATATTCCGAGAAGGTATATCCATTGAGCGAGATGTTCTTCTCTCCGCCGAAAAAATACCTGAACTGAATGCTCACAAAGGAGAAAAACAGCAGGTTGACTGCGCCCATGATGATGGTAGTTTCTGTAAATCCCAAGAAACGGGGAGGCCAGGGCTGGTCAACTCCCACCAGCTTTTCCTCATGGCTTTTGGTTAGTGCATACAGCAGCATGCCTGCCAGCAGGAAGGTCCAGATGCTGATCAGCACCAGCCGAAGGATGTACTCTGGTAATTTTTCCAATCTCAGCAGTTCAATCAGATCCTGGAGCCATTCCGAAAAGATCGGATCAGCGGCCGATAATAAGGAGGCCAGGACAGCGACCACTGGCAGCGCCAGCAGGATGCCCCTCAAGTAAGGGGCAATCTTTTTCCATCCGGACCGTTTCGGTTTTTCTTCCCTATCCTCATTATTCTCGTCCTCTGAGGCATCTGTGATCAGTTTTAAAGGCAGGCTTAATGAATTTACAATCAGCCGGAATGCGCCAACTATATAATCGCTCATATTGTAGGCGTACCAGCGTCCGCCCTGGAAGGAAAGGATCAACAGTCCCAGGAACCCCAAACTCAATAAATGGTTCAAAGTTCTGGTGAAAGGTTCTTCCCGCAGAAATCCTAATAGACTGAATGCCAGAATGATCGGTACCAGGGCCAGACTGCTGGCTTTGGGTCGGATTTCCTCTTTCCAGGCCAGGAATCCTAAAACTCCCAGCAGCAGGATGATGTGGATAGCAAACGAAACTCCAGGCGGTTTTTCCCAGTAAAGGATGTCAAAAGCCCAGCCGACTAATAAGGCGCTGTACCACAGAGTGGATCTGTGCTTAACCATACCCAACTCCTTTTCTGCTTTCTATTGGTTAATGGAAATAACGCTGAGAGCTTAGAAGCGTACCATAGATAAAACCATGGCCAGGATGATGAAGATTCCAATGATGGTCATGACGATCTGCTGTGTGCGCATGCGGCGTTTTTTTTGTGACATAATTTTCCTCGATCTTTCTATTTCTCTCAATTGCCGCTCATTGTAGCATGAAGACTTCTTATGCCAAGTGCTCTTTGATAGATTGAGCGATTTTGAGAGTTATTTTTGGTGTTTGAGAGAGTTCTTCAACAGAAGCCTCCCGGATATTTTGAATTGTCTTGAATTTTACCAATAATTCCCGTCTGCGTGTTGGTCCTATGCCAGGTATTTTTTCCAGGCTGGACTGCAAACCCTTCTTTGAACGGCGTTTTCGATGGGCAGTGATCGCAAATCGATGGGCCTCATCCCTGGAGCGCTGCAGTAATTGCAATCCGGGGGAGTTTTTCTCAAACTTGACCGGGTAGGGATCACCCGGCAAAAACACCTCTTCATAACGTTTGGCCAATCCTGCGATGGGAATGATGTCCAGTAGATCAAACTCCTTAAGTACTTCTGCGGCCCGATTTAGCTGACCTTTACCACCATCGATCAGTACCAGGTCAGGCAGAGCGCTGAAAGATGGATCCGGTTTCCCGCCGGGTTTCTTGGTTTCTTCCTTGGACAGTATCAACCGCTGGAAACGTCTGCGAAGCACCTCGTCCATGCTGGCATAATCATCCGGGCCCTGCACACTCTTGATGTTGAACTGGCGGTAATGGCTGTTAGCTGGCCTGCCTTCCAGGAATACAACCATGCTGCCGACCAGAGCGGATCCCTGGGTGTTGGAAATATCATAACACTCGATTCGCATGGGTGGAGCGTGGAGATTCAGTTGGGTTTGCAGATCAGTCAGGGCGCCTTCAGCCCGTTCCAGTTCCGAATTTTCCCTGGTTTTCAGGGCCGTCAGCATTGAAGCTGCGTTTTCAGCGGCCATTGTTACCAGTTTTTTCTTTTCTCCCCGGCGGGGGACAAGTAATTCTACCTTTTTTCCACCCCGCTTGCTTTTTAACCATTTCCCGATGATCCGGGCTTCCTCAATTTCCCGGGGCAGCAATATTTCCGGTGGAACGCCAGGGGCTTGATCATAAAACTGCTTGATCGCTTCTGAGAGCAAATCCTGGTCAGCCTTCTGGTCGGTTTCCTCCACGAGAAAATATTCCCGGCCAGTTAGTTTCCCTCCCCGGATGAAGAATACCTGGATGCAGGCGTTGTTATCCAGGCTGGCCATGGCGATCACATCAGAATCCGCAAATTTTGTGGATATGATGCGCTGTTCCTGCACTATACGCTGAATAGCATCCAGCTGATCCCGAATCTGGGCGGCTTGCTCATATTTCATATCCGCAGATGCTTTCCCCATCTCTTCTTCCAGACGGGCCTGGATTCTATCAGATCTGCCATTGAGGAATGCGCCCAGCTCCTTAATCATCTCCCGGTAATTTTCCTGGCTGATGCGGCCGATGCAGGGTGCTGTGCAAAGCTGAATATCATGATAAAGGCAGGCTCGTTGGTCATCCCCGGTGATCGTCCGGTTGCAGGTAAGATAGGGGAAGATCTTCCTCAGTACGTCAAGTGTCTGGTTGACAGCCCAAACATTGGTGTAAGGACCATAATATCGGGAACCGTCTTTTTCGACTTTTCGAGTGACGGTAACCTTTGGAAAGTCATCCCCCCAATGGATTTTAATATAGGGGTAACGTTTATCATCTTTGAGCTGGACATTAAAGCGGGGCTGATATTCCTTGATCAAATTCATTTCCAGGATCAGGGCTTCCAGCTCCGAGCCAACTATGATCCACTCAATATCGTGGATATTTCTGACAAGGTGACTGGTTCGGGGATTTTTCTGGGCGCTGGCATGGAAATATGACCGCACACGGTGGCGCAGATTAATAGCCTTGCCCACATAAATGACCACCCCTTCCTGATCTTTCATCAAGTAGCAGCCGGGTTGATTGGGCGCAGATTTGAGAATGTCCTGCAGGTAATCTGAGATTTCCATACCAGAAAATTGTATCACAGGCACCCTCTCAGACTTTCGGGATACCCTTAAGGGGGTTTTGATTTATTCGAGGGGGCAAGGAAGAAAATACCCCTTATAGGATGCCATCCGGAACTTGTCTGCCAGCCAGTAAACCAGTATACTAGGCTCTATGTTTTCAGTACCAGATAAACTTGAGCTTTCACGCTCCTGGTCAGTTTGTGAGGTGAACGCCTACCTAAAAAATATTTTGGAGGCGGATGCCAACCTGCAGGATCTTTGGGTGGATGGAGAGATTTCCAACCTCTCCCGACCAGCTTCGGGGCATATATATTTCACTCTCAAGGATTCCACATCAGCGATCCGCTGTGTGATGTGGAAGAATAGAGCCCAGCTGATCCAAACCCAGCTTGCTGATGGAACTGCGGTTGAAGCTCATGGGACCATCAGTGTTTATGAACAGCGGGGGCAGTATCAGCTTTATGTTGATTATCTGCGACCGCGCGGAGAAGGTGCTTTATTCCAGGAGTTCCAACGGCTAAAGACCCAACTTGAAGAAGAAGGTTTATTTGACCCTTCCAGAAAACGTTCACTGCCTACCTGGCCGGAACGGATAGGGATAGTTACTTCACCTTCCGGAGCAGCCTTCCAGGACATGAAAGATACTCTGGGGCGGCGCTACCCGCTGGTGAAAATAATTTTATCTCCCACCTCGGTGCAGGGGGAAAGTGCTCCGGGAGATATTATTTCTGCCTTAAAACGACTTTATGAAATAAAGCCGGATCTAATCTTGATCAGCCGCGGGGGAGGATCGATCGAAGATCTGTGGGCATTTAATGATGAAGGGGTTGCCAGGACGATCGCTGAATCTCCTGTGCCGATTATCAGCGGCGTCGGGCATGAAACGGATTTTACGATATCAGACTTTGTGGCGGATCTAAGGGCGCCTACCCCGACAGCGGCAGCTGAGTTGGCTGTTCCCGATCAGAGTGAGTTGCGGCTCGGAGTAGGGGAATATCGCTCCCGCCTGAAACGGATTATCCAGGGCAAGCTGGCAGATCAGCGCTGGAAATTGGAAACCTATTCTAACCAGATAAAACGACTTTCTCCTTTGGCTGAGATTCAAAACGGACGACAGCGCCTGGATGAACTTTCAGGTCGGTTGGCAAGAGGAATGGATGTATTTATCAAATCTTCCCGGGGCCAAATTGAGTCTTACCAGGCCAGACTGGCTGCCTTAAATCCAGAAGCAATACTTAAACGGGGATATGCGGTAGTCACGGCTTCTGATGGTTCGGCAGTTTACCAGGTAGGTCAGACCAAATCCGGACAGCAGCTCCAGGTCAGAGTGACTGATGGGCAGTTCGAAGTAACGGTGGAATGAGTTTGGGCTTGTTTTTTTAATAGGAGGGACCGGATCCCTTTAAGGGATCCGGTCCCTCCTGTTTACTTATGTTTGAAAGTCATATATTCAGGAATCCAATCTTCTAGAAATTCCATGTATTGTTTCTGTTTTTTGAACAAGGTCGAACCCCTATGATCATCCAGTAAATCTAAAACTATTTTGGGTTTGATAAAGTTCACTGGTCTCAACCCCAGATATTCTTGGACACTTGAAAAACCCCAATTTTCGGGCTTAACAACCAACTCGGCAGCTACCGGGTTTAGATGGATATACCTGGAAAGATGAATGAGGTATTGGTCATCTTGGACAAATTTTATCTGGTAAGCCCCTTGAAATAGGTGCCCGGAGCGCTTAAAAAAGGCATTAAATGGAACAACATAGGACAAAGCTAACTTTTGCATCGCCGCCGATAAATCGACATTTTTTAATTGGATAAGCATGTGGTAATGATTAGGCATCAAACAATATGCCAGGATTTCAGCTACATCCAAGATGTGGTCCTGCATCTTTGATAGGAATAAGTAATAATTTTCATCCCCGGGAAATAGCAGGTTATCTGCGACGGCTCTATTGTAGATATGGTAAGTGTGACCGATGGATAATAAAACCTTTCTTTTTGGCATTTTAAATCCCCCTTTATTTGTCTTGGGATCCGGTCCCTTAAAGGGACCGGATCCCTTTGATCGTTAATTAATTATACTTAATGCACACGCCCGTGGTCCAACTCTCATATTTTTCTTTTATATATCTCTAATTCATTTCATAGATAGCTTATCTATAATATCCTTATGGATTAATCCTGGAGCGTTTTTTTCGCTCTCAGGTGGAAATCAGGGAGGAAAAATATGAATTTAGATAACTATACATCCAAATCCCAACAGGCTATCTTACGGGCTCAGCGGCTGGCTGAGGATCATGATCATCAGGAGATTGAACCCGCCCACCTGCTTTATGCCCTTCTTGAGGAGACTGAAGGTGTTGTAGCTGCTGTGATTACCAAGATAGCTGGAAGCACCCAGAAACTCCGGCAGGAAGTCTGGGATGATCTATCGAAGCGCTCGAAGGTTCACGGGGCTAATCTTCAGGTCGGGTTAAATAGAAAAACATCTGAGGTGCTGACCGCTGGAGAGCGTTATGCCAGAGGTATGAGTGATGAATATGTGTCAACTGAGCATCTTCTCTTAGGATTGATGGAGAGTCCGGAAGACGGCCGTCTGAGAGAATACGGGATAACCAAAGATTCCGTTCTGACCGCTTTAAAAGAGGTCCGGGGGACTCAGCGGGTAACTTCCCAATCCCCGGAGTCCACATATCAAGCTCTGGAAAAATATGGTCGGGATTTAACGGATTTGGCCAGGCGAGGCAAATTGGATCCGGTGATTGGCCGGGATGAAGAAACTCGCCGGTTGGTGCAGATCCTTTCTCGACGAACAAAAAATAACCCGGCTTTAATCGGGGAACCAGGGACCGGGAAAACAGCTATTGTGGAAGGGCTGGCTCAGCGGATTGTAAATGGAGATGTCCCTGAGGGTCTCAAACGTAAAAGACTCATACAACTTGATCTGGGTGCCCTGGTAGCTGGTGCAAAATTCCGGGGAGAATTTGAAGAACGACTGAAGGCAGTCTTGCAGGAAATCACAGCAGCCGAAGGCGAGATTTTATTATTCGTAGATGAGATGCATACTGTGGTTGGTATTGGAGCTGCAGAAGGCGCCATGGATGCTGGAAATATGTTAAAACCGATGTTGGCCCGGGGTGAATTACACTTGATTGGCGCCACAACCATCGATGAGTATCGAAAATATATAGAAACCGATGCCGCCCTGGAAAGGCGTTTTCAGACCTTGCTGGTTGAAGAACCCAGTGTTGAAGCAACGATCTCGATCTTGCGCGGCTTAAAAGAGCGATATGAAATCCATCATGGTGTGCGGATCACAGACCCGGCGACGATAGCTGCCGCAACGTTATCCAACAGGTACATTGCAGATCGCCAGCTTCCTGACAAAGCTATTGACTTGATCGATGAAGCTGCTGCCAAACTTAGAACAGAAATTGATTCTAAACCCAGATCATTAGACGAGGTAGATCGACAAATATTGCAGTTAGAGATTGAACAGGAAGCTTTGAAAAAGGAAAAAGATAAATCCTCCAAGAAACGGTTGAGTGCATTGAAAGAAGATCTAGCAAACCTGAAAGAAGATCAACAACAGCTCCATACCCGCTGGTCATTGGAAAAAGAAGTCATTGGTGATGTTCGCAAAGTCAAAAAGGAAATAGACCAAACCCGAGTTGAAATAGAAAAAGCAGAACGGGTTGCTGATCTGGAGCTGGCAGCCCGCTTGCAGTATGGCACATTGCGGGATTTGGAGGATAACTTGAAGAACAAGGAGGAACGCCTGCGAGATATACAAGCCGATGGAGCTTTGCTGAAAGAAGAAGTTGACGCGGAGGAAATTGCAGGTGTGGTATCCCGCTGGACTGGTATCCCGGTTTCCAGGTTGATAGAAAGCGAGACTGAAAAGCTAATTCAAATGGAAGATCGGCTTCATCAACGTGTCATCGGGCAGGACGAAGCCATTAAGGCGGTTGCCAATGCCGTTCGAAGATCCCGGGCTGGTTTGCAAGATCCCAATCGCCCCATAGGTTCATTTATATTTATCGGGCCCACGGGGGTTGGGAAGACCGAACTCGCCCGTGCCCTGGCTGAATTCTTGTTTGATAATCAAGATGCCATGGTACGGATCGATATGAGTGAATACCAGGAAAAGCATACTGTTTCCAGATTAATTGGTTCCCCTCCCGGGTATGTTGGTTATGGAGAAGGAGGTCAACTTACTGAAGCAGTTCGCAGACGCCCATATAGTGTTGTCTTATTTGACGAAATCGAAAAAGCTCATACTGATGTTTTTAATACTTTACTGCAGCTGTTGGATGATGGACGGTTGACAGATGGTCAGGGCAGAACTGTAGATTTTCGAAATTCAGTTGTGATTATGACCAGTAATATTGGCAGCCAGGCCTGGGCCGGGCAGGATCAGGATTGGAATGAAAAAAGTGCCAGAGAGTTCACCATGAACGCGCTCAAGAACACATTCCGGCCTGAATTCCTGAACCGGGTGGATGAGATTGTTGTTTTCCACCCCCTAAGCATCGAGCAGATTCAGGAGATTGTTAATATCCAGCTGAACCGGGTAGAAAAATTGGTTCAGGCTCAAGGATTTTCCCTGAATGTTTCTGAAAAATCAAAACACTACCTGGCAGATCAGGGTTTTAATCCTGATTATGGTGCGCGTCCATTAAAACGCACAATCCAAAAACAGCTGCAAGATCCACTTGCCCTGTCTATACTTTCCGGGGAGTTTAAAGTAGGGGATACGATTGAAGTAAACCTGGTAAATGAGGAACTTGAATTTACTTCTGCCGTGGTTGGCGAACTGATTTAACAAAAAAGTCCAGGCAATTAATATGAGCCTGGACTTTTTGCTTTAAATTACCTGATGTACATGCCCGTGGTCCAGCTCTTCTGCTGAAGCCGCTCTTAAGCCGCTGATTGTGAGTTCAAATGTCAATGTTTTTCCCGCCAGGGGATGATTAAAATCGAGGGTAATGGTCTCTTCATCCGCTTCGATGATCCGGGCGCTGAGAATATCCCCTTCATCATCTTCAAGATCTAGAAAATTTCCTACATCCAGGGGGATCTCTTCACTGAATTCTTCTTTTTTAGCGATCTGGGTAGAATCCTCATCGTACTCTCCATAAGCTTCTTCAGGTTCTATTACTACAGTTTTACCTTCCCCGATGTTCATATCATAAAGGGCGTTTTCAAGACCGGGGATGATTTGTCCGAATCCCTGGATAAATTCAATGGCTTTCCCATCTGAAGTGCTTTCCAGGATTTCATCCTCTATGACCAAAGTGTAATCCAGGGTTACTATCAGATTGTCCTGTACTATTTCTGTCATGATTTCTCCTCTTACGTTCTTTCAGGGGATGATTTGATATCCCGGACCAGATACCAACATAAATCCGTTAGCTGGAAAAACAGGTGGTGGGTCCTTTCTGAATAATCCATCACCAGGATGTGCCGGCCATCACCAGTTTCCCACTGCCGGCCAATATTTAATATTGGCCGGCAGTTCTCATCCCCTAAGCTAAATTCCAGGGGTACCAGGTTTCCCTCCCGGGTAAATCGGGTTGTAACCTCAATCTTTTCCATTATTAACTAAATATTCGTGTAAAAATTCCAGAGCTTTTTGGGCTATTTCCTGTTTGTTTTCTATCCGGTTTCCGCTAGCTGTATGCTGCAGGGTCCAGAATCCTTCCGGTGTGCTCAGCCCGATCCAGGTATAGCCCACGGGTTTATCAGGAGTGCCGCCTGTTGGTCCAGCGATCCCGCTGACTGCCAGACCAATATCTGCAGTTAATGCACGCCGCACACCAAGGGACATTTCCTTAATAGTCTCTTCGCTCACTGCGCCGAATTCTTCCAGGGTATCCCAGGAGACACCCAACAACCGAACTTTTGCTCGATACGCATAGGCAGTGATGCTGCCAAGATAGTAGGTTGAGGATCCTGGAATATTGGTTATTCTGTGCCCGATCAGCCCTCCTGTACAGGATTCTGCAACTGCCAGACGCCAACCACGGTCGCGAAGTTCCTTGCCGATTAACTCTTCAAAATCTTTACTCATGAGATCTTTCCTTAATTTTTTCTACGACCCAGAAATGGGATAAGCCCAGGATTTGCAAAGGGGTTTTTTCCAACCAGTAAAGCAGTGATCTGATCAAGCGCCCCAGTCTGGGAAAACGGTTGATGATATTATCATACCCTCCAAAAATCACTTTACTGTGGATGATCTTTACCGGAAGGTTCCGGAATAATACTTCCAGATCTTTTTGGGAATATGCCCGGACATGAGGAACCAGGCGATCCCTGAGTTTTGAGGGCAAATAATTGATCAGGGCTTTATTGCCAAAATAATACTTGCCCTGCCAGTAGAGACCATGTGTTTCAAAAGGATACCAGCGATTGGGGCAAAAAATGATCATCCTGCCTCCGGGCAGCAGAGTCCTGACCATCTCCTCAATGACTTTTTGATCATCAATCACATGTTCTATAACTTCGTTGCTGAGAATTAGATCAAAACTGTTATCAGGGAGCGGCAGAGCTTCTCCGGTAGCGCCCAGGATATTGTCGGCTTTGGACTTTGCTAACAAAGCCCTGTCATAATCATATTCCAGCCCGAAAACCTCGCAGCCCAGCGGTTTCAGGTGCTCCAAATATAAACCGATACCGCAGCCATTCTCAAGCAGTCTGCCTTTGACTCGCTCACCGGCAGCATCTTTCACCATTTCCAGGCGGCGCTGCTGTCCAGCCCTCCAGATATAGGATGGTTCGCCGCGTTCGGCTGCCAGTTTTGATGGTTGAATTTCGTTCATTTTCTCCCCCAGTGAACCGCAATAATACCCAAGGCAAATTGTTTATAGGCCACTTCTTTAAACCCTGCCGCAGCCAGATAGGCTGCCAGCTCTTCCACTCTCAAAAATTCCTCTGTAGAGCGATTCAAATATTTGTAGGCCTGTTTATGTCCTGAAATAAATCCGCCCAAGGCGGGCATCATTTTCTTCATATAGAACCTGATCAGTGGACTCAGCAGGTTTTGAGGGGTTTTGCTTGTGTCCAGAACAGCAATTCTACCACCAGGTTTAAGAACCCGGTACTGCTCCCTTAATCCTTTGAAAATATCACTGAGGTTGCGAAGCAGAAAACCTGAAATGACCCCATCGAAGCTGAAATTGTCAAAAGGTAAGTGGGCTGAGTTTGAACGGGTCCAGAGAATCCTATCTTTCTTGTCTTTCAGGCGGCCAACCTCAAGCATAGATTGGGTCAGATCTGCCGCGACGGGTCTGCAATCCGGGTGGAGCCGGAGTGCTTCCTGGGCTAGCTGTCCATTTCCACTGCCAATATCGAGCAGTTGAGCTGCAGGCGGAAGTTGGAGCTGTTTAATGGCAAAGCGTCTCCATCGGTTATCCTGCCAACCAGTCATAATATGGTTGACAAGATCGTACCGGCGAGTAATGCGGGTGAACAGCTCCTGCTGCTGGTTCAGGAAATCAGGGTCCCGCGGGTCAGGCATGCAGGTCAGGCTTCTTGAGCTGCTAGAGCATCCGCTTCCTGGGCAACTTTAATGCCTTTTTCTTCGTCGACCCGGGTAAGCAGTAACGCACCGGAGATGAAGAAAATGATCAGTGAAATGATTCCCAACCGGCTGTTGTCAAATATCTGGCTTACCAGTCCAAATACAAGCGGACCGAACATCCCGGCAAATTTTCCACTCACGCTGTAAAAACTGAAGAATTCTGCCGACTGAGCTTTGGGGACCATTCTCGCATACAGGGAGCGGCTTAAAGCCTGCGCTCCACCCTGGACCATTGCTACTGCAAAACCCAGGATCCAGAAATGAAGGGCGGTGGTCATGAAATAGCCGCCAATAGATATGAGTGAGTATACTCCCAGGCTGAGGTAGATGGATTTTTTGGTGCCGATCTTTTTTGCCAGCCAGCCAAAAGCGAATGCAAAGGGGATGCCCACAAACTGCACCATTAACAATGCGCCGATTAAATCTATTTGGCCGATCCCGATTTCGTTACCGTAAATAGTCGCCATCTTGATGATGGTACCGATGCCGTCATTGTAAAGCCAGAAAGCAACCAGGAGCTTAAATAAATCCCCATATTTGCGGATTTCTTTAAAAGTCTCACCTAATCTTTTAAATCCGGCTGTTAAGGAATTGGAATCCATTTCCCCGTGGAATACATGCCGGGGGGGTTCCTTGACCCTCTTCCAGAGCGGGATAGTGAAGACCAGCCACCAAACAGCAACGCTGGCCAGGGAAATCCGGGTCATTAATCCAGTCAGGTGATCTGGCGCCAGCATAATCATGGCCAGGTTGATAGCAAGCAGGATTCCCCCTCCCAGGTATCCCATTGCATAACCCCGAGTGGATACTTGATCGATATCATCCTTTTTGGCAATGTGGGGCAGCAGGGAATCATAAAAGACATTTGCGCCAGCAAAACCTAAATTACCGAGGATAAATAATGCTGATGCCCATAACCAGTTGCCTGTGGTCAGGAAAAACATAAATGCGGTGGCTGTAATACCCACCAGGGCGAATATTGTCAGATAGCGTTTTTTGTGCCCCTTAAAATCAGCCATTGCTCCCAGGATGGGACTTATGATTGCGATTAACAATAGGGCAATGGAATTTGTATAACCCCAGTAGGCAGTGGTTTGATTGGCGGTAAGTTCTGGTTGAGCGATAGCAGAATAATAAATTGGCAGCACTGCCGCCATGATGGTGGTGGCAAATGCCGAGTTTGCCCAGTCATACATGCTCCAGGCATTAATTACTTTCTTGTATTGTTTATCATCCATTGATCCTCCAGGTTTGGGAATTGCATATCAAATAATTATACGATAGATCGATCAGCTATAAAAACACAATAAGTTATCCTGAGTTATTCTCGGGATTTGGTTAAATATTAGAACTTTGTTAAGAAATTGGTCTCAAGGGGTTTGCCGAGTTGACGTGATCGAACCGACATGCTATTATTAAAGCGGAATTATACATATATTATCTGGCTCTGCCATTTGTTGCACCGGACTTATTTTGCCATTATTTTTTAGTTATCTGCCTTTATGTTTGTAGATTAAGATATTGAAATTAGTTCCACGGCAGTCAAACTTATCTATTTTGGCATACAAATTTCCCCTGAAAGGGAATCCTTTGGCGAGCACAGATACCATGTGGTCGCTATTTGCATTTATGGAGGGGAATGATGAGTTTTGATTTTGTTATAAGAATTGTTGGAATGATAGTCTTCGGGCTGCTGGGAGGGTATTTTGGGGTGGATCTGGCCAGTGTAACGACTATTACAACCGAAGAAGGCGCGGTGATCTTTGGTTTGGTTGGCGCGTTATTCGGTTTGGTGGTCACTCCACTGATCACAACCCGACCGGTAAAATCACTGCGAACTTTATTAAATCAGCTTGATGCGAGGACTCTTGGGTCCGGCCTGGTTGGTTTATTTGTCGGATTGGTCATTGCCGCATTATTGTCCATTCCACTTTCCAGACTGCCATCATTTTTGGGTGATCTTTTCCCATTCATTGGCGTTTTGCTGTTTGGTTATATAGGTGTAGCGGTATTTGTTTCCCGCCGCAATGACATATTTTCCATATTTAGCGGGCGAGTATTTCCAATGTCTGATAAAAGTGGACCTGGCAGCGAATCTGAGCGAGTAATCCTGGTCGATACCAGTGTGATTATTGACGGTCGAATTGCGGATATAGCCCGGACTGGTTTTCTGGTTGGAGAACTTTTGATCCCCCGTTTTGTGCTTGACGAACTTCAGCACATAGCTGATTCTGCGGACAGCATTCGACGTCAACGCGGCAGAAGGGGTATGGAAATCCTGGCTGACCTGCAGGAAACAAAGACTATTCCTGTCCGCATCAGTGATATCGACGTTGAAGGAACCCGTGAAGTTGACAGTAAATTGGTGATCCTGGCCCGACAGTTGAGCTGTCCAATCCTTACCAATGATTACAATCTCAACCGTGTGGCAGAAATCCAGGGAGTTCCAGTTCTAAATATCAATGAGCTGGCCAACTCCGTCAAAGCGGTCCTGCTGCCCGGTGAAATTGTGGAAGTTAAGATCATCCAGGAAGGCAAAGAACGCGGACAGGGAGTAGGTTATCTTTCTGATGGAACCATGGTGGTTGTTGAGGACGGCAAGAATTATATGAATGAGGATGTCCGATCTACGGTTACCAAGGTTTTACAGACTGCGGCAGGTAGAATGATCTTCGCCAAGCCTGATACGCTCTAATCCCATTGAAAAGGAATCATGAGTATTCAAGTTTACAACACACTGACACGGAAAAAAGAAAGCTTTAAAACCCTGCAGCCTGACAATGTGTCCATGTATGTCTGCGGTCCAACCGTCTATGATAAGGCTCATGTTGGACATGCAATGTCTGCTCTGGTTTTTGACATCATCCGCCGCTACCTGGAATATCGGGGTTTTGAAGTTAAACATGTGACCAACTACACTGATGTAGATGACAAGATTATCCAGCGCGCTGCAGTAGAAGGTGTTGATCCAATTGAAATAGCCCAGCGTTATATCGATGAATTTGACCAGCATCTCAAGGATCTGAACATCCTTCCTGCGTCTCAATATCCGCGGGCTACTGAGGAAATTAACAGCATCGTGGAAAGTGTGGCAGATCTGGTAGAGAAGGGCTACGCCTATGACATAGACGGGGATGTTTATTACCGTGTTGAAAAATTCCCTGAATATGGCAAATTATCCGGACGAAAAATCGAAGATATGGAAGCAGGATTCCGTATTGAAGTAGACAAACGCAAGGAACACCCCCTGGATTTTGCCCTCTGGAAGGCAGCCAAACCCAATGAGCCCAACTGGCCCAGCCCCTGGGGAGAAGGACGGCCGGGGTGGCATATTGAATGCTCGGTGATGAGCCATTCCTGCCTGGGTGAACAAATTGACATCCATGGCGGTGGAAATGATCTGGTATTCCCCCATCATGAAAACGAAATTGCCCAGAGTGAAGCCATGTTTGGAAAACAGTTTGCAACCTACTGGATGCACAATGGCATGATGCAGCTCTCCGGCGCGAAAATGTCCAAATCTGTTGGCAACCTGGTAACAATCGACAGCTTCCTGGAGCAGTATGAAGCCAATGTGCTGCGCCTGATGATCTTGAATTCCAGCTACCGTGGTCCGCTCACATTTAATGAGGAAACCATCGAACATTCTGTGAAAGCTCTCAAAAGGCTGCGCTCAGCATTAAAACCAGCTCTTCCGCAGGATACCTGGAAAGGGGATTTGAAAGGCGGGATCAGCCTGGTAAAGGAATCTTTCCTGAAAAACATGGACGATGATTTTAACACAGCTGGATCGTTGGGTTTTATCTTTGATTTTGTCAAGGAGATCAACCATGCCCGAGATGAAGGCGCGGATCATGACTCCTTATCTGAAGCACAGGCGGTTCTGATCGAGTTGACTGACGTGCTTGGATTACAGATTGAGACAAGCATTGTTAAAGAAGTGGATCCAAGTATCATTGAGAATATATATTTGAAAACTTATGATTATTATCAACAGAAAAATGATGATAATGCATTAGAGTATATTCGCAGTGAGATATATTCCGCAGATGTATCTCCCGATCTTGATTTTACGAGTATTGTGCCTGATATCGACTATAAATCGATCATAGAGGTTGTCATAAATTTACGTGATCAATCTCGTGAAAAGAAGGATTGGGAATCATCAGATTATTTACGAGATTTGTTAAGTTCTAATGGTATTGTTGTGGAAGATTCAGATCAGGGCACGACCTGGTATATAAAATAAATGTTAGTGTCACCAGAAGTAACCACTTATCAAAAACCCTGGTTATATAAATGAAAGAATGGATCTGGGGAAGAAACCCGGTATATGAAGCTCTGCGCGCGGGAAAGCGGAAGGCTTTTCAGCTGCGCCTTGCTAAAGGAATTAATAGTGACGGAAGAGTAGGGGACATCCTGCGCCTGGCCGACAAGAAATCGGTGCCTGTTTCCAAGGTTAACAGGGATTCCCTGGACGGCTTGAGCAGAAACCATCAGGGTGTTGCCTTGCAGGTGGATGAGTATCCCTATGCAGACCTTTCTCAGATCCTTGAACTGGCAAAAGGTCGGAATGAACAGGCCTTGGTATTGATCCTGGACACTTTAAAAGATCCCCAGAACCTGGGAACTTTAATTCGCACCGGGGAGCTTGTTGGTGTTCATGGTTTGG
Source organism: uncultured Anaerolineales bacterium (assembly GCA_964448865.1). Classification (GTDB taxonomy): domain Bacteria; phylum Chloroflexota; class Anaerolineae; order Anaerolineales; family UBA11858; genus B10-G9. Next base: position 16,972 of record CAYUXO010000053.1, read on the forward strand.
TTCTGCCTCTGCGCAGAACCGCAACTGTCACTCCAGCAGTAGTGAACGCTTCTTCCGGCGCAAGCGAGCACCTGCTGATCTGTCAGGCGAACCTGGCCCAGACGATCTCCCACCTGAAAGAAAACGGGATCTGGGTAGTGGGCTTGGAGGGGGGAGAAGAAGCCCAGCCTCCTGACAAAGTTGATCTGGGTGGCCCGTTGGCAGTGGTAGTTGGGAGCGAAGCAGAAGGCATGCGCCAGCTGGTTAAGTCATCTTGTGATTTCCTGCTTCAGCTGCCCATGAGAGGGAGGATCGACAGCCTGAATGCGGCCGTGGCTGGATCTGTTGCCCTGTATTTGATCTGGCAGGCAAGGGGTTTCAAGGGCGCCAGAAGCTAACTGGAAGTATTGACGATTATCTGGAAAGCTGATAAACTTTTGCTCTGTCGATGACACCGATTTGCACACCTTGCCTCGCTTATTTCCATCTGATATAATGCCTTGGCTTGGAAGGAAAAAACGCTGGCTTCCGGGCCGACGTAGCTCAATCGGTAGAGCAGTCGCTTTGTAAGCGACAGGTCATGGGTTCGAGTCCCATCGTCGGCTCCTTGTATTGCCCAGGGTAATACAGACCAGACGAATAATTTGGGCGGATACCGAAGTGGCCAAACGGGGCTGACTGTAAATCAGCTGGCAAACGCCTACGTAGGTTCGAATCCTTCTCCGCCCACTTTAACTAAAAGCTGCAGAAGTTTTGTACTTCTGACAGCTTGTAGTTATGTATAAGGCCAGCCCTCGTAGCTCAGGGGTAGAGCGCATTCTTGGTAAGAATGAGGTCATGGGTTCAATTCCCATCGGGGGCTCTGGTAATGGTAGAAGGATCCTTTAGGGATTAAGAAAATTAAGGAGTGCTATTATGGCGAAAGAGAAATTTGAACGAACGAAACCGCACCTGAATGTGGGCACAAT
>CAYUXO010000054.1:0-17556 GCA_964448865.1 uncultured Anaerolineales bacterium
TGAAGGGCTGATCAAAGGTGGCGAGGTGAGTGAAGGATTGCTAATACGATCGAGATGGCTTTCAGAAATTACGATCCTTGCATGTCTTGCGCGACTCATTCTCTGCCGGGACAAATGCCGCTTGAGGTCCAAATCAAAGATGCACACCGTTCTAGTTCATGATCTAATCATGGTTTAGTAATTTTAACTGTAAACGTTATTCAAGACGTCACACCGGCCCTATTCACTGGAAACTGGTTGCTTCTTTTATGTAAGGGCCTATGAAAACATTGATAATTGGTCTGGGCAATCCCATCCTGACTGACGATGGTGTCGGTGTAAAGGTTGCCTGGAAACTAGAAAAGAGTATAGATTTTGAAGCCCATCCCGAGCTGGATATCACCGAAGCCAGCGCAGGCGGTCTGCGATTAATGGAAGCTATGCTCGATTATGATCGTGTAATGCTCATCAATGCCTATTATTTACTCCCGGATACCACAAATCCCGGAAAGATCCACCGAATGACTCTTGATGACCTGCGGTCAGTAAGCCCTACCCAGCACAGCACTTCTGCCCATGATACCTCCCTGGTCACTGCCCTCGATGCAGCTGAACAAATGGGCTATAAAATCCCGCAGGAGATTATAATCTATGCTGTTGAAGTAGAAAATATCCTTGATTTCAGCGAAATACCAACACCGGCAGTAGCTGCCGCGATTCCAATAGTCACAGCCAGGATCATTGAGGAATTTTCTTTTAGGTCCCGGAAAATATAGACAAATTAATCCATCCTTATGAATAATGACACCTGCACCGGGGTGCAGGTTATGTTATATTTTTTTTATGATCTTGTGATGTGACCATTTCGATCAGATCCACCAGGATCTTGATTATCAATCCAGTTATCCCTCACTTACGGGTATCCGCTGAATGGAAAACGTCAATCTCATTATTTATTGAATTATTTATAAGGGCGGTTATTGTCTCACTGAATACAGCGTAGACGAGGTTTTATATGAAAACTATCCACCGTACAATCTTGATTGTGATTGGCAGCCTTATCCTGCTTCTGGTCACAGCTGCTGGAGTTCATGCCTTTACAACCTCAAATCTTGCTGGGATCACGGACCAAGCTGGCGGCCCAATCGTTCAGGTTGCTCCGCCTGAACCCGAAGAAGATACCTGCATCCAATGCCATGACGAAGAAGCGTTCACTAATATTTGGACCCCGCTTGTACGCTGGATTTTGTTCGGAGTAGCTGGCTTAGCCCTGTTATTTGGAGTCGCCCGCAGCGCCAGTGTCTGGAGATCACGAACCGAGTGGGTCCCTATTCCCACACGGGTATTGGCCTGGATAGATGAGCGTTATGAACTTTCAGATTTCTTGAAACCCATCCTCAATAAACCCGTACCTGATTGGCAGAGGCGCTGGTGGTATTGCCTTGGCGGATTAACTTTTTTCCTATTTTTGGTTCAGGGAACAACGGGAATAATGCTGGCTTTTTATTACAAACCTACCCCAGCAGAAGCCTATGCCAGCATTCAATTCATTGAAAATGAGGTATTGTTGGGATCAGCAGTTCGCATGATCCACCACTGGTCAGCAAACGGCATGATTGTGATGGCCACGGCCCATATGTTAAGAGTATTCATCATGGGGGTTTATAAGCCCCCCAGGGAATTAAATTGGGTAACCGGAGTGGTTCTCCTTACTTTGACTCTGGTTTTTGGTTTTACAGGATATTTACTTCCCTGGGATCAGCGGGCGTATTGGGCAACTACTGTGGGAACTGAAATTGCCGGCAGTATACCTGTGATTGGGGAATTGGCTTTGGTTTTTTTGCGGACAGGCTGGAGCATTACAAGTTTAACCCTCAGCAGATTCTTCGCCCTTCATATCCTGATCTTGCCCCTGGTAACTTTTGCATTCATGGGATTGCATTTTGTTATGGTCAGGAAACAAGGGATCATGAAACCACTCTAAAGATCGTCTGAACAATACGGGAGTAACGTTATGTCAGAAAATAGTTCAGAAAAAAGCGTACCTTTTTATCCGGATCATGTGGCACTGGAAGCAAAAGTTGCCCTGGTCTTTGGCATCCTGGTAATTATTATCGGAGTTATTGGGCTGTTTTCTCCGGTAGGTTTGGGACCACCAGCTGATCCTATGGATACCCCCGATCACGTTAAACCTGAGTGGTATTTCCTGTCCCTGTACCAACTGCTCAGGTATATCCCGGAAACAGTTGGAGCTACTTTGCCTGTTATAGTAATTCTCATTTTATTAATCTGGCCCTTCCTTGACAATAAACCTGACTCTTCAAAAATGACTGTCCGGACCAGATTTTGGATTTCATTGATCGGGATGATCGTTCTCATTGCCCTGACCATCTGGGGAGAGGTGAGTTAAATGAGTTCAATTACACGCCGCGATTTTTTCAGTATTCTAAAAAAGGGTCTGGCAGCTACAGGATTAACCGCCCTGCTGGGGCCCTTTATTGCCTATTTTTATCCTCCCAGCCTGGAAGAAATCCCTTCAGATCCAGTCAGGGTAGGGACAATTGATGAAATAGCCCCGGGCGAAAGCATCACCGTTCCCTTTGGTCGTTATCCAGCTATTGTTATCCACACCACTGAAGGGTTGAAGGCCTATTCAGCCGTTTGCACACATTTTGCCTGCATTTGTAAATGGGACAGCACAACCCAGGTAATTTACTGCCCCTGCCACGCGGGTTATTTTGAACCTCTTCAAGGGAATGTTATTTCTGGACCGCCACCCCTGCCTCTTGAAAAAATCACACTCACCATCATTAATGGAGAGATTTTCATCGGAGACCCCGCATGACAACTACTGAGAAACAGATTTCAAAGCCCTGGTCCAGACTCGGAGAGACTCTACTATACGCTTTTGGACAGATCAGAACTGTTAAAAAAGCCTATCCGGGGATTACCCACCTGCTGATATTCTGGGGTGTTCTCATCCAGGTGATTGGCACAGCAATTAAGATCATGCAAATGGGATTATTTGTCCCCTTCACCTGGCCTTTATTCTCGGATAAGGTCTATTTCGGTTATGAATTGATCATGGATTTAGCCGGCACCGCCATCCTGATCGGTGTGTTGATGGCACTGATCAGACGTTTGTTCATCCGTCCTGAATTTATGGAGAATTCCTGGGATGACTATTATGCGTTGGTTTTACTGGCTTTGATTCCCCTGGTGGGATTTATAACAGAAGGATTACGCATTTTCATCAGGAAACCCGACTGGGCTCTCTGGGCGCCAATAGGAAATTGGACAGCGGGTTTAATACAATATACATCGCTGACACCAGCCCAGGCATCTATCATCCATCCTTACTTATTCATCCTTCATGTTGGCCTCGGATTGCTGATTGTGGCCAGCATTCCGTTCACTAAAATGCGCCATATGATCTTCACTCCGATCCATATTTATTTCAAAACCAGCCGCGGTAAGGGTGAATTGGAAAGTATAGACGACATCATGAATGCCGAAGAATTGGGCGCAACAGCAATCAATGAATTCTCATCACTAAATTTGCTGGCTTTTGATGCCTGTCTTCAGTGCGGTCGCTGCGAAGAGGTCTGCCCGGCCTCAATAAGTGGGCTTAATTACTCACCTCGAACTCTTTTATTGATGCTCAGGGAAACCATGGCTGAGTCATTGCTTTTACCCCAGGACGGCTCAGATTCTAATCTGAACCCGGATTTACTGAAGGAAGAATACTTGTGGTCCTGCACCACCTGCGGGCACTGCCTGGATGTTTGCCCGGCTTTTATTCGGCCCCCTGAACAGGTTATAGATATCAGGAGAGCCCAGGTACTGATGACTGGTGATGTCCCGACAACTGTGGGAGAAACATTAAGAAACTTTGAGAGACAGGGCAATCCCTGGGGTATGCCCGGACAGAACCGGATGCGCTGGTCTGAAGGGCTAAATGTCCGGGTGCTTAATCCCGGTGACAAAGTTGATGTGCTCTATTATGTTGGTTGTGCCGGATCATTTGATGACCGCAATAAACGTGTCACACGAGCTTTTATTGATGTGCTCAACAAATTAGGTGTTGATTATGGTGTATTAGGTGATGCTGAAATGTGCTGCGGTGAAACTTCCCGACGAATGGGAAATGAATATCTCTTCCAGGTTGCTGCTGAAGAAAATATTGCTCTTTTTTCTGAATACACATTCAATACTCTCATAACTCTCTGTCCGCATGGACTAAATACCTTCCGGGATGAATACCCTAGATATGGCGGTTCATTCAAAGTTTTGCATGCTTCAGAATTCCTGGCTGAAAAACTTCAGGAAATGGATATAAAGATCCCTGGCGAAGCAAATTACGGTAAACTTACTTTTCACGATTCCTGCTACCTTGGACGATACCATGATGTCTATGCGCAGCCAAGAAAGGTTCTTGCTCAGCTTGACCTTAAACCGCTGGAAATGAAAGCCTCACGGGAGAATAGCTTCTGCTGCGGAGGAGGTGGCGGGGCCATGTGGTTGGAAACTGCGGCAGATACCCGCATCAATCAAAATCGATTAAACCATGCCCTTGAACTTGAGGTGGATACCATCACTACTGCCTGCCCCTACTGCCTGATCATGTTTGACGATGCTCTGCGGTCTAAAGGATTAACCGAATCCGTTCAGGTCCTTGACCTGGTAGAAATCCTCAATACCTCGCTGCAGTAATTAAACGAATAACGGGATCAATAAGAGATCCCGTTATTCATTTAACCTTGGATATAATTTACAAGTACAACATCACCTAGTTCAAAAAACACCATTCCGGGTGTTCTAATTACACAATTATCTTTTGTTTTGAACAGTCATTCGGGGCATGATAAACGATCGTGTTTGGGGATTTTTGCACATCCCCTTAAAATGGTTCAATCCTGAGTGGGGCTGCCAGGCGGCAGTCAAGGCAGGATTATAGTTACTAGAACAGAAAACCGCCAATATCAAAAATAGCGGTTTTCAATTCTAGTAGTTAATACCCCCTGCTCAAATTCTATTTTTTTTATCCTTTCTTGAACCAGAAGTATCCATAACCAACTGTGAAGAAAAGATAAACCGCGATTATTCCCCATCCCAACCAATTTAATACGCCAGTGAATACATTATAGGAAGTCACAAACAGAGCGATTCCATCATATATAAACAGGTCCAAGATAATCGCTCTTCGGGCTTTTGATTCGGAAGCATCTCTGGCAAACCAGGTAAGTAATAATGTACCAACCAACGCAGCGCCATACTCCCTCGCCGTGAATAAACCACCTGGCCCCAGGTTTGCGCCCATCAAGTTTAAGAGAAATCCGGGAAATACCAGAAGCAGAAACCCGAATGCCAGGGAAATACTCGCTTTGATGATCATAAGTGTTTTAAATTTCATCCTTAATCTCCTTATCTAATATCTGGTCAGCCATCTTGATATGAAAGAAATTTGTCTTACTTCATAAACCTCCTACTCTTAAAATTCCTTAATATTAATGCCCGGGTACTTCCGTATCCCATCACCTCTGTCATCAATCCGGTTAGTCCATCCAATTAACAATTGGTGATTGATCAATAGTGAAAACAGCAGCAGTAATGCCTGGGTAATTAATCGGTTACGTAGTTGATCTTTCATATCATCCAGTCTTGGATTGATTTTATCTGTATAATAAAGATTGACCGTTAATAAATCGCTAAACCCCCTTGATACCTATTAAAAAGGATTTACCGGTTATGCCATGTTAGAAATTAAAGCTTTAGGAAACCTGGTCATTACTAAAGATGGAAAACCTCCCCCTTCACTAAGGTCTCTTCGAGCCCAGGTGATTCTCACCTACCTTGCCCTTGAGAGTGGATCACATCATCGCAATTATCTAGCAAGCATGTTCTGGCCTGAAAGTTCAGAGGAAAAGGCCCTAACAAGTCTTCGGGTTGTACTCACTGAACTTCGTAAAGGAGTTGGAGAATATCTCAGTATTAGCCGGACCGATGTCAGCATTAACCCAGAAAGCCAGGTTATTCTGGATGTATTTGAATTAGACGAGCTAATAAAGCTGGGAAAAATTGACAGGGCGCTGAACCTTTATCGTGGAGATTTGCTCACTGGAATCTATATACCGGGGAGTGTAGAATTTGAAAATTGGCGTCGTTGGGAAAGCGAAAGAATTCGAATCCAGATAGCTGAAAGTCTTGAAGATAGAATTAAAAACAGGATCAGTTTAAACCGTTATCAAGAGACAGCGGAATTATCTCTCAGGCTGCTCAAGATCGACCCCACTAATGAAACCGCCAATCAGAGTTATTCTATTGCTCTGGCAATGTCAGGGCACCGTTCTGCTGCTGTCAAACATATCCAGTCATTCAGGAAAATACTACGTGAGGAATTAGGCATTGAACCTTCCCATGAGATCACTGATATCCAAGAAAGAATTTCTGAGGGCGATTTGGATTCCCTTGAGTTCAATTTAAAACCTAAAGGGAACTTTCCTTCACAACAAACGAAATTCATTGGACGAGTAGATGAATTGGCTCGTCTGACAAAGTTGATAACAAATCCGGATTGCCACCTGATAAGCATAATTGGACCAGGTGGGATTGGGAAAACCTGTCTGGCCATTCAAAGTATCGAGGCAAACATCCAACACTTTCCTGATGGCGTCTATTTTGTACCCCTTGAACCAGTCGCTTCTAGCGACGGAATCTTCCATGCTATCGCCAAAGCAATGGATTTTAAATTTGATACGATTATCTCCCTAATAGATCCTCAAACCCAGCTATTGGATGTTATCGGCGATTCAAAAATTATGCTCTTGCTCGATAGTTTTGAACATCTAACCAAATTGGGAAATCAAATTTCAATTTTATTAAACAGCGCACCAAATTTAAGGATTCTTGTCACATCCCGGCATAAACTTAATGTTCCCAGCGAATGGGTTCTTATCCTTGAAGGCATGACAACTGGAGAATCAAACACCAATCATATAAATGATCTTCCTGAAGCTCTAGAATTGTTCCTCCATAGAGTTGAACAAAACAACCCTGGGCTCGTCATCAGGAATGACGATATGATCCCGGCTACCATGATTTGTGAATTGGTCGAAGGCCTGCCTTTAGGCATTGAGTTGGCTGCGGGCTGGACATCTGTACTCAGTATTTCAGAAATAGCGAGTGAGATATCCAAAACTTATGAGTTCCTCGACGGACAACCTGAAACGAATGATAAACACCAACAAATCAAGGCTATTTTCACTTCCTCTTGGAATCTCCTGGATCAATCTCAACAAAAAACAATGGCAGGACTTTCTGTATTCCAGAGTGGTTTCTCCCGGCATGCGGCCAAACAGATCATCGATGCAACATTGACGGATTTATCTACCCTGCTGGATAAATCTATGATTCGAAAAAACCCACAAGGGAAATTCGAAATACATTCTGTCATCCATGAATTCTGCCGAGAAATATTGTTAGGTAGCCCTCAGGAGTGGCAGTCAATTCGTCTTAAACACTTTCAATACTATGCCGAGTACTTATACAGTCGAATTCCGGTTATGTACACACTCAATGAAAACTGCACTTGCCTAGAAATAAAAAATGAATTACCCAACATTCAGGCAGCCGCAGAATTCGCCGCACTTACCATTGAAGAATTCCTGGATCAAGAAATCATCAAGAATTTATATTCATATTACATCATCCATGGATGGCATGAAGGAGGGGTGGCATTTCAGCGACTTGCTGAACTAGTAATAGAAAATCAATCAAAAGACCCAGAAATATATGGACTACTTATAGCAAAAATCCAGGCCCAACGGGGATTCTTTTACAGCAACCTGGGACTTATTGAGGAAAGTGAGGAAATATGCCAAAAATCCCTCTCAGTTCTAGAGGAAGCAAAAGAACTTCGTGAGCTGGCAATCTGCATTCAGAATCTCGGTATTAACGCCATATTCAGGGGGGAATATGACCAGGCATTTAGGCTATTGAATAAAGCAATTAATATCAGCAAGCTCACATCTTGCAGTTCCTTCCCATCATTCTATTTATGGGTGGGTTATGTTCATTTTTTGTTAGGAAACTACCAGCAGGGGATGGAAAGTTTTTTCATCAGCCTGGACCTATTTGAACAGGATAACAACGACCGTGGAACAGCTTTTTCATTATCTAAAATGGGTTTAGCCCAGGACGGATTGGGCAATTATCAGAAAGCAAACAGCTACCATGAAAAATCTTTGAGGATTTTCCGGGAATCAGATAATCAAGCAGGGCAAGGATACGCCCTCAGCCGGATGAGTTTAGGTGCACTTTTATTAAAAGACTACCAATCTGCTCTCAAATTTGGTGAAGAAGCGTTGGTAGAATTTAGAAAAATTGGTCATCGCTGGGGAAAATGTGCATCATTATCCAGAATTGCTTATGCAAAACTGGGATTATGTGAGTTAACAGAAGCCAGGCAGCTGTTCCTGGAAGCCTTATCGATAGCACATGACCATCAGCTGGATCCTTTGAGTTTACATGCTCTGGCTGGGATTGCTTGCTTAAAAGTAACTACAGGCGAGAAGAAAGACGGTCAAGCGTTGATGGAATATGTCCAAAAACATTCAAAAACACCTGAGATCTATATTACTGTCAATAGAAAATGGTTTAAGATTGAAAAGAAACAAAAGATGGAACAAAGGAACCAAGTATCAGATCCGGAGCTGGCCTTTATTACCGGAAAAATACTGGAACAAGAAAACTGACCAAAAATATTTCAAATCTTATATAAAAACCAGCTGATCATCCTTTGCGATTCTTCACCAGCCAATCTGTAAACCATAAAAAGAACACCACAAGGCTTATAGGCAGCAAAGCGCCCACCAAGCATCCCAAACCAACCAGCGCTGCGCCCTTTCCATAAAAGATATAGATCAAACCATCACCGACCAGAAAAACCAGCACCAGAAATCCAAATATCAACCTGTTTTGTGTGTTACGGGTATATTCCCTTAGATCCTTAGTCACTGCGGTAATCTCCTCCCGGTACTGGTATATTTCTTAGGATTTCCCGGATCAAATCACCCGTTCGGAGCTCTTGCAATCTTGCTGATGAACTTAGGATAATCCTGTGGCCCAGTGTGGCTTCGGCTAATAATTTGACATCATCAGGAATTACGAAGTCGCGCCCATGCATGGCTGCCCAGGCCTGGCTCGCCCTGGCCAATGCCAGACTGCCTCGAGGACTTGCACCCAAATAAACGGAGTCAGCGGACCTGGTTTCCTGGGTGATTTCGACAATATATTTCTTAACCGCTTCAGCGATAAAAACTTCCTTTATACGTTCTTGAACTTCCAGGATCTCTTTTGCCGACGTAACGGCCTCAATAGATTCTATCGGATGGACTTTCTGTTGATTTTCAATGACAGAGATCTCTTCCATTATTCCCGGATACCCAATACTTACCTTCACCATAAATCGGTCTAGCTGTGCCTCAGGGAGAGGGAAAGTTCCTTCGTATTCAATCGGATTCTGGGTCGCTAATAACATAAATGGTGCTGGAATCTGGTGGGATTGCCCACTGACAGTCACTTGCCTCTCCTGCATTGCTTCCAGCAAGGCAGACTGGGTTTTTGGAGTAGCCCTGTTTATCTCATCCGCCAGTACTATTTGGTTTAAGATTGGCCCAGGAAGGAATTTAAAAGTACCCGTAGATTGATCGTAAATATCAACACCGGTGATATCACTTGGAAGCATATCCGGTGTACATTGGATCCTGTTGAAGGAACAATTTAAGGAGCGTGCCAGGCTCCTGGCCAGCATGGTTTTTCCTACTCCTGGCACATCTTCAATTAAAACGTGGCCCTCACATACCAACCCCAGGACAACCAACTGAATTGCCCTCCGTTTTCCAATGATGACCTTCTCGATGTTCTGCACCAAATTAGTGGTTAATTCTTTTACTTTATCCATCAACAGCTCCATTAGTAATTAAATCATCTTTTATGGATTTCTCTCCAAGACTGAATACTTTTTCTTTTAATGATTTCCAGGCTGAGAGCCAGACCGCATATCTCACTCTTATCCGTAATTTTCTCCAAACGTCCAGGATCTTCTCTGCCAACTCAGGATCAACAGGAGCAATACTATAATTTGCAAGCACAGCATACTCAGTCAGCTGGCTGATCTCATATTCACTCCCAATCAGTCTTCTTTCTTTCCCGGGAGAGTTTATGAGCTGTCTCAAAGAATCTTTTATCTTAAGATCAAATTCATACAAAGTATCAGATTTTTGATGTCCCAGTCCTAACCAGCGCCCGTATCGGAACAATCGTTGGTATATTTCCAGGCTTAAACTGGTAGCATCCATCTGGTTAAGTCGAGCCCAATCTGCCTGGTTTCCGACCCAGGTGCCCACAATTATGAGAACTACCAATCCGATTCCGAGCTCCCATCCTGGAAATTCGGTTCTTCCTGTGTCACCCAAAACCTGAGGAGGTTGTTCCAGCTCTGGCGGAAGCGGTAGTGTTAATTCTTCATCATCTATCAATGATTGGGCAGCTGTCGGTTCAAACGGTATCCATCCATAACCACCAAAATAGATCTCCACCCAGGTATGTGCATCAGCTTCAGTGACCAAATATTGATCATTCTCCTCATCAAATTGCCCACCAACATATCCAACAACAATCCTGGCCGGCAAACCAATAGCCCTGGCTAAAACAACCATTGAGGTCGCATAATAATCACAATACCCGGTCTGCAGATCAAACAGGAAATAATCTGCAACGTCACGATCAATGGGAGGAGCCGGCAAATCCAGCGAATAGGGATATGACCTTAAGAATGCCTCAATAGCTTTTACCTGGTCATATGCTGTCGGTTGATTGGTTACGATCTCCCCTGCCAGATCAAGAACCCTGTCGGGCACACTTTCAGGCAAATCAAGATACCTGGAACTGACCCACTCCGGAATTTCCCTTTCCGCTTGACGTAAATCTTCATCATTGGAGGTGGATACCAGCGATCGCACCTGATAAAGGATATGATCATTTGTCACACCAAACAGGTCATCGACAACCACGGCCTGGCTATCTCCATTAAGATTTGCTTCCCGTATTGTTCGCCAGGATACCAGTACATCCTGGTCAAGTGTGATTGGCAGACCAGCTGAATAAAGGGTTCCTCTCAAAGCATTGCTGAGCCGGATTTCCTGGGTAATAATTACAAAATTATCAGTTCGGATCTCAGTAATTTCCTGACCAGGTTTGTATTCCACTTCAATAGTTGGGCTGGACTGCCAGCCAATTCCTGTGTATTGATCATAGGAGTAAGAACGCCAGTACCTGGCAGCATTGGGCAGGTCAGATCTCACAAAGGTAGTGGTTGGGTATTTGACGATCATCACTACTCTCTTGGCTAACTCAGGACCTGATCCTATTAGTTTCTGCCTGGGAAGTCCGGCCAAACGTTCAACTGAATAGAGGTCTAAGTTAAATCCCTCAATTTCAAAAACTGAATCTGATCCTACTTCTCCTGATTCGCTGTCACCATAAATCCATCTTTCAAATGGATCTGAAATTGCTTTGATCTTTATAGATGGCATTAACCCCGCAAATGCCATCGTACACAGGGAAAAAGCAACGATCACAAGGGCAAGACGTTCTTTGACGTTTTCAGCTCCCTTGACCCGCTTTACCTTCCACTCTCTTTGATGGACTTCATGGTTAATTAATCCAATCAGGATCAATCCAGCGCCCAGCAGCAATACCAGCAGTATCCTTTTCTCGAGGGTATAAGTCATTAAGATTGCTAACAAAATCCCGGCAGGAATTACACCCCAGATAGGCTGATCCTTTTTCCTGGTAATCCAGGCAATCCAACTAGCAAGCAGCCAGAGTATAAATCCCCAGGTAAGCAGAGTGCTGACCTGGTTGTAGATAGAAAAACCGGTCATAATATCGTTTCCCCAGATCGATAAGTTAATTATTAGGTCTTGAATCCTGGTCTGGATAACTGAGAGGGTAAAACTTAGTTGAGATAGGTCTCCTGTAACCCCGCTAAAAATCCAGCGCCAGAGAATTCCCAGGCTAGATTTGATCAAATCCCACAGGGCTAAGTCAATTCCTCCGATATGGATTGCCGTGAGTGTAAACCCCGTCAGAAGTGAAATCAGCCACGCCGCCCAATCTTTCAGCTTAGAACGGCCTAATAACCATCCAAAAATGATCCCAAGGAGGATCATCAAGTGAAGTACTTCAACCGAGGTGCCCCGGATAACAAGTTCGACTCCCAGCAGAACCGAGTACATAATCAGGTAAATCAATACCAGGAAGATAATCAGAGTTAGAGATATTCGTTTTCGGATATAGGTTCGAAGAGCACTCATATCAGAGGTCTCCAATGAACCTTGCGGGCTTCTTTAATTTCTTCCCTGCGTTTCTGGGTTGCTGGTGATAACTGGACATCCATGTTGTCCAGATAGTCCGGGTTTATCAGATAGTTATTCAAACCAAGCGAATCCAATTTTTTCTGCAGTTGAAATGCATTTCCCTGCCCTCCAAACTCTGGAGCGTTGAGCAGCAAAACAGTTGAAATAATGCCCTTCTTCCTCATTAACAGCACAGGATTTAACCAGGAGCCGCTGAGATCTGCAGTGATGATGATCAGGCTTGACCTGAACCGTATGGTTTGCCGGGCAACTTCCAGCAGGCGTAATAGTGATTCATTTCCTTTTTCAAGGGTGGCAAGTGCCCTGAGGATGGTCCATTTCTGGGCTTCATCTAATTTCGGTCTGTACCAGGAGAGCTCCTGCCCATTAGCTCCGAAACCGACCGCACGACCATTTTCTAGAGACCAGTTCATTAAGGAAGCTGCCAGAATAATCCCATGTTCTTCCGAAGCATTTTCACCTTCCCCGGCATGGACACTGGCATTCATATCCATAAATATCCATAGATCGCTTGTTGGCGTGCTGTCAAAAGTTCTAACATACAATTCTGGACTGCGGGCGGAGGTTGGCCAGTGTATATATCGCAGGCTGTCCCCCGGTTGGTATTCTCTGACGCTCGATGCTGTGACAGTATGATCCCAGGATTTTGTGATATTTATACCCTCGCCAATCCTTCCGCCAGGCGCAATCTGAATCTCTGGCAATGAAACAATAGGAGGCATAACCATCATATTGGCTGTAGCCGGATACTCAATCTTGATTTCAAATATTCCCAGGGGGTCGCTTGTGTATATATTCGTCGGACCAATTGTGTACAACCCCCTGCGCTCACAGATCCCTCTTTCAAACCATTGTCGGTGGGCTTTGCCCTCAATACGGGTAACGCGGCTGCCGCTGTAACCAGCAAGATCTGAATGATCTTCCAGGTATAACCAGACTGCGGGCGCCCAACCACTGTTATCCAGGTTAAATCTTTCCTGCAGATGGTCACCAACTTGCGACCAGCCAAACCGCATTTCTCTGGACAAGCTTAGCTTGGTTTTGAGAGACAACGCCCAATAATAACTGATCCCTAAGGCCGTTACCAAACCGATCAGTAAGATCATCCAGACTTTTCGAGGAGATACAAGCTGGTTGATGAACAGAATCGGTATGATATAAGGTATAACCTTGTACTTCAGCTTTAGATCTGTGATCTTCATTTTATAATTGGGAAAATATAATTCTTGCGACGCCCGAATAGGAATATTCTACCCCAAATAAAAAACGCTCCTAATTGAAATAGGCTCAATCCATACCAGGGTATTAATTTATGATTATTAATGGGATACCAGGGAATTGCCTGTTACCATCCCTCCAGCGCAAACAGGATTATGGCCGTCCTTTTCACACAGAAATCTTATTCCATTCCAGAACAATCTGGGAAATAACAGCTAGAGCGATTTCTTCCGGTGATCTACCCCTCAGGTCCAATCCAATTGGCGCGTGAATCCTGTTCAGTTTATCTTCTGGCACACCTTCTCCCAGAAGTCTTTTTAATCTCTTCTGATGGGTCTTTTTACTTCCCAGGGCACCAATATAAAAAGCCGGAGATCCCAGCGCTGTGATAATGGCAGGATCATCGATCTTTGGATCGTGTGTCAGCATGACAACAGCTGATGATGATGACAGTCGAATTTTCTTAAAGGCAGACGAAGGCCACTCTGATAATAAATTTACATCAGGAAACCTTTTATTGGTACTGAATAATCCCCGGGGATCGATAACTGTGACATTAAAACCTATGATTTCAGCAATACTCACCAGGGGGATAGCTATGTGTACACCTCCGACAATGATTAATTCAAGAGGTGGATTGAGAACAGTAACAAAAATTTCGATTTGTTCGTTTTTTGGATGGATTTTAGTGGTTGATTTGCCAGTAGACAAAACACTCTTAGCACTTGCTGTCAGAACTCCCTCAAGCTCAGAATTTAGATCGAAAAAGGGATCAAGGTCTTCATTAAAAATGAAATACTCCTGGCCAATATTGTTTCCATCACTTTCTATCACCATCACCGAACAGAAAGGTTTTTTCTCCTCAAGGGCCACCCTCCAATTTTCCAGATCAAGAGAGGAAAATGGCCTGATAAATATTTCAATCTCTCCCCCGCAGGCCAAACCAACTTCCCATGCGTCAGTATCAGTGACACCAAAATGAAGCCGGACCGGCGATTTTAACTCGATCACATCCAGAGCTGCCTGGATCACCGCCCCCTCTACACAACCTCCGCTAACAGATCCTGCAATTTGACCATCTTGAGTGACCGCCATACCTGCACCAACCGGCCGGGGCGATGATCCCCAGGTGTTGATCACTGAAGCCAAAGCTATAGAATGACCATTTTCAAGCCATTCGCTGATTTGATCAAGTAGATCTCTCATACTCCTATCCTGGAGGTTAAAACCGAATTATTCTGGATTCACTATGGGTTCTATCATCTGATAAGTATAACCACCAGATAGATCACTATTTTCCAGGAGATGTTTCTGTACATATTGTCCACAATTAGATCCGATCTGATTTTCCTCCTGTTCACCAATACTGAGGATCACCTGATAGCCAGCATCCTGAATTGCAACCAGTTCGGGATAAACATCAAGTTTATTTTCCGGGTCAATGAAGGATTTCAGGCCGGTGGATATTGCCTGATATGTAGGATTAAGAGGAGTGATCTTGATCAGGAACCTTGCAGGGTCAAAATACTTCAGCAATACCTGTGGATCTACAGGGCTGTTTTCTGCCAGAGCAAAATTCAAGGTAATTTTCCGGTCGCCCTGATGGTAATATTTATTTCCAAATTGAGAAATTTTCTCAAAATCCCATTTTTTTACGGGTATTAGTTTGTCTCTCAATTTCTGATCAGTCGTATGGATAGACACCTGAAATTGAAACTTTCCCCGGGGATAGATCTGGTCCTTAATTTCGATCATCCTGTCGAAGAATTCATCCGTCCCATGAGGCGCAATCGTTGATAACGATGGCATTAACCCCGGTGCGTTGATATCATCCGGCAGGGTTTCGAGCATATCAAGAACCGCCAGATTCAAAGCGGGTTCTCCCATACGTGCGAATTGGATCTTAAATTGTTTTGAGGGAACAAAACCATCAGGATAGCGCTGCTGGATCAAGAATTTAATTTGATCAAGCATTTCATTTTTTGTTAATTTCCCCAGGTAATGCCCTCCCGCATCGCACATCTGGCAGGCTATTGGGCAGCCAAACAGGGTAGAAATCATCAAAACCCATTTATCTTCCCGGAGTACAGGGGGCTGTACGGCCTCGACACATTCAATTAAGCCACCTGGAAATTCCGCCACATAAACCAAAGCGATATCCGGGTTTCCTGCAGAACCAATAATCTTCATATACTATCCTCTTTCAATAAATCCCCAATGATCATTGCCGTTCTAACTCCATCCGCTACTGCAATGGAGGTCTGTCTGAAAGATCCATTGATCAGATCACCTATTAAAAACAGTTTACGTTCTTTTTCTAGCTGATCACGTCCCTCAATTATACTGTCACCTGCGAAACTATACTCAGGTTTTCTGCCGATAGCAGTGATCAAAAAATCGCCTGTCAGCTTCAATTCTCCCCCCTCCCGATTTCCCAAAAGCAGTAAATTACCCCCATCATCAAGGGTAATGCTATTTATCTCAGTATTGTTAAAATAAGAAATAGCGGATCTCTTCTGAACCCTTTCCCAGAGTAAATTTAACCCCTTGATCCGGTTTCCACGGTTGAGAATGGTCACCTTATTCTTCCGGGAAAGATTTAAGGCATAATCCAGAGCTGCATCTCCGGCCCCGATAATAATGATTTGCTTGTCCTGGACATGGCTGATCGGTCCAACTTCTGAAAATAACCTCTCTTTTATCTCTTCCGAACTCATCTCAAGTGAAAATTCTATGGGCACAGTCCCTGAGGCAGCAACCATCAGTTTTGACTGATGATCCAGCCCTTTTGTTGCTATACGAAATAGTCCGTCCTGAAATTCTGCCTTGACCACTTCTTCTAATACTATCTTGACACCCAATCTCAGAGCCTGGTCGTGGAATAGTTTTACAAGGTCTGGACCCGTGATCCCCTCAACAAATCCGGGGTAATTTTCAACCCAATTGGCGTTCCATAATAAACCACCTACCCGCTGACGCTCAAACACCAGGGGAGAAATTCCCTGTCGTTCCAACTGCATTGCGGCAGCCAAACCAGCCGGACCTCCGCCAATGATGATAACCGGATGAATATCCATCAAGAAGGACTACTCCTTCCTCAATAGACTTCCACTGGTTGTCAGCACAGCAATTCCGTGAGCCAGATTTCTCAATGTCGCAAGATGGTATTCCCGGTTGTACGTTGCGGTCCCATCTACCAGGAAAAAAATCTCGTATCCCTGAACAAACCCTGACCGGGCAGTTGTGTCACAACAAAGATGGGTCATAACCCCGCCGATAACCAGCTGTTCCACATTCTTCTCATCCAGGATCTCTTTCAAAGGTGATTCAAAAAAGGCATCATATTGATTTTTTATTACGATCTCGCCGGGTGCAATATCCAATTCAGAAGCTAAATTCACTAATTCATGGTCTTCAGTGATCAATTCAGCCCACCAGGACGCCATCATGCCGGCGTCATCAGGAGAGTTGACATGCTGGGTCGCTATGACTGGTCGTTCTGCCGATCTGAAATAGGCTGCCAATTTATTTAATCCGGGGATTATTGTCCTCCCGCTGGGAACAAAAGCATGGGAATCGGCGTTAATGAAATATTCCTGCATATCAAGGATCAGCAAACCTGCCCTGTTAATATCAAAAGGCTGGTCAGTCTTTTTCTTTGACCTGGCATAAGTTTCTAACCACTCAGATGATAGATCCTCGATGGTATCCTTCGTAAAATAGGTTTCTTTCATGAAAAAAATTGTAGCATAGTTAGTTAGGGTGGTTTCAATCACCTGTTGATTTATACAGATTATTTATACTGAGATTATCAAACAAAAAACCCGGCCCAAGGTGGTATGCACCCTCTAAACCTGACAATTAAATAACACCCCCTCCTGGGAAATCATCCGGGCTGACGTCTGAACTTTAATAGCGA
>CAYUXO010000055.1:0-17264 GCA_964448865.1 uncultured Anaerolineales bacterium
TCATAGATAAGATCGAGTTGATCCCCGGAACTGGGTTCAAGCCGGGTATTCTTACTCAAGAGCTGTTCCACCAACGGCTTAAGCAATTCTGCGCGAAAATATTCAGGACTGGCAGGGAAGTGACTTAAAATTGTAAGCGCTTCAAGATATTCGCCCTGCCATATCAACGATTTCGCAAGCAGCAGGCAAGCCTGGGGATGATCCGGGAGATCTTCGAGTATTTCTAAACAAGTCTCTTCAACAGCCTGAAATTTTTTAGTTTTCAGCAGATTAGAAGCTTTTTCAATTAACAAATTTTCAGGGCTGGGAACAATATTTTTCACATAATCAATGACTTGCAGATCACTTTTTATGCCTTCTTTTTGGTTAATGACAATCCCATTCTGGAAAGTCTTTAAAGTTGGAACAGAGTGAACCTGGTAACGTTTTATTAACTGTGGATTTGAATCGACATCAACTTTCGCCAAGCGAAATATACCAGGATGTTCTTCGGTCAAAGTTTCCAACAGAGGATTGGTCGCCCCGCAGGTCAGGCACCATTGAGCCCAAAATAAAACCAGCACCGGCACCTGTTCTGAATATGCCAGTACCTGAAAATCAAAATTCGATTCATCCGCAGTTATAATATCGGGCAGGTCCATTATTTACCTTCACTCATCATCTGCAATCATTCCCGGCTGAATAAAATCCACAACATCACCATGGTGATTGATGATTATCTTAAACCCGGTCATTCCCATATAGGCCCGGTTTTCCTCTGGAAGACCCTGCTCGATCATCAGATCAAACTGTTTATCAATGTTCTTAAGCTGATCAAGGAAGACTGCTCGTGAAAAAATATCGTCCTGACCGAGCATTGTTGCAGCCTGCTCACTGATGATTTCTTCATGACCTTCGATTTGTTCTTTTAATAGATCCAATACCTGGCAGTCCACCTGTTCAGAAGGGATGTGCCTTTTAAAACCGGCATCATCAACAACATAAAAAGGCTCCTGACCTACAAGGGTTGTTTCAACCGGTTGATCGTTCTCATCGTACACTAAACCGCTAAAAAGTGCTTTGGGGGCCATTTTAATAACACTCCATTGTTGGTAAATGACGTGTAATGGATAGATTTAGTTCTATTTTATTATGGCCGGGCTCGTGAATAATAAGAGTTGTATTAAATATTTGAAGTCCTGAAAAAACCACCGAAACCAATTTTAGCCTGGTTGAGTTGTTCAAAGAGAGGAAATGATCTTATTTATTTACTCCAATACATCTACGTGAGTGCCGGAAACATTGTAGGTAGATTGTTTGTTCGGTGGAACGCTGGGAAGAGTCCAACGATAGAGCCACTTGGACGCTTTTGGTGGAAGATTTATGCAACCATGACTGCGGGCGATACCAAAATCGTTATGCCAGTATGTTCCATGGAACGCGATCCCGCTTTCTGTGATATAGCTGATCCACGGCACTCCAGGAAGATCATAACCGTTTAAGGCTAAATTTCCTGCCGCCATATGACGGGAGGGACGCTTGTAATTTGTGATATGGTGACCTGGCGGCGTGGGGTATTTTCCAGTGCTGAAATCTCCTCCAGTGGAAGCTTTTACCATGAAAACCGGTTGGTTATACTCATAAGCAATCACTGTCTGGGAACCTGTTAATACCTCGATTCGTTTTGCGATGCTGGGCACGTCTGGCGATAAAAGTGAGAGCTCCTGAGACGGGACGAGGCGGAGATGGGCTGCAGGAACATAATACGATAAGTCCCATTTGTCTTCCAGAATATTGTAATAAGGCACTCCATCTGGTCCGTCCACAAGTCCTTTTATCCAATGGGTAGTTTCATAATAAAAGCGATAAGCCACATGATATCGTTCGC
Organism: uncultured Anaerolineales bacterium; assembly: GCA_964448865.1. GTDB lineage: Bacteria > Chloroflexota > Anaerolineae > Anaerolineales > UBA11858 > B10-G9. The sequence goes on from CAYUXO010000055.1 coordinate 1,868, forward strand.
CTGGAGTCCAGAGGGCATCGGTATAAGGGACAGTAACTTCTGCCAGGGCTCCCTCCTGAGGGATATCGTAGATGACTGGATTAACCTGAGTTCTCACAGGTTGGATACCTCCGGAGTGGGCATAACCTTCGGTTCCGATCTTGTACCAGATCCTGTTGTGAGGGGGGTCACCTTTTCCGAGAACAACCCGGCTGATAGGAAATACCGCATCTTTCCAATGAACCCGGATACGGTCGCTATCAAAAGAAGGCTGGCTGTAGGTGTAAATACTCTCGTATATAACCCTGCCTTGCTGTCCCAGGAAGAGGTTTGAAACAGGACTTAATTGCCGACCAATCAGGCTCACGATGCCCAGGCTGCTCATATTCAGAAAATCTTTTCTTGAGAATTGTTTTGATCCGCTCATCTTGATTTATTAGTAATGAATGTTTATCAGTGTTCCCACACCAGCAAAATGAAATGCCCATTCAGCATCGGAAGTTCTCATATTGACACATCCATGGCTCATTGGAGTGCCAAAGTTGTTATGCCAGTATGTTCCATGTATTCCATAACCATTATAAAAATACATGGTCCAGGGCACGTTAGGAAGATAATATCCCGGTCCGGCCATCAGGGTGGCGACGTATTTCACATAAACCCGGAATCGGCCAGTGACAGTTGGTGTGCCTGGTAAACCGGTTGAAACAACAAAGGTCTTAATTAGCTTATCTCCGTCATAAGCATGCATGCGCTGAGTGGATAAATTGATGTCGAACCAGCGTTCATCCGGATATACGCCAGAAGGAAGAATGGATTTGATAAATGTGGGATAGGTATTTGGACGTTTGGTGGGTTTTGGTGTGGGCGTGATGGTCGGAGTTGGCGTATTTGTTGGCGTTGGGGTGGGGGTAGGGGTATTTGTGGGTGTTGGTGTATAAGTTACCTTCCGGACATTGCCTTGAGCTGCCAGAGTGGTCTGGGGAGTTGCCTGAAGATTTGGCAATGCAAAAGAAAAATCCGGTGTCCAGAGCCAGAACAGGATAACAAGGATTCCGATCACGGCAATGGTTGACCAGGATAATAATGAAGGTGTCCTCGAAATGAGAGATTCCTTATTGATCGAAATGGGCAGGTGAAAGCGTTTGGGGAATTTTTTAACCGTTGTTTTGCGGAATCTCTGGATTGCCCACTTCATTCCCTTTTTAGCTTGTTTGCTGGCAGGGTTAATCTCAAGAGCCTTCTTCAAATAGGAAATACTGGCTTCAGGTGAGGATACGGATGCCAGGTAAAGCCAGGGTTCTTCCTCATCAGGCGCTAATCTTACTGCTATTTGAGCGAATCTGCGGGCGCGTTGAACTTCACCTCTATTAAGGGCTTCCTTGGCTTGATTAAGAACTTTAAATGCAGATTCCGGCAGTGTTGAATTCATATTAATCTGGTGATATTTCTTCCCGGTTCAAATAACACATGATGCCGGCAGTGATTCCCCGTGCAACTAGGTCAGGGTGTTTTGTAAGCAGTTTCCGATCCTGATTCATATAGCCAGTTTCGATGATCACCGCTGGTGTATTGGGATCTACTTCACCAAAAGCATGGTAGCTGGTCATATCAGGAGTGATTCTGTGATCATACCTCAAGCCTGTTATATAACCATACCGATTTTTTAAACAAGCCATCAATCTGGCAGCCTGTTCGGGTCGCTTGTTTTCAGAAGCTTCAGCAATTTTGAATCCAGTTCCCAGCTCAGGGATATATTCACAAGTGTCAGCATGTATGGAAATAAGCGCGTTGCTCTGATATCCCTGTAAGTGTTCATCAAATTCTTTTAATAGATCCACTTGAACACCCTCGGCTTGAAGGTACTGTCGGGTTAGATCAGCAATGGTGTAGTTGATATCAACTTCGCGAAACCCGCCCAGGCTTTCTGAACAGATCGCACCGATATCGTGTCCCCAATGCCCAACTACTAACCCCACTCGCAATGTAACAGTGGGAGTTTCGACTTGGAAATTATCCCCATTTCCTTGGCCAGGTTGAAAGAGGGGTGACCCAAACCCAATACCCGTTGCGGGTAGGGCCGTGAAGAGTGTTGCGGAGAGGACAGCAGTCAGGCAGACGTTGAAAAGCCCTTTCAGGGTTTTCGTAAGCAGGCCTGGTTCTGGCTGCAGTCCGGTAGGATCCAATTGTTTTTTCATTCCGTTATAATACTGGTAAAAGGTTTTCCGGAACTCGGCTTAATTTTACCTTATTTTTCGTATAGAGACAAAAATATTCCAATTCCAGGTCTTTTTCAGGAAAACCCGTTGGAATGGCCCCTTTTCCTTAAAACTGGTCAATCGGCCCGGTATACTGATAAACAAGCCGATTTTACAGGGAAAAACACGAAAAAAAGCGTGATTATTACAAAATAACAGGTGCAAGATTATGACCAATGAATTACCTGCTGAAGACCGGTCAGTTCTGCTGAAAATTGCCCGACAGGCAATCCAGTCTCAATTAAAACGAGAAGAAACACCTGAAATTGAACTGGAAAACTACTCTCCTTCTTTACAGAAGCCCGGGGCAAGTTTTGTCACTCTGACGAAGAAAGGGATATTGAGAGGATGTGTGGGCTCGACCGAAGCCACCCAGGCACTGGTTATTGATGTAAGGGACAGGGCTGTGGGAGCGGCTTTTCATGATTATCGGTTCCCAAATCTCACCCAACCGGAATTGTCCGCTGTCAGGATAGGGATTTCACGATTAACCCCGCCGAGGCCCCTGACCTATGACTCTCCCGATGAGTTAACCAGGCGGCTTCGGCCCGGAATTGACGGTGTGATCTTAAGTTTTCAGTCCCGCAGGGCAACATTTCTTCCCCAGGTTTGGATCCAATTGACAACTCCTGAAGTTTTCCTCGGCAGGCTGTGCATAAAAATGGGCTTAGAGGATTCGTTCTGGAAGACTTCTAAAATGCAGGTAAAAATATATCAGGCAGAAAAGTTCCAGGAAGATCCTTAATTCAATTGGATCCTGGGGATTTTGTTTCCAAACCGGTGAGGTAATTTTCTGCCTGGCATTGGGAATATTCCAGAGCCAAATCCCAATCAGCATTACCTGTTGAGATGGTTAAGTGGTCTTGGTGAGTGATATTTTCCCGTGAGAGTTCATCTTTCCAGCTAAACAGAATCACTTTCTTTAATTTTTCCATCCCCACTTCTTTTGAAATGGACTGAATGTTTATCCAGCGAAGTTTAGTTCTAGCACCTGGGTTAAGGGTCAGATTGGAAGACAAACAAGGTAAAGATCCCGTATCTGGAGCTGGGCCCCCTGATACAAAGCAGATTGTGTGCTGATCCTTTGATTGTCCGTATAAAAGGTTTTTTCCTTCGTGTTCCAGGTGAGACAATCCACTCCCTGTTGATAATTGGAGTTGGAAGACCAGATCGAGTGTAATTCTTCTTACCTTATTTCCAACATTATTTAGAAAATATTCACCGCATAAAACATCAGCATCAGGCGCCCAGTATAAAGATTCGACTTGAATTTCCTCCAGGGGCGTGAATTGTAATTTTATCGAGGCCCTAGAGAATTCCTTAATCCGGGGCAGCTCAAGAAATGATTTTGGATCTATTATGATCCTGTTTTTTTCTCTGAAACGTGGATATACTCTGAATAACTCACTCGTGTTCTTCAATTCCCCTTCAATTACCAGGGCTGGTTGATCCCCCCTTGTTTGTCGAACAGTCCAATATTTCAACATGTTAAGGGCTGGACCAGGGAAGGATTGTTTTCCCATAATTTTTAAGGAATCTGGTAAAACCTTGTTCCTTTTGATTTCGTTCTAAGAGGATATTTATTCCTTTATTCTATTGAGCCCTGGTGGCCACTTTGAACATCGGATTATACGAAAAAACCGGATTTGACTCCTGGAACCTTAAATAACTGATTTTGGTGTGAAATCCTGTATTTATGCTAGAATACCACAAGAACTTGATGACTTGACCAAGGTATATTAGACAGTGGCATTTAGCCAATCAATATGACTGAATCGGAATCTCCAAAGAAACCCAAGGATCGTTTTAACGATCCGATAGAGGGTGAAGATAATCAGGAGAGGGATCAGGAAAAAAGATCCTCACCGTCTACCCCATCGGGTAATTTACCTGAAGGAGATCTTGATTCACGCACTTTAGAGTCGAGTGCACCTTACAAAAATACCGAACAAATGAGTAATAAGTCCACCGATCATGATCCTGGATCACCAGGGTCTACGAGACGGACTTCCATTTCACAAGGGAATCCAGAGCGAAAAAATACCGTGGACGAAAATAGTGGACTGGATCCCACAGAGATCTTATCCGATAAACCACCCAGGCCCGAGAGACCCTCACTGGAGGAAACTCCACCACCTTCTCTGGGGTCAACCCCGCATACTCCTCCGCCCGCTCTAGACGAAAGAGGTATGCCGCTTCCCCGCCGATTGAATGAACCAATCCCTCCGGGGAGTACTTCTCCTTCATCGTCATACCGTACCAGGGGCGGTACACGCAGAATACCCCCTCAGCCTCCGGAGCCAACCTCTAAACTTATGGCCTGGTGGAAGAAATCGGGACCAGGGAGTCTGGCAAAGGGGCAGGGCTGGGGTTGTGTATTACGGATGATGGTGATTGGATTATTTATTGGTGTTGCATTGGCAATTGTAGCAGGATCAGCCGCTATCTATTATTACAACAGAATCGCTTCTACCTTACCTGCGGTACAGGATTTAAGGGAAAGGGCAGCCAAATTTGAAACCACCCGGATCCTCGATCGCGAAGGGAATGTATTGTATGAACTGCTTGATCCCAATGCAGGGAGGAGGACATATGTGCCCCTGGATGAAATCTCTCCCTTCCTGGTCGCTGCTACTATATCTACTGAAGATTCCAATTTTTACAGTCACCCCGGGTATGATGTCTTTGCCATTGCCCGATCCTTTTATTACAACCTGATCAGCGATGAGATTGTTTCTGGCGCGTCTACAATCACCCAGCAGCTGACCAAAATGCTGTTTTTATCACCAGAAGAGCAGGTGAGCCGCACATATCTGCGAAAACTCAGGGAAGCAATCCTGGCTGCAGAAATTACCAGGCAATACAGCAAGGATGAAATCCTGGAACTTTATCTCAATGAAATCAATTTTGGCAATCTCGCCTATGGTGTAGAAGCCGCCGCCCAAACATATTTTAATACCACAGCCCAGAAATTAACACTTGGGCAGGCATCGTTTCTGGCAGGGCTGCCACAACTTCCCGCAATTTATGATATCTACACAAATCGGGACGTTACTCTCGGCCGGCATGAAAGTGTCCTGGTATTGATGTATCAGACAAGTCTTGAGTATGGCTGCATTCGAGTCAGCAATAATCAAATGCCGATCTGTGTGGGAGCCGGTGAGGCAACGTCGGCAGCTGAAGAGATGAGAACTTACGACTTTCAGGTACCTTATTCAGAATTGTTGTATCCCCACTGGGTTTATTACATTCGCGCTATTCTTGAGAGCACCTACGATCCGCAAACAATTTACCGTTCAGGATTTACAGTACATACTACCCTGGATCCTGGATTACAGGACCGGGCTCAACAAATTGTTCTGAACCAGGTAAAGAATCTGGAAGCCAAACATGTTTCCAACGGCGCATTGATCGCTATCCGGCCAAGCACCGGTGAAATTCTGGTCATGGTAGGCTCTGCTGATTTTCAGAACAAGGATATCCAGGGCGAGATCAATATGTCAGTCATCCCCCGGCAGCCGGGCTCATCCATCAAGCCTCTTACCTATCTGGCTGCGTTTGAAAAGGGATGGACTCCTGCAACCCTGATCTGGGATGTCCCTTCTGAATTCCCCCCTTCTGGCGATCCAAATGACCCCCGTGATCCATATAAGCCAGTAAACTACGACGAGAAATTTCATGGGCCAGTTACTGTCAGAACAGCTTTGGCTAACTCGTATAATGTTCCGGCAGTCAAGACTTTAGACTTTGTTGGTATTTATGATGATCCAGATACCGAGATCGAAGAAGGATTGATTGCGTTTGCCCACAGGCTGGGAATCACAACTTTGAATAGAAATGATTACGGCTTAGCTTTGACCCTGGGTGGGGGAGAGGTTACCCTGCTGGATCTGACCAGTGTCTTTGCGACCTTTGCGAATGGGGGACGGCAGGTTCCACCGGTAGCAATTACCAGGATCGAAGATTTTCAAGGTAACCTTATATTTGAGTATCAGCAGCCGGCCGGAGAGCAGGTAGTGCGGTCGGAACATGCCTTCCTGATATCAAATATCCTCTCTGATTATCGAGCCCGGGTTCCGGGTTTTGGGACAAATCCCGTCATCAATTTGCCATTTCCAGCAGCTGCGAAAACTGGCACAACAAATGATTTTCGGGATAATTGGACGATGGGTTATACACCCGACCTAGCGGTAGGGGTCTGGGTTGGAAATGCAGATTACACTCCAATGCGGGATACTAGTGGATTGACCGGGGCAGCACCTATCTGGGCTCAATTCATGCAGGAAGGAATCCAGCAGCTTACTGGAGGTAATCCTACGGGATTTTCCCGCCCGGCAGGCATAATTGAACGGGTTATATGTTCTGTTTCAGGTACTGAACCCTCGAAATATTGTCCTAGCCAGCGCAGCGAATACTTCGCTGCAGATCAACCCCCCTTAGCGACCGAGAAAGATCTTTGGGAAGAGGTGGTTGTTGATACCTGGACCAATAAATTATGGTCTGACGATTGTTTGGGCAACGACATTGAGAAACTCGGCATTCATGTGGATGATCCCTGGGCAGTAAAGTGGCTGCAGGATAACAAAAAAGGCCAGAATTGGGCAAAGGAAATGGGCCTAACTCGAAAGCCCTATGTAATTGATGAAGAAAATATTTGTTCTTCCGAAGATTCCAGGCCGATAAATGAATTCGGATCACCTCTTGCGGATGATATCATTATCACCAGTCCGTTGGAAATATTTGCCAAGGTGGACGCAACAAGTGGATTTGAAAGCGCTCGACTGGAGTATGGACCTGGCAGATCTCCTGCACAATGGGAAATACTGGAAGTGATCGAGGGTCCGATCCCGGCGATGACTAAAATATTATCCTGGGATATCAGTGATTTACCATCAGGTTGGATCACTCTGCGGTTGTATTTGATCGGGTTAGGTGACGCTTATTCAGATAGATACCTTTCAATCAATCTACAGGTGCCAACACCGACACCCACACCAACAGCAACGCCAACGATGACGGAGACGCCAACACCTACCATTACACCCACTCCTTCAATAACACCTACTGCAACGGATACCAGCACTCCCACTTCAACTAATACACCCCCCTAAGCAATTTCGTTTTAAATAAGCGGAATCTGGGGAGATTCCGAAGTGAAAGGATCCAGGGCCAAGCGTTCTTGAAGATTACCGTGTGTTAATCCCCCTTGTTCAGCGAGCCGGCGAAGATGCCTGAATTTAACCAATCCATATCCCTTTAGGATTTCCTCTTCCAAAGGTGGATTGTGGAGCATTTTATGGTGAATTAATCCAGCCCGGCTGCCTGGAAGAATGATCCAGGAATGGATGGGCTGTTCTTTGATCAGGGATAAGATCTTGTTGATCAGACCGGATACAGATATATAAAAATGATAATGGGCAGCTACTTCAGTAATCCATGCCTGGTGAATGATATTTCCCTGGGGGGGGTCAGCTACAATAGTAAAGCCGAGATCAGATCCAAGCTTTTTCAAGATAGTGTCAATTTCTTTCAAGTCATTTAATCGGTGGGCAGGTTGATCACTTTGTTTCAGGATCCAGGCAGAATTATCCCCGGTATCCTTTTCAGCATAAGAATTAAGACAGGCTTTGATCAATCCCTGGCTTGGAGTTTGCAAGCCTGGAAATGCCTGGTAGATATGCTGATAAATTTCAATTTCTGGTAAGGGTGAGTTTGTATTAACAAGTAAACTCACCAGCGTTTGTTCCACCTGGTCTGCCTGAGGACTCGCGGATAATGATAGATCCTGGTGCCACCATTTTTCAATTTTTGAGAAATGGAGAAATCCTTGGCGGTAAGCAATATTCTCATCAAAATCTTTCACCAGGCGTGGAAAATAAATTTCGGGATCAGGGGGTGATTCGGGCATCTTCAGTGAACCCTGATCGATAAGGGCCGCCATACCAGCACCATACAGGTGAAGAGTATGTTTAGGTTCTCCAGCAAGGGTTAGTAATTCAAGACCTGATCGTCTAATGATCTCCCTGTCGTCCATCTCCTGAATATTGTTTTCGTCGATACCGCTGGGTCTCCACGATGTGAGAGCCATTTTAAGTTCCGGCTCAATAGCTAGACCTTCTAAACTTAATCCCGCATTGCTGGAAGCACTGAGGGATGCCAGTAGATACTCAGTATTAAGATCAGGCAGCAAACCCAGGTATGGAAGATCTTCTGGTAAAGAATTCCGCAATTCTGTCAGGGTTATTCCAATTGCCCGTGCCATCCAGGTCCAATCATAATTCCTTATCGTGAGGATGCTCCGTAGGGGAGCGGCGGCTTCCTGACCCCACAACCAACCCGTCCATAGGGCAGATAAAGCCCAGAATGATAATCTGGGACTGGGATAAACCAGCATCACGCCACTGATCGCAAGACCGCTCAGGTGAGGGATCAACTCTCTTACTCTACCCGGGTATATACTTATTCCTCCTGAGGTTGGTGGAAGATCAGGCCAGGTTGTTACCGATAACCCTGGTCCATCACCACACCAGACATCCAGGGCACTCTCCAGTGAATACCAGACATTCTCCTCCAGATAGTTGTCATCATGGGAGGATTCTTCCTGGTGTTCGGCCAGGATTCTTGTGTCAGGGCTGCTGGAGCGATAGAAGGCATATAAAAGGAGCATTTCCAGATATTTTGTTTCATCATCGGTGAGATTTAACCCGGAAAGCTTATTGAGAATTGTAATAAGGGCATAAACTGATCGGGGGAGATATGAGCGAAGAGCAATTTCAACCTGAACCCGGATAGGATCGTCGGGTGCAGATACTCGTGTAAGAGCCCGGGCATGGGTAGGGCTGTTGTCCTGATATTCCAGGGCCTTGGCGATATCTGCTCCGGAGACATCTCCCCGGGTATTTTCTCCGCAGGTACTGCAGCGACATGTTTTTGATATCGGTTCAGCTTGCTCTTTGGACCATGTGAACGAACTGGCAGAAGTCTTTCCCCCGCATTGAGGGCAATCGGTTTCGTATAGGGATAAAATCAAAGGTTTTATCCTCTGACTGCCCTTATAACTGGATGCCAATTTGACCAGAGTAGAATTGAGTGTGTCCCTGGTTATCGGTTTTGCCAAACCTTCGATCAGAAATCGCATGATGGGGTTATGGGCGGGAACCAACACCCTGAATCCTTCCCGGGCTGCTTCCAATATGGCTTGGGGTGAACTGCCGAAAGGGGTCAGGATCAATCCGTCAGTTGTTGATTGATTATTTAGCCAGGCGCTGACTATACCCGTCCGATAGGGAGGAAAGTAGGAACTCAAAGGGATGGGTCGGGATTCAGCCTTGCTGTGAATATATGGAAAATCGGTCATACAATGCCCCCGCGAGTGGAAACTAGTGCACTCTAGATATCAGGAGAGTATTATGAGCCTGACTCAGTTTGATTTTTCAATAAAAAACTATGTCTTGTTTGATCTAACCGTGTGGAGCAGGGCAAGGTTGGGTGGAACCATTTTATTAATTGGAAAACCAGCGATCAAGACAATTTCTTGCCCGGCTTTCACGGGTGTTCCTTCAATAACCGCTTGATCGACATGTGAGATCATTTGCTCAATTGATTCTGCATGAGGGATCAGATAGGGGGTGGTTCCCCACAGCATTGCCAGGTATTGGTAGGTCCTTGGATCGGGTGTGAAAGCCAGGATTGGAACGGAAGGTCGCGCCTTTGACATCAACCTGGCTGTTCTTCCGCTGCGAGTGAAGACTGCAATTGCTGATACAGAACGGTCGTGAGCCAGTTCCCTGGCTGCCCGGGTTATGGAAACAGCATTGTCATGGGTGGAATCATCTGTCAGGTCAAGACTGAGACGTCCCCATTCATCACTGTGCTCTTCGCTTTGTTCAATGATGGAAGCCATCATTTTGACTGTCTTGACCGGGAATTTACCGATCGCGGTTTCTCCGGACAGCATCACTGCATCAGTGCCATCCAGGACTGCATTGGCAACATCGCTGGCTTCCGCGCGCGTTGGCCGGGGGTTATCAACCATGGAGTCAAGCATCTGGGTGGCGATGATCACGTAACTGAGATGTTTATTGGCCATTGCGATAATTCGTTTTTGTTCGATTGGCACAGTTTCTGGGGGCATTTCAATACCCAGATCTCCTCTGGCAACCATCACGCCGTCAGCAGCATGAATTATTTCATGTAAATTACAAATTGCATCAGGATGTTCCAGCTTGGCGATTATAGGTATTTTTACCTTTTCAGGATCAATGCTCTGAATTTCATCCCTTAATTGCTTGATATCATCTGCGCTGCGCACAAATGACAATGCCAGGACATCGATATCATTGGAAAGACCAAATTTCAAATCTATCAAATCTTTCTCAGTCAATGGGTCAATACTTAATTTCGCCCCTGGAAGATTAATGCCTTTGTGTGATTTTAAGGTTCCCCCCTGAACCACTTCAGTAATTACTTGTTTTCCTTTGATCTTCTTGACGACCAGTTCAAGGCGGCCGTCATCCAGCAGGATCTGTCCACCTTCTGCGACACTTATTGGCAGATCTGCGAAATTTACTGGAACCAATTCATCTGTGGCGGACACTTTTTCCGTAGTAAGAATTAACTGATTGCCTTGAACCAGTTGGATCGGACCTGAAACCAATTCCCCTGTGCGGATCTTTGGACCCGATAGATCCCCCAAGATCGTGATCGGACGATTCAACTCCCGGGCTGTTTCCCTGAGGTTCTTTATGACCTGGGAATGGCCCTGATGGTCACCATGGGAAAAGTTGATCCGGGCGACATCCATTCCCGCGATCAGCAGGTCTTTAATGGTCGATTTATCTGCACTGGCTGGTCCCAGTGTGGCGATTATTTTTGCGCGGCGTTTCATAAGCTGCCTGATGATCTAATTTCTTACATTATATGTAATGCAGCGCCTGGGCTTCCTTGGTCAGTTCTTCTCTGAAATCAGGATGAGCTACATTGATTAATTGTTGAGCACGTTCCCGGATGGTTTTGCCATATAAATTAGCTACACCGTATTCAGTAACCACATAATGAATATGATTCCTGGTAGTGACCACTCCTGCGCCGACTTTTAAAGTAGTTACAATCCTGCTGAAATCTTTGGCAGTACTGGGCAGGGCTATGATGGGGACGCCACCTTTGGATCTTGAGGCTCCGTACACGAAATCCAGCTGACCTCCAACTCCACTGTATAGTTTAGTTCCGATGCTGTCAGCACAGATCTGGCCCGTAAGGTCCACTTCTATGGCTGAATTAACTGCTACCATGCGGTGATTCTGTGAGACCACAAATGGGTCATTAACATATTCAGTGCGGAGAAATTCGATCAAGGGATTATTATGGACCCATTCGTAGAGACGTTTTGTGCCTAAAATGAATCCGGCGATGATTTTTCCAGGATGAAGAGTTTTCTTGGCGTTGGTCAGCACCCCGGCTTCCACAAGATCGATCACACCATCAGAAAATAGCTCGGTATGGATCCCGAGGTCCTTTTTATCAAATAAGTGTTTGAGGACAGCGTCTGGTATGGCACCGATGCCCATCTGCATGGTCGCTTCATCCGGTATTAGATCCGCAATATAGGCAGCGATTTTTTCAACTTCCTCAGATGGTTTGCCTTCCCCCATGGCCAGTTCGGGCAGGGGATAATCCACGGGGACAATATAGTCAATCGCACTGACATGAATAAAGGTGTCTCCCAAGGTGCGGGGCATTTGTTCGTTGACTTCAGCAATTATGATCTCGGCTGATTCGGCTGGACTTTTACTGAGGCCAACTTCAACTCCAAAACTGCAGTAACCATGCGGATCCGGAGGTGAAAGATGCACAAAGGCAACGTTCACAGGCAGAATCTTGTTCTTAAAGAGCAGGGGAAATTCAGACAATAGCACCGGGGTGAAATCCGCCCGCCCGGCACCCACAGCTTCCCGGGTATTGTGGCTGATGAACATGGTATTTACCCGGAGGTGGCCTTCCATGTCCGGGCTAACGTAATCTGCAGAACCTACAGTCAAGGCCTGGCAAATTTCCACATCCTTAAGGTCATGAGCCCGGTCTACCAGTGCGGAGAGGATCTCGCTGGGAACGGAACAGTTGCCTGTCAGGAATATCCTGTCACCAGATTTTACAGCTTTGACTGCCTCTGCGGCACTGACAACTTTTTGTGAATATTGTTCGGTCCAGCTCATAATTTTTTCCTGCCTTCAAGGGTTTGTTTATAAACTTGGTTAACAACTTTGCCCCCGGTTGTATATACCCCACTGCTCAAGGCCGGATTTTCTTTGAGGGATTTCTCGATTCCAATCTCTGCAATTTGGGTGATGAATGGCCAGGTAGCATTGCTCATGGCATGGGTAGCAGTGCGTCCCAGTACACCGGTCATATTGAGCACACAATAGTGGATCACATCTTCTTCCAAATAAGTTGGGTTGCTGTGATTAGTCGGCCGGCTGGTCGCTATACACCCGCCCTGGTCAATGGCGCAGTCGATGATGATAGAGCGGCTGTGTAATAGCTTGACCATATCCCTGGTGACAATGACAGGTGATGGAGCTCCCGGTACCAGGACAGCTCCTACCAGCACATCAGCAAAAGAGCAAACTTTTCGCAAGTTAAAGGGGTAGCTGACCAGAGTGCTGACCCGGCTGGAAAATTCATGATCGATCTGCTGCAGGACTTCTAGAGAGCTGTCCAGCATGTGGACATTGGCACCCAATCCCAGGAAGGCACGGGCAGCGCTTCGACCTAAAGTTCCGGCGCCTATGATAACCACGTCCGCAGGTGGGATGCCAGGAATACCGCCAAGGGCAAAACCTGGTCCGCCGAAATTATTTTGAGCCAGGGTGGCTGCAATTTGGGGCACCATGAGTCCGGCAAGATGGCTGAGCGGTTTCAGGACCGGCAAATTGCCATTAACATCCTGGATGATCTCATAACCGATCGCGGTGATTTTTTTATCGATCAGGGCATCAACCTTGCCTGCCCAGCCGGCAGCCAGGTGCAGGAAGCCCATCAATGTCAAACCTTCCCCCATCCAGGTGTATTCTTCCTTGATCGGGCTGGCTACTTTAAGGATCAGGTCGGCCCGTCCGTAGACTTCATCACCATTGTATACAATGGTTGCTCCTGCCTTCTGGTAGGCATGATCTGTAAATCCACTGCCGACGCCGGCTTCTTTTTCAACAAAGCAGGTATGTCCCTGCTGGGTTAATAATTGAATGCCTGCAGGTGTCAGGCCTACCCGGTATTCGGAATCACGCCTTTCTTTGGGAATGCAAATATTCATCTATAGCACCTCATGTTAACAGCTCAGCTTAATAATTTAAGGAGGATTGCCTTCTGGGCATGCAGCCGATTGTGTGCCTGGGGGAATAACCGGGAGTTGGGTCCATCTGCAACTTCGTCGGTAATTTCCTCGCCCCGGTGAGCGGGTAAGCAGTGCATGACAATGGCCTTTTTGTCTGCGCCAGCCAGCAGTTTCTGATTGACCTGATAAGGAGGGAAAACCAGATCCCGTTTGGCAGCTTCTTCATCCTGGCCCATACTGACCCAGGTGTCTGTATAAATGACCTGGGCGTTTTTAACAGCCTGGTTGGGATCTGTCAGCTCCCGGATGACACTCCCGCTTTCAGCAGCAAATTGCTCTCCTAAAGCAACTGCTTCCTGGTCCATTCCAAAACCATCAGGATTAGCAATTGTGAAATCAGCTCCTAATTTGGCGCAAATATGCATTAATGAGACGGCAACATTATTGCCATCCCCAATATAAGTGACTTTAAGGCCGTTCAGATTGCCAAATTCCTCCTGTATGGTCAGTGCATCAGCGGTGGCCTGGCAGGGGTGGTTATAGTCGCTCAATCCGTTGATGACCGGAATATCAGCCCACTTGGCCAATTCCAGGACATGTTCATGATCAAAAACACGCGCCATAACAATATCCACGTATCCGGAGATCACCCTCGCCACATCAGCGATGGACTCTCTTTTTCCGAGACCGATTTCTGCTGGTGAGAGGTACAGCGCATCACCTCCCAGGTGACGCATTGCCATATCAAAAGAAACCCGGGTTCTTAAGCTTGGTTTCTGGAAGATCATTGCCAGAACTTTGTTCTTAAATAAGGGGGGGTTGCCTTTGTTTTTCCATTCATTTTTCAGGTCAACAGCAGTGTCCAGGATAGACTGCAAATCCTCGGGGGAATAATCTGCCACAGCCAAAAAATCTTTCATGATCCACTCCTGTTTTTGTAAGGTAACTTGTAGAGAAGTATAACATGAGAGGGATTATGAATGCGCTGCCCGATCCCTGTTAACAGGGACGTAATTGCAAAAGAATTGAATTCCAAGTATGATGGTAGTGAAGCAGACCTCGGAGGTCTTAAGTCTAGCTGGAGGATAATTATGGGCGCGAGGATCTTAATTATTGAGGATGATCGTGGTATCCAGGAAACCCTGGGAGAATTGCTGCGGTCTGAGGGATTCACTGTTGGCTCAGCTTTTTCGGGAGATGCAGCCCTGGATATGCTCAAGGTAGAAAATTATGACCTGGCTCTCCTGGATCTTCACTTACCGGGAAGCTTTGATGGCGAGGGTGTCATGAGTGAAATTAACCTGAGGCATCCTGAAACCAGGGTCATTATCATAACCGGCCATGGATCATTGGATACGGCAATCACAGCTATCAGGGCTGGCGCCAGTGACTATATCCTCAAACCCTACGATATCAATGATTTTTTAACCAGCATTCAACGCGTCCTGTCTGAAAAAGAGACCAAAACCCGTCGGGAACTGCTCATTGAACAATTATCAAGTTCACTGGATCAGCTCAAGGATGTGGAGGGAATCAGAGGGGAAGAATTGCCGGTCCGAAGGGTAGTGAATTTACCCGGTAATTTAATGGTAGATCTTGAACGGAGAGAAATCTGGCGGGGAAATGATCGGGTTAATTTAACGCCCACTGAGAGCAGGTTATTAAGCATTTTTATTGAAAATCGCGGCAGAGTGCTGGGACATCAAGAACTGGTTTTCCTGGTTCAAGGAATTCAGGTTTCAGAAGGGGAAGCTCCGGAAATTTTGCGGCCAATGGTTAGCCGGCTGCGGAAAAAGCTGGCCGTTTTTCCCGGATTGGATTTTTGGATCAG